>JAUXXW010000044.1 GCA_030684775.1 Pseudomonadota bacterium
CTATTTGAAAATCTACAACCATCACATCCCACAAAGGGCTTTGCACCATCAAACCCCCATACAGGCGCTGAAAAAGTGGCAGGCGGATAAGCCCGAATTATTCGTCAAGCGCGTTTATAAACAGGCGGGACTTGACAATTAGCCGACCTAAATGTTGCCTTACAAAGAGACATTTTCTGGCTGTTGTCGATAAAACACATTTGAATCAGCACGATGCGTTTTCCCTGTCTATGAATGTTCCGGGCTAACCGGACATTTCTTATGTTGGGTCGATGGTAAGGCACCCACCGAGTGCAGACAAGAAGGCTCAGCCTGTCCAGCGTGCTGACGGCCCGCTACGGCCGAGCAGGAGACGCCCACGCCAGCGACTTGGCTGTCTCAAAGTGGCCGAGCACAGCCAGACGAATGTGTTCCCGATTCCTGCCGTTCACACTAGCCGGGCACAACGGCGTGTGAGCCGGCGCCGACCTATGAGCCCTACAAGAGCCTGCCATGATGCAGATAGCGGAGCCCGCACCCTTTGTACTGACTATTCCCCCACCGCTTGGCTCGCTGCGGTGATGACAACTATCTGCAATGAAGTAACCCGCAGCGCGCAATTCCAGCAAGCGGGATCGCACACCGGAAATCAGCCCCCGGCGATGCGCTTCAACCAGTATCCCAGCCGTACCCTTCACGGGAAGACCATAAACCTGCTGTGCGATGCGCCGTCCACGGCGCTCGTCGATAACGGCCATACATGGGGAAAGTTGTCGGGCCAGACTAATGACCTCTGCCTCGCCAGCGTCAAGTTCCATCACTAATAGCGGGTCCGGAATCGGGCTCTCCCGCACACGAACCTGCCAATCGGCTGCTTGCAGGGATTCGCACCAGGCTTACCGATGCCCGCAACAGCCACCTCATTGAAAACCGTCCGTGGCACCCAGCACTCGGCAAACAAGGCGGGTAGCAGATCAAGCTGGTCGAGCAACGACAGCGCGACCAGTGGCCCGGCGTTGACTACCGCTCGATCAAGCATTCGCGCCAAACTCCGCGCTCAACTCTTCGTTGTCCAACGCTACTACCGACACACCGGCACGCCCGGCGGCGAGAAGAAATTCAACCCGACCCATGCCACACAATTCCCCTGCCTTGCCGGAGCTTAAGCGGCCGACCTCGAATAGTTTTAATGCCAGCATGAATTTCGCTTCGCTCGCCAGTGATTCGGGCGAGACGCCTGGCGACGCCAGTGCATCAAGAGGTAGCTCAAGCATTACGGCATTCATCAGTCAACCCTCCGGCAAGCAGCGCTTCATTTTGTTTGATTATTGCAGCACACCTCGAAGATTCGTTCGAAAATCTGCGGCTTGTTTTCCCCGTGATCGCTCGCCAATGCCCAGTGATGAGGCAAGACCGGACGATCAGATACCCAGTTTTTCCGCTCTGCCAACGACGGATCATGGCCGGATTCGGACTTGCTACATAGCTGAAGTTCACACCCCTGAGCCGCACGGCTTGGACGGTGGGGTGGAATCACACCACCCTCGCCCCCCTCTTTGGCAAGTTCTGCTGGTCGAGTTCGTGCTTCGCTGATTGGCTAAACATTACTGGCTCGCACGACGACGAAACATATCATCATGATTTCATTAATATTTAACGCACAAAGTAGCCGCACGCCGGCCTACCGCGTTATGCCGTCCGCTTTGGCCAGCAGGAAGCCTCCCGCCACTTTCCGTTCGAACTCCGCCGCCGGCATGGGTTTGGCGAAGTAATAGCCCTGGGCGATGAAGCCTTCCGCGCCGGCCAACTGGATCAGGCAGTCGAGTTGCTCGCGTGTTTCCACGCCTTCCGCGACCACTTCCAGGCGCAGGCTTTTCGCGAGGCCGATGATGGCTTGCGCGACGGCGGTGTCGTCGGGGTCCGCGCCGAGGCCGTCGACGAAGGATTTGTCGATCTTGAGCACGTCCACCGGAAAGCGTTTGAGGTAGGCGAGCGAGGAATAGCCGGTGCCGAAGTCGTCGATGGCGAGGCGGCAGCCCTGCTGTTTCAGGCTTTTCAGCACGGCCTGGCCACGCGCGACGTCTTCCATCACCACGGTTTCGGTGATTTCCAGTTCCAGAGCGGAGCCGGGCAGCTTGAATTCATGCAGCGCGTCGGCCACTTTGTCGGCAAGCGTTTCATTGCGGAACTGAGCGGCGGAAAGGTTGACCGCGATACGGAAGCCGGGGTCGAGCGACAGCCGCCAGGCGGCGCACTGGCGGCTGGCCTCGCGCAGGGCGAAGTCGCCTAGCGCGGCGATGAGGCCGCTCTTTTCCGCCACCGGGATGAAGCGCATGGGTGAGACCTGCCCCAGTTCCACCGAATCCCAGCGCATCAACGCTTCAGCACCCACCACGCGGCCCTCCGCGCTCAGTTGCGGCTGGTAATGCATGGACAGTTCACCGGCGTCGAGAGCACGGCGCAGGTTGGATTCGATGAGCATGGTCTCGGCCACGCCGGCGGCCATGTCGGCGGTAAAGAACTGGTAGTTGTTGCGACCGAGGTCCTTGGCGCGATACATCGCCACGTCCGCTTGCTTGAGCAGTTCTTCCAGGGAGTTGCCATCGTCGGGATAGAAGGTGATGCCCAGGCTGGCGCCGCCGGACACATCGAACCCCATGAGTTGATAGGGCGCGGCCAGCGTCGCCACGATTTCCCCAGCCGCGCATGCCATGTCCTCCGGCCCTTTGGCATCCATCAGGATCAGGGCGAATTCGTCACCGCCCAGGCGCGCCACGGTATCCGATTGGCGCACGCTGGCTTGCAGGCGCTTGGCCACTTCCTTGAGCATTTCGTCACCGGCGGCGTGCCCCAGGGTGTCGTTGACGATCTTGAAGTTGTCGAGATCGACCAGGATCAGGGCCAGGTTGTTTTTTTCGCGTCGGCTCTGGCTGATGGAATGCAGCAAACGATCCTGGAACAACACCCGGTTTGGCAGCCCGGTCAGGGTGTCGTAATAGGCCAGGCTGGCCAGCCTTTCGCGGGTGCTGATCAATTCCGAGATATCCGAGGCGATGCCCACGAACAACTTTTCTCCCTGATCGCCGCTGACCGCGTCGATGTTGATCCACTGCACGTAGATCTCACCGTTCTTGCGCCGATTCCTCATCTCCCCCTGCCAGCGCCCGGTTTCATTCAGGCTGGCCCACATAAGCCGATAAAACGCGGCATCCTGCAGGCCGGATTTCAGCAGGCGCGGGTTGCTGCCCAGCAACTCGTGTTCCAGATAGCCGCTCATGCGGCAATAGGCGGGATTGGCCCGCACGAAAGTACCGGCGGCGTCCGTAATGATGATGCCTTGCTGGCTGCTGTCGAAAACGGTGCCCGCCAGACGGTGCTCCCTGGCGCTCTGGCGCAGGCTCTCCAGATAGCGCGCGGCCAGCAAGGCCAGCGCCAGCAACAGGAACAGCGCCACGACCAGCAGGCCGGCACGATAGCGGCCGGCCCTGGCAAGTTCGTCGGCCAGCCGGGTGTGGTTGGTTTCCGCCAGTTGCATCAGGACGGCGCGGCCGGAGCCGTGAACCAGACCACGGACATCGCTTGCCAGCACAGGGCCGTTCTTGCTGATGATCTCGGCATGGCGCGCGAGACGCTCGAATTCCTCGCGCAGGGGCGCGGGCAGAGGAGCGGCCAGTATCCGTATGCGCGCCAGCGCGTCACGCACCTGGGCGCCGACCTTTTCCCCAGCCTCGCCGCCCTCGCCCAGTGCCTGCGAGAACAGCACATTGTTGAGCGCCAGCAGTTCGTGATGCAGAGCGCCACCGGCGACGGCCTTGGGCAACAGGCTGACGAATCGCGGGGCATCGCTCTGAAAGTAGCGCAGGGAATTGCGTACCAGGGCATTGCGCCGCTTGAAGTCGTTCCACAGCGCTTCCTGTCCACGCACCGCCTGGTAATAGGGCATCCAGAGCCGGTGCAGGTCGATATCGCGCGCCAGGTCGGCGGCCAGGCGCGCGCGCTCCTCAAGGATGAACGCCATCCGGTCGTTGGCCTCGTCGTAATTGCTGGTGATGCCATGACGCAGGCCGATGACCAACTCCTGGTAGCGGCTCTGCGCCAATTGCAGGCGCTCCATGCGGGCCCGCAACGCTTCCAGATGCTCTATCCCCCCCACCACGGAAGGCAGCAAGAGGCCCGCCAGCAACGCCGCGCCAAGCGCCAGGAGGATCAAGAAGCGCCGCCCCGTAGCGCAGGCGTCCCGCCTGCATCCAGCGCCAAAAGCAGGCGAGACGCCTGCGCTACAGGGTCACGCCGCCGCCCGCGCGCGCAGCACCTTGATCTGGAACAGGGTGTTGCGTTCGTCTTCTTCCAGGGCGGCGCGGATGTGATGCACGGTGGCCTGGTAGCGGGGAATGATGTTGTATTTCAGTGCGTTGACCCGCTTCTGGGTCTTGCGGCTGGCGGCGAGCAGGCGCCACAGGGCGTTCTCCGCCTCGCCCAGGCGGGCCAGGGTGATGGTGAGGTCGCGCAGGCGCAGGCGCGCTTCATCGAAGCTGACGTCGGTCCACATCAGGCCCACGGGTTGCAGCGGCAGCGGCTCGGCGGAAACACTGGGGTATTCCACACCGACGCTGGAGCGAGCCACCACTTTCAGCGCCACGGCGAGTTTGAGACCGACCGAGGACTGGCGCAGCATCTGCCCGCCCATGCGCATCTGCACAATGCCCAGCCAGTGATAGGCCTCGGCCAGTTCGGTGATGGTCAGGGCGCGCAATTCACGATATTGGGCCAGGCGTTCGTAGACCAGGCGAGTCAGCAGATCGCGCTTTTTCTCCAGCATCTGCCGGCCCTGTTCGAGAAACTTGGCCTGGCGGCCGACCTGTAACAGGGCGCTCTTGGTGGGGGGGACGGAGAGGCGTTTTTTCATCGCGGTTGTGGTGCCGGCATGTGCTCGGCTCCTGGTCTAGTAGTCAATCACCATGAATCGAATGGATCGTAGGATGTGGTGAGCGTAGCGAACCGCATCAAGTACGGTCGCATTGCATGGTGCGGTTCGCTGCGCTCACCACACCCTACGTCCGGTTGGGGCTGACGCTCATGCCGCCCCCTTGTGGTACTTCGCCAACTCTTCTTCGGAAACCCGGATCAGGGCTTCCGCCGGGAGCATGGAGAGCAGGTCCCAGGCGAGATTGAGGGTTTCATGGACGCTGCGGTCCTCGTCCTCCCCCTGGCCGATGAAACGGCGCTCGAAAGCTTCGGCGAATTCCAGGGTACGGCGATCGGCGTCACTCAATTCCTCGGCACCGATGATCGCGGCCAGGCCACGCACTTCCAGCGCCTTGGCGTAACTGGCGAACAACTGGCTGGCGACGTGGGGGTGGTCTTCACGGGTGAAGTTCTTGCCGACGCCGTCTTTCATCAGGCGCGACAACGAAGGCAGCACGGTGACCGGCGGATAGACGCCCTGGTTGGACAACTCGCGCCCGAGCACGATCTGGCCTTCGGTGATGTAGCCGGTGAGGTCGGGAATCGGGTGGGTGATGTCGTCGGAAGGCATGGACAGCACCGGAATCAGGGTGATGGAGCCGCGCCGGTTCTTGATCCGCCCGGCACGCTCGTAGATTTCCGCGAGGTCGGAATAGAGATAGCCGGGATAGCCCTTGCGCGCCGGCACGTCGCCGCGCAGCACCGCCACTTCGCGCAGCGCCTCGGCGTAGGCGGTCATGTCGGTCATCACCACCAGGACGTGGGTGTCCAACTCGAAGGCCAGGTATTCGGCGGCGGTGAGCGCCGCGCGCGGGGTTAGCAGGCGCTCGATCACCGGCTCGTCGGCGAGATTCAAGAACATCACCACCTTGTTGAGCACGCCGGATTCCTCGAAGCTTTCCTGGAAGAAGCGCGCGTCGGCGTGCGAGGCGCCGAAGGCGGCGAACACCACCACGAACTCCGAGGACTCCTCGCCCAGCAGTTTGGCCTGGCGCACGATCTGCGCCGCCACCCGGTTATGCGGCAGACCGCCGCCGGAGAAGATCGGCAGCTTCTGGCCACGAGTGAGCGAGTTCATGCCGTCGATGGCGGAAATGCCGGTCTGGATGAATTCACGCGGATAGGCGCGGGCGGCGGGGTTGAGCGGTTCGCCGTTGACGTCGCGGCGGTCGCCGGAAATGATCGGCGGCCGCCCGTCACGCGGCAGGCCGGCGCCGTTGAACACGCGGCCGAGGATGTCACGCGAAACCGGCAATTTGAACGGCTCATCCAGGAAGCGCACCCAGGTACGTTCCAGATCGAGATCGTCGGTGCCCTCGAACACTTCCACCAGCACGGCATCGTCGGCAGTGCGGATCACCAGGCCACTGCGCAGATTGCCGACGTGATCGCGCAATGACACCCGAGAACCGGCTGAAACGCCGGGCACGCCGCCCATCACGACCAGGCCGCCCTGTGCGGAGATCGCGGTACGGAATTCGATGTTTTTCATGACTTCACCATTTTTCGGGTGGTTTGCGGGAAGTATGGAAGACCCGCAGGACTTCCAGCACGTCGCCCCGCACCCGGTACGGGATCAAATAGGGATAGTGTTGTATGACCAGTTCCCGTGTACCCGGCACACGCCCGGGCCGTCCAGCACCTGGCTGTTGGGCGAGCAGACGTACCGCTGATCGGATCGTCTGGAGCATGTCGTGTGCGGCGGCGGGATTCTTGCCGGCCAGGTAATCCGCCTCCTGTATGAGGTTGCGGCGCGCCTGGGGCAGCCAGTCAACCCGCATTCGCACGCCCTTCGGGTGACCACTTGTTAAACACCTGCTCCATTTCCTCTTCACTCACGAACTCGCCCGCGTCCGCCTCCTCCAAGGCTTTCCTGATTTCGCCGATCTGCCAGCTTTCGCTATCCACATATTGGCGAATCGCCTCGGCGGCAATCCAGGACCGCGTCCGACCGGTGGCTTCGGCCAGGGAATCCATCTGGTATTTCATGTCGTCGGTGACCCGTACAGTCAAAACGCTGCTCATGGCTTGCCCCTCAAATAAAATGTATACAACGTCATCTTATGTCATCCATTGGCATCTGATGGGGTCGTTTAGTAATCCTGCGCAATCTGCTCGAATTCGGCCGGAATCCGGGCGATCTTTGCCTTGAGTGCATCGAGGTCGTCCGACTTGTGCTGGCTCTTCCAGCGCCGCGCCTGGGACAGGAGCGGCATCTGGATCAGCCTTCTCGCCGGGGCGCCCAGCTTCACCAGCTTCATGCCTTGCCGGTAGATTTCCAGCAGCGCAGCAAGCAGCGCGAACTGTTTTTCCGGCGAGGCGAAGCTGTCGATGTCATCGGTGGCCGACTGCTGCAACAGGCCTTCCTTGATCAGGCCGGCGGCTTCCAGGGTCCAGCGTTGTTCACTGGATAGCGCCTCGACGCCCACCAGATTGACGATGCGCTGTAATTCTTCCGAGGCGGCAAGCAGATCGAGGGCTTGGCCACGCGCCGCCTCCCAGCCCGGATCGACGTTTTCCGCCCACCACTTGGCGGCGGAGGGCACATAACCGGAGAAGCTTTCCAGCCAGTCCACCGCCGGGTAATGGCGGGCGTCGGCCAGTTCTTTCGACAAGGCCCAGAAGGTCTGGATGATTTCCTTGGTGTGGCTGGTAACCGGCTCGGAGAAGTCGCCGCCGGGCGGCGAGACGGCACCGATCAAGGTGACGGAACCGTGGTCACCGGACAGGGTTTCCACCCGCCCAGCCCGCTCGTAAAACGCGGCGAGGCGCGAACCGAGGTAGGCGGGATAGCCCTCCTCCACCGGCATCTGGCCCAAGCGGCCGGCCACTTCGCGCAGGGCCTCGGCCCAGCGGCTGGTGGAGTCGGCCACCATCACCACGTCGTAGCCCTGGTCGCGGAAATATTCGGCCAGGGTGATGCCCACGTAAATCGAGGCTTCGCGCGCCACCACCGGCATGTTGGAGGTATTGGCGACCAACAGGGTGCGCTCCATCAAGGGGCGGCCGGTATGCGGGTCTTTCAGTTCGGGCATGAATTCGAGCACGTCGGTCAGTTCGTTGCCGCGCTCGCCGCAGCCGACGTAGATCACGATCTCGGCGTTACACCAGCGCGCGATCTGCTGCTGCAACATGGTCTTGCCGGCGCCGAACGGGCCGGGAATGGCCGCCTTGCCGCCCTTCAGCAGCGGGTAGAAGGTATCCAGGATGCGCTGCCCGGTAATCAGCGGCTTCACCGCGTGGTCGCGCCGTTTGAATGGGCGCGGGATGCGCACCGGCCAGCGGTGGAACAGGCGCAACTTCTCGATGCGGCCGTCGTTCAGCTTCACGCGGCCGATCACTTCATCCACCGTGTAATCACCTTCCGGCGCCAGCTCCAGCAGCTCGCCATGAATCAAAGGCGGGGTGAGGATGCGATGCAGGATGGATTCGGTTTCCTGAACCGCGCCCAGCACATCGCCCCCGTCGACATGAGTGGCGTTGCGGCGGTGCGGGTCGGGCACGAAATGCCAGCGTTTCTCCCGAGGCAGGGAAGGAACCGAAACCCCTCTGGCCATGCGGTCGCCACTCTTTTCCCAAACCGCGTTCAATGGTCGCTGCACCCCGTCGAAAATGGCGTTGAGCAGGCCGGGGCCGAGTTCCACCGAGAGGGGCCAGCCCAGCCCTTCCGCCACTTCGCCGGGTCGCAGCCCCGCCGTATCTTCATAAAGTTGCGCCAGCGCGGTGTCGCCATCCCGGCTGATCACCTCGCCCACCAGTCCGATCTGTCCCACCCGAACCTGCTCGCCGATCACGGTTTCCGGTAGTTGCAGCTTGACCAGAGGGCCGTTGATTTCAAGAATTTTGCCCATTTCTATTTCCTATCCGTGAAGGGTGGGAGCGTGGCTCCCCCTTGAAAAGCTGTTTTCGCGTTTCCTGGTGATATGCGCGAAAGTCGATGAAAACGTGGCCTCCCCCTTTCCTAAAGGGGGAATGAGGGGTACCGAAGGGTAGGGGCTTCTTCAGATTTAGCGACGTTCGCCTGAGCAGCCGTCTCAGAAATCCCACCTGTCCCCCCTTTGATAAAGGGGGGAACCTTTCGGCATGTGTCACCGTGTTATTCACCCTTCCACCATCTCAATTTCAGCCATGAACCAGCGTCCCGAGATCGGGGGCGCTGGCGAATAAGCGTTCCATCGCCACGCGGGCCAGTTCGTCCGCTTGCCGGGACTGGCGGGCCTCGAAGGTTTGGTCGTAACGCGCGCGGTTATCAGCCAGACGCACGCGGATACCGCCTTCACTGATCTGGCTGTGCACGCTCAGTTCGACCTTGCGGCCCGGCGCGGCACGCTCGCTGATCTGCGCCCAATCCCGCGCCAGGCGGGGCTGATCCGCCGGCCGCACTTCGGCCACCAGATCGCCCGGCGGCAAATCTTTCGCAGCGGCGGCAAGCCACTGTTCCAACACCTCCAGGTAGCGTTCGTCGTCGTCCACCAACTCCTGAAACGCCATTTGCACACCGGACAGGGTGGCTTCGGTGAGCGCCCAGCGCAGCCGGTCCAGTTCAGCGGCGAGGCGAGTTTCCGCCGCCTGCGCCTGGCGCCGCACATGTTTCTCCGCCTCCACCTTGGCGGCCATCACCTCGCGTTCTTCGGCCAGACGTATCTTGTCGGAGACTTCGTTCAGAATGCGCGCCTTGCCCGACTCGGCCCGTTCGCGCTGTTCCCGCGCCAGGCTTTCCGCCTGGCGGATCAAGGCCTGTTCCAGTTGGGTTACTTGTGCATCAGTGTCCATGACAAATCCCGGTTCGTTGTTCGTAGTTCGTAGGTTGGGCAGCGGAATCGTTGTCCGCGTTAACGGCTTACGAGTCCGGCGTGCCCCTTGCGGGTACAAAGCGCAACGTGCCCAACGCTTTCCGGTGATGTTGGGCACGCTGCGCTTTGCCCAACCTACATGCTTGCACCTATTTCAATGCATCCGGCCCCAACACCGCGCGCACCACGTCATCGACGGCGGGGGCGTAGTCATGCGGCGCCGACAGCGGCGGCAATTCGGTGACCACGATGCGGCCACCTTCATTGCGCAGGCGGTTGAGCCAAGCACCGCCGGCATGAGCCAGGTTCGATTCCAGCAAGACCAGCGCCTCGCTGCCATCCTTGACCAGTTGCGCCAGGACTTCATCGACCTGGGCGGGGTCGGCGTCGGGATACACCTCGGCGCCGATCAGGCTGAAGCCCTCGGTCAATCCGGCGCTGCCGAGCACGACCAAACGCGCGCCGGCCGAAGTTCTTTCCAGTTCATGCATCACGTTCAACATTTCCTGTTTCGTAGGTTGGGCAAAGCGCAGCGTGCCCAACGTCACAACGGTTTGTTGGGCACGCTGCGCTTTGCCCAACCTACTACGCTCACGCCTAAATCTTGCCCAACATCAGAATGGACATGACCAGACCGTAAATCGCCACGCCTTCTGCCAGCCCCATGTAGATCAGGGTGCGACCGAACATCTCGGGCTTCTCGGCGATCACCGCCAGCGCGGCGGAACCGACCGGGCCCAGGGCGATGCCGGCGCCGATGGCAGCCAGCGCGGTGGGCAGGCCGATACCGATCAGCGCCAGGCCCTTGCCCAGGGAAATTTCCATGGCGGCACCGGCTATCGGTTCCGCCGCCATGACTTCCTGAACCCCCAACATCAGCATGGATGCCAGGGCCAGGCCGAAGACCAGAAAATTCGCCAGCACGCCCCCTTTCAGCCATTCCGGCGAAGGCAGCCGGCGCGGCTTCAGTTCCAGCCAGACGCCTGCGCCTATCGTGGCGACTACGGAAAAACCCATCAATGCGATCAACCAGCTCATTTTTTTCTCCTGAAAAGCCAGATCAAACCGTTACTTCACACCCACCAGCTTCAGCGGGACGAACTCGGTGCCATCGCCGCTGAAGAATCGGGAAAAACCTTCGTAATACATCAGGCGCAGCGCCTGGATCGCGACGATGCCGCCTTCCAGGACGATGATCACCACGTTGCCCAGCAGGAGCGTCAGCCAGTGGCCCGTCGTACCCAGGCCGTTGGCGATGGTGAACACGGCCAGCGCCAAGGCCACATGGTTGAGGCTGAAAGCGGCCACCCGCATGAAAGAAAGCGTGTTGGCGAACAGGTTGATCCCGGTTTCCAGCGTTTCGATGGCGGTCACCAGGGCGCGTTCGCCCAGGCTGGCGCGGGTTTCCACCCACTTGAACACGGCAACCGTGGTGATGCCGACCAAGGCCAGGCTCCAGGCCGGCGTGCCCAGGCCGGCAACCGCCGGTAGCCCGGCTTCCCCGGCCAGGCCGGCGGCCGCGCCGAGATAAAACAGCAGGCCGGCCAGACCGGTGGAATCGAACAAGGCTTCCGCCGCATGGCCCGCCGTGAACTTGTTCCAGCTGTTCGCCAGCAGGGTGAAGACGATGAAGCCGATGCCGAACAGGATGGCCACCGTGAGAATGCGGATCGGATCATGCAAGGGTGACAGCCAGATCGGGGTGATCAGGTCTTCGTAGCCGAAAATGCTGCCGTAGAGCAGGCCGAACCCCATGGACGACGCCCCGGCCGCAAGACCCACCCAGGCCACCTGTCCCAACTTGCGATAAAGCAGTGCCGCGAGAATCAGGATCACGCCGCCGTGGCCGACGTCGCCGAACATGGCGCCAAAGAGCAATAGATAGGTCAGCGCGAATAGCAGGGATGGATCGAACTCGCCATAGCGTGGAATGCCGTAGCTTTTCACCAAGGGCACGAATGGCCGCAGCCAGACGGGATATTTGAGGAAGGAGGGAATCTGCCCGCGCTCGCCGGGATCGGGGTCTCGGCTGGTAATCAGATAGCGGCTGGTAAAACGATCCGCCAATGCCAGTTTTAGGCGCGGCACCTCGTCTCTGGGCACCCAGCCCGAGACGGAGACCAGTTGGCCCTTGCCGCGCAGGCCGCCCAACGCGGTTTCCGCCAAGGGCCGGGCAAGGGCCAGCAAAAGGCGGGCCTGTCCCAGCCACTCCCTCTGCTCGCCGATGCTTTTCACTTTCAGGTCGCAGTATTGAGTCTCCGCGCCTTGCAGTCGCGCGGTCTCCCGCTCCAGGTATTTGCTGGCGATTTCCGGGTGCGTCTGCAACTCCAGCGGAATCATCAGTTCACGCCAACCCGCCTGGGAAAGAACACCACCCAGTTCGCCACCGGAACGTGGGCCGGCGACCACGACAAAAGCCTGTTCGCCGGTCTGATCGAACACCGTGAGCATGTAGCCGGCAAGTTGCAGGGCCTCCTTGAGGCGCTTCACATTGGCCTTGGGAACCTGGCCGATTCGACTATCGAGCAGGCTATCGGCTTTGAGCAGCCGGGAGACATCCACATCCAGGGTTTTCAGGCGCTCGAAGGTATCGCGCAAGACCGCCAGGCGGCGCAGGTCTTCCTCGATTTTCTGGCCATGCTCCGCGCAGGCCGAACACTTCTGCCACAAATCACGCAAACGATTGTTGATGCCTTTCAGCTCGCGAAGATTCGGCGCGATGACATCCGGCGGAATGGGAGGAAGCTCAAGATGGCCACAGAGTTCGCCGATCTTGGCCAGGCGGGCCTCGGCCTCCAGGTAAATCTCGCGGTACTCGTCCCCCGGCGACTCAGGGAAGGATTCATGCTTGTCCGCGGCCAGACCGAACAAGCCATGCCGCGCCAACAGCAGGGCCGCATCCTGCGCCTCGCTGGTCAGGCAGTAGAGGGTCACACGGGACATGGGCTGGGCGCGGAACATCAGTGGACATCCTGGGCGAGTTGCCCGACCGTTTCCTCGATCATCGCGCCCGGCAAACCCAGATTGCGGCCGCGCAGAATGGCGCGCACGCCGCGCAGTTGGCGTTCGCGCAGGATCAGATAGGCGAAGGCGCGGGCAATCGCGGGCGCGTTGGAGCGCAGCACCTTATCGGCTTCCCTGGCGGCGGCGTGTTCCATGCGAGCAAAGACATCAGGAATCGTGGCGGCATCGGCGAGTCGTTGCTTCATGCCTTCCGGCAAGGCGGCCAGCACATCTTCCAGGCTGCCCAAGGCCGCAAGTTCCTTGAGGCTGGCGCTGGACAAGCCATAGTGGGCGGCGACCAGCAGGTAATAGACCTGGGCGGGCGGCAGCTTGTAGTTGAAGCGGTAGCGCAGCAGCCAGACCAGATTGATGCGGTCGATCAGCGGCCCCGTCAAGCGCCGTAGCGCCGGCCCGGTTTCCTTTTCCAGTTGCCGGGCGCGATGCGCCAGGCCTTCGTAGTAGCTGCGGTCGAGCGCGGCATCGAGCAGGAAGGGATCGTGGCTGTCCTCGAATGCTTGGCGGGCCTGGCGCACGATGCCCGCGTAATGCCCGGATTCGAGGCGGCGCAGCAATTCAGCCACATCCTCGGCATGAGCCAGATCCTGCACCTCCAGACGACCGAAAGCGCCCATCGGGGTAAGCCGGTTGAGCAAGGTGGCGGGGCGTTCGCCAGTCATCTTGCCGCGCAGCAGGGTCTTCAGATTGGTGACTTCAAACCGCTCGGTCCAATAGAGCAGGAAGGCGCGCGCCGAGCCGGTCAGAGGGCGCAGCAATACCAGGGTCTCGTCCAGCAACCGGGCAATGATGCTTTGTTCCAGCGAATGCAGGTCGTTGCCGGGAACGAGGCCGGCAAGTTGCACCAATCCACCGTCCACCAACACTTGTGGTATTTCGGCCTCGGAAGCCTTCAATAGCGCCCGGAAATTCTCCGCCTGCCAGAGGCGGCCGGCATAGAGACTGACGCGGGTATTCAGATAAGCGGACACGACATCATCCCGTCGGGGGTCGTGTTCAGGCGGCCGGGTCGAGCAGCAGATTCAACGCGGCGTCGACCGCCTCCTGTTCGTGGCGCGTGGCCATCTCGCGCAAGTTGCGCTGTCGCTCCTCGTATTTCCGGGACAGCTCGGCCACCGCCTGATCGGCGCGGCCACGGGCTTCCTTCAGGAAAGGGGCGCGCAGATCCGCGCGCCCGGATTCGAAACGCGCCTCGGCATCGCGCGCTGCGGCCAATGCTTCATCAAGAATGCGCTGCCGTTCCGCGCTTGCCGCGTCGATGATGCTCTGCGCGCGGGCTTCGGCTTCCAGAAGGCGTTTGAGTGAGTCTTCCATTTTTGGCTTCTCGGCCCGTCAATGAGCCTGTTTCGCTATCGGTTGGTCGGGGCCGACCCCGTATTTGCGATGCCGCGCCCGGCCCCAGGGACAGCCGCCGAGCGTCAGCGCCAATTCGGCTTTCTGCGCGGCAACCGCCCAAGGGATGCCACTCCTCGCGCGAGTGCATATCGGGCACCCGTATTCGCAATACTCAGGGTCGTTCAGGTGAAGGATGGGCATCTTCCACCCGCCCCAACCGTAAACCTTGTGTTCAACTTCTCTACGTTCGGCTGTCATTTCACACCTCCATACTCATCCCCTCCCGGGGAAGGGAGGGGTGTTACTTCACTTTCACTTGCACCAACTCCTCGCCATCCGGATCGGTCACATGCACCGCGCAAGCGATACAGGGGTCGAAACTGTGGATGGTGCGCAGGATCTCGAGCGGCTGCTTCGGATCGTGCATGACATGGTTGTGCTGCAACGCGGATTCGTAAGCACCCGGCTGGCCTTGCGCGTCGCGCGGGCCGGCGTTCCAGGTGCTGGGCACCACAGCCTGGTAATTGCTGATCTTGCCGTCGTCGACCACGATCCAGTGGCTCAGGCCACCGCGCGGCGCTTCCATCAGGCCGACGCCATACATATGACTCGGCCAAGTGGACGGGTCCCAATACCGGTCATTAAAGGTCCGTACATCCCCTGCTTTGATGTTGGCCATCAACTGATCGAACATGCCCTGCATGGAGTCGGCGAGTACCTTCGATTCCAGACCGCGCGCGGCGGTGCGGCCGAGGGTGGAGAACAGCGCGGTGACCGGCACATCCAGGGTCTTCAGGGTGTAATCAACCAGTTCCTTGGTCTGCGCATGGCTGGCGGATTTCGTATCGGCATACATCAGCAACACGCGCGCGAGCGGGCCGACCTCCATGGCCTTGCCCTTCCAGCGTGGCGATTTGAGCCAGGAGTACTTCTTCTCCACTTCCAACTGCTCGTAGGGCGGTTTCGGGCCGGTGTAGTTGAGCTCGGTTTCGCCCTTGAACGGGTGCAGGCCCTCGCCATCGCCGCCGCCGTACTTGTACCAGGAGTGGCTGACGAACTCCTGAATCTCGTCTTCCTTGTCCAGATCGATGGGATGAATGGTGGAGATGTCGTGATTGAGGATGACGCCGCGCGGGATGAGGTAGGAATCGGGTTCCCAGAAGCTCTTGCTCGGCATGTCGCCGAACGACAGGAAGTTGCCGCCGGTATCGCCGATGCCGCCCCATTCCTTGTAGGAGCCGGCGATGGCGAGCAGATCCGGCACATAGACCTGATCGACGAAATCGCGCATCTGCTTGATGACGTTCTGCACGATCTGCAAACCGACCATGTTGATCGCGGTGGCATCCTGGCCGCCGCGATGGCGCGGGCCTTTACCCTGGCCGGGATGATCCACATGCACGGAAATGGCGGAGGGCACACCGCCCACCACGAAGTTGGGGTGCGGGTTCTTGCCGCCGAAGATGGCGTGCAGCTTGACCACGTCACGTTGCCAGGCGAGCGCTTCCAGATAGTGCGCCACGGCCATCAGATTGGCTTCCGGCGGCAGTTTGTAAGCGGGGTGGCCCCAGTAGGCGTTGGAGAAAATGCCCAACTGGCCCTGCTCGACGAAGGTTTTCACCTTCTTCTGCACATCGGCAAAATAGCCGGGCGAGGACTTGGGATAGCTGGAAATGCTTTGCGCCAACTCGGAAGTGGCTTTGGGG
Organism: Pseudomonadota bacterium; assembly: GCA_030684775.1. Classification (GTDB taxonomy): domain Bacteria; phylum Pseudomonadota; class Gammaproteobacteria; order Burkholderiales; family Thiobacillaceae; genus PFJX01. The sequence continues at coordinate 15,797 of JAUXXW010000044.1, forward strand.
TTAGCGTTCAGCGCGGATACCACGTCCACCCAGTCGAGCGCGTGCAGGTGATAGAAGTGCATGACGTGGTCATGCACATACTGCGCGGCAATCATCAGGTTGCGGATCAGTTCCGCATTTTGTGGAATGGTGTAAGTGGGGATGGCGCGATGCAGCGCGTCTTCCACCGAGCGCACCGAGGCGATGCCATGCACCAGCGTGCAGACGCCGCAGATGCGCTGGGCGAAGGCCCAGGCATCACGCGGGTCGCGCCCGCGCAGGATGATTTCGATGCCGCGCACCATGGTGCCGGCGGAATAGGCACTGGTGATCTTGCCGTCGGCATCGGTTTCCGCCTCGATGCGCAAATGCCCTTCGATACGGGTGATGGGGTCGACAACGACTCTTTGAGCGGTGGCCATGGTCTATTCCTCAACTATTTATTCAAAAAGGCGCCGAGGATGCGGTATTGCTCCTGGGCTTCACTGTTCTCGGTGCCGCAGCCGTCAGCGACGGTTTCGCAAGCACGCGCCATCCGCGCCGACATGGCGGCCTCCCAGGCCAGATTCTCGCCTTCGGAGGCAGGCCTGACGCAGGCCACCGCCGCCTTGGCGACGAAATGGCCGGCCTGCGCGGTCCAGTCGGTTTCCTTGCCGCAGCGGGTAAAGCTTTCCACCCGAGCGGTGTTGGCCGTCTGGTAAGCACTCACCAGTTCCGCATCGGAGACATCCGCGCGCTGCGCCAGTTCAAGGGCGGCTTTGAGGCGGAAGTCATTGGAAAGCGGGAACACCCGCTGCACGAATTGCGCGGCGACATGGCGTTGATGAGCGACCGGCAATCTGCCCAGTTGCGCCTTGAATTCCTTGTCATTGGTGGGCATGGCATCAAGCTCCTTCTGACTGGGTCTGGTCCGGGATGTGCTCGGCGATCATCTCGGTGAGCCCGATCACGGGAATGTCCATTTGATAGTGCTCTAGGCCTTCCTCCAGCACGATGCGGCAGTTGGCGCAGGCGGTGACCAGGCGATCCGGCTTGACCGCGTCCAACTGGGATTTCTTCTTCTTGAAGGCTTCCAGACGCAGCTCTTCGCCTTCCTCGATGGCCGAGGCACCGCCACCGCCACCGCAGCACCAGTTCATGTAACCGGCATCGGGCATTTCGACGAAATTCTGCGCGACCATCTTCATCAACTTGCGTTGCGGCTCGATGACACCGCCGCGACGCGCCAGTTGGCAGGGGTCGTGGAAAGTCAGCTTGTCGGTCTCGAAGCCCTCGGTCTTCAGCAGGCCCTGTTCCTGGAACTCACCCAGCACTTCGATGATGTGTTTCACCTGGAAGGTGAACGGACGGCCGACCAGGTTGGCGCCTTCCCAGCGTAGCGCGGTGTAGGCATGACCGCATTCCGGGCTGATTACGGTCTTGACCTTGAGCTTTTCCGCGCCCTCGACGATGCGCGAAACGATCACCCGCGCCAGATCCGAGTTGCCGATCTGCATGCCGGCGTTGGTGGCTTCAAAGGCGGTGGAGCATAGCGTCCAGGTCTTGCCAGCCTGTTTCATGATCTTGGCGATGGCACCCAGATATTCCGGGAAGTTGATGATCTCCATCGAGGACAGCATGACCATGTACTCGGTGCCCTCGGCATCGAGCGGGATGGGAATGCCATAGTCCTCTTCGACGTGCTTCATCTGTGCCTTCACGGCGGGCAGCTTCACGCCCATCGGGCTGCCGATGGTGATGGTGCGGTTGGCCGCGCCCTTGATGCCATCGGGCGCGTTGCCGGAGGCGGACATGCCTTCGCGGAATTTACGCACCATGTAGACAATGTCATTGCCGACCGGGCAAACCGCTGAACAGCGGCCGCACAGGGTGCAGGAGTTGTAGACCAGTTCCTGCCACTCGCCGAGTTCGGCGTCGGTGACGGGTTTGGACAAGCCGACCATTTTTTTCAGCCGACCGAGCAGGGTGTATTCCTGCTCATACAGGCGGCGCATCGGTTCCAACTTGTGGATCGGGGTGTACTTGGGATCGCCTGTTTCCGTATAGAACAGGCAGGCTTCGGCGCACAGGCCGCAATGCACGCAACTGCTGAAGTAACTGGCGATGGGTGCGTCGATGACTTCCTTGAGGACGCGCACACCCTTTTCGAGAGAGGCGCTCATACCGCAACTCCTTTATGGCCGTTGACCGTGCCGTTGTACCAGCGCGATCCGAACAGCGTGAAGGCATGGAACAGCTTGGTGAAGGGCAGTACCACGAGCAGAACTTCAACGCTCAGGATGTGCAGCGCCAGCATCGTGGTGTAGGGCAACAGCAGGTGCTGAACCGCCATCCAGCCGGTCAACACGGGCAGGAAGGTCACCGTCCAGGTGAACCAGTCGCCGAAGGTGGAGAGGTAGCGCTTCACCGGTTTGTTGATGCGATCCGCCAGCACCACCACCATCGCCGCCATGGTCACCACGGCCGCCAGGTCGATGAACTGGGAAGGCAAGCCCGGCCAGGACAGCCCGGTCAGGCTCTGGATCAAAAGGATGTGCGGCGCGAACAGGAACACCACGATGGCCAGGCCGATGTGGAAGGTGTAGCCGCCGATGTAGCTGACGGGCGACTTTTTCACCATGCCTGCGGGTGGCAGCGAACGCCGGAAGATGGTGTGCCAACCGGAAGCGCCGGCAACACTGCGCGACGCGGAAAGATCCTTCTTGCGGCCGAGGGAATAAATCTCGAACAGGCGCCAGATCACCCCCAGTAGAAAGATGCCCACGGCGTAATCAAGACCATCGCCACGCACCCAGGTCAGCAGTTGGATTTCATTCATGATCACTTCTCCAGATCAGCCAGGGTGGTCGTCTCATGAGCCGACTTGGCCGCGCTCTTCTTGCCACGATTGACGAAGCTCACCGCCACGCCCGCCGCCGCGCCCACCACTGCCGCCTTGGCCGCCAATTTCAGCGGGTCCGCCGGCATCGACAGCGCCTTGTAGAAACCTCCGGCATCCCAGAAATCGGGTTCCGAACAGCCCAGGCAGCCATGGCCGGATTCCACCGGCCAGGAGGTGCCGCCGTTCCATTTCACCGTGGCGCAGGCGTTGTAAGTCACCGGCCCCTTGCAGCCCAACTCGAACAGACACCAGCCGTTGCGCGCGCCTTGATCGTCGAAGGTCTTGGCGAACTTGCCCTGGTCGTAGAACGGGCGGCGATAGCAGCGGTCGTGGATGGTTTCGCCGTAGAACGCTTTCGGGCGGCCATGCTTGTCGAGTTCCGGCAGGCTGCCGAAGGTGAGGAAGTGGGCCAGCACGCCGGTGATGACCGTCGGGATGGGCGGACAACCGGGAATGTTGATGATGGGTTTGTCCTTGATGATGTCCGAGACGGACACCGCGCCGGTCGGATTCGGATTGGCGTGAGGCAGGCCACCGTATGCCGCGCAGGAACCCATAGCGACGATGGCCGCCGCGCCCTTCGCGACTTCCTTGAGCGTCTCCAGATTGGATTTGCCGGCAATGCAGGAATAAGCGCCATCGAGGCCCAGGGGAATCGAACCATCGACGATCAGCAGGTACTTGCCGTCGTTTGCCGCCATCGCGGCATGCAACGCCTCCTCTGCCTGGTGGCCGGCGGCGGCCATCAGGGTTTCCTGATAATCCAGAGAGATCACATCGAAAATCAGGCCTTCCAGTGTGGGCGAATGTGAGCGGGTAATGGATTCGGTACAGCCCGTACATTCCTGGAAGGGTAACCAGATGACCGATGGCCGTTTGCTTGCCGCCGGGGCCGCTGCCATGGCTTCCGCCATCGCACGACCCGCAGAAGGCGGTAACGCCATCGCGGACGCCAGGGTGGCGCAGAACTTCATGAACGTGCGGCGGGTAACGCCTTGCCGCGCGAGAGTTTCGATCAATGGACCTTGCATGATGATTCGCCTCCTGGCTCGAGACACACTCAAACAACAACGGTTGATTCGGAATGGTTGCTTCAGCTTAGATCAGAAATCAGTAATTCAAGATGTTCTAATCCGATTACGACATCGTCTTGATGGGCCTTCACCAACTCGGGCACAAAGGCCACTTCGAGGAACTCCGAGACGACCGCGCCCTTGGGGTTGCGGTGCGTCACCCACCAGACGCCGGGGCAAGCCGTCTCGTTCAAACTGGACTCACCATCCGCGTTCAGGGTGACGGCAATTTCACCCTCGCCCAGTTGTTCACGCAGCCATTCCAGGTCCGCCGGAGTCAACGGCAGCGCTTGCAGATCGATGGCGGAGGTTTCGCCCTCTGACAGAAGGCGGCGCACCATTTCGGCGATTTCCCGCAACAAAGCAGGTGCGTTGCCGGACAGTTCTCCGGCGCGCAGGCCGGGAGGTACGGCGACGACCGGGATGGCATCAAGCGGCATGATTCCAGCTCCGCAGCAATTCCAGGATGGCCGCGCAGACCGGGGGAATGGCCGCGGCGACGGCGGGGGTGGGGTGCTCGCCCCAATCCATGATTTGCGGCTGGATCGCCAGCATCGCCCGTGTTTCCGGCCAGTGCCCGGCGAGGATGGCGATGGCGCGCAGATCGGTCAGCCCGACTTCATGCACGGTGGATTTGCGATTGCCCAGCAGGAAGGCATCCATCGCCTCGCCTTCCAGCAATTTCCAGTCGCCCGGCTCGCCCTTGATGTTGGCGGCATCGACCACGATCAACGCTTCGGCGTCCTCGATCGGGCCGGCCAGCGTGAACGACAGTGTGCCGCCGTCGAGCAAGGTCAAATCGTCTATGGGGGGATGTTCAGCGGCCAACGCTGTTTCCAGCGCTTGCAGTACATGAACGCCGACACCTTCGTCGGTAAGGAGGGTATTGCCTATGCCCAGGATCAGGGTTCGCATGATGTGGGTCAGGTTAGTTCGCACATGCAGCAATTACAACTGAGTAAATGCCTCAGGTAATGCCCAAGCCTACTTGATCCAGGTGTTCGGGCTGCCCGGGAGTCCACCCGTCCCGTTGCGCTAGAATTGCCGCCAGTCCCGCTTATATGAATACAAGTCCCCATGCAAAAACCCTGGCTATTGTTTGCTCAGATCGTCGCCGCCGTGGTACTCGTGCTTGCCGCCCTGCTGGCGCTGGACCGTCTGATTCCGGGCTTGCTGCCTGTTCCCGGGAATGGCGTCATCATCCGCGAAGTGGCCAATGGCACAACCCAGGGCGGCGCGGCGCGTCCAATTTCCACTTTTGCCGATGCCGCAAGCAAATCGCGCCCTTCGGTGGTCAATATTTTCACCAGCAAACAAGTTCGCGCACAGCGCAATCCACTCATGGACGATCCGGTATTTCGCCGTTTCTTTGGCGACCGTTTCAACACCGACAGTCGGCCACAACGGGTTTCCAACCTGGGCTCCGGGGTCATCGTCAGCGCCGATGGCTACATCCTCACCAATCACCATGTCGTCGAAGCCGCCGACGAAATCCAGGTCGCCCTGCCGGATGGCAAGACCCTGCCGGCCAAGGTGGTGGGCACCGATCCGGAAACCGACGTCGCCGTGCTCAAGGTTCAGCACACCCGGTTGCCGGCCATCACCTTCGCGAACCTGGACAACCTGCGGGTGGGCGACGTCGTGCTGGCGATCGGCAACCCGTTCGGGGTCGGCCAGACGGTGACCATGGGCATCGTCTCCGCGCTCGGCCGCAGCCATCTCGGCATCAACACGTTCGAGAACTACATCCAGACCGACGCCGCCATCAATCCGGGCAATTCCGGCGGCGCCCTGATCGATGCCGCCGGCAATCTGGTCGGCGTCAACACCGCGATTTTTTCGCGCAGCGGCGGCAGCCTGGGCATCGGCTTCGCCATTCCGGTTTCCATCGTGCGCCAAGTGATGGACCAGATCATCACGCACGGCGGCGTGACGCGTGGCTGGGTCGGCATCGAAGTCCAGGAAATCAGCCCCGAGATCGCGGAATCCTTCGGACTCAAATCGACTGATGGGGCGCTGATTGCCGGCGTCCTGCGTGGCGGCCCCGCCGACCGCGCCGGCATCCATCCGGGCGATGTACTGGTGGCCGTCAACGGCCAGCCGGTCAAGGATTCCGTCTCGCTGCTCAACCTGATCGCCGCTTTGCCGCCGGGAAAAATCGCGCAACTGCGCTTGCTCCGCGAGCAGGTCGAAATGCAGGCGCTGGCGAAAGTGGAAAAGCGCCCGGCGATGGCCAAACCGGCGCCGTAGGAGCGGCTTTAGCCGCGATGCGGGCGGCAGCCCGCAAAGGTGGAACGGCTTGGCCTTGGCGAGCGTTTGCTCTTTGCGCCTTGCGGCGCATCGCGGCTAAAGCCGCTCCTACGGCTTGGGGCGCGCACTAAAGTTCTTTGGCATCCTGCCGATATACGCGGCAGAAACTCATGCAAGGAACTTGGCCATGCAGGTCATCATCGTCGACGACAACCCGGTCAATCTCAAACTGATGGAAAGCCTGGTCAAGCGAGCCGGCGAGTACACCCCCATCACCTTCCAGGATTCCGGCGAAGGGTTGGCTTGGTGCCTGAAAAATATGCCGGACCTGCTGATCGTCGATTACATGATGCCGCCGCCCGACGGCATGGAATTCATCCGCCGCTTTCGGGAAGTTCCGGCCAACGCCGACATCCCGGTGCTCATGATCACCGCCGATCATGAAAGGGAAACCCGCTACGCCGCGCTGGAGACCGGCGCCAACGACTTTCTGACCAAGCCTATCGACAACGCCGAATTCCGCGCCCGCCTGCACAACATGCTGGCCCTGCGGCGCAGCCAGAAAGCGCTTTCCGACCGCGCCGCCTGGCTGGCGGAAAAAGTCGCCGAAGCCACCGAGGAAATTCTCGACCGCGAGCGCGAAATGATCACGCGTCTGTCGCGCGCGGCGGAATTCCGCGATCCGGAAACCGGCGCCCACATCCAGCGCATGTCCAACTATTCGCACCTGATCGCGCGGCAACTTGGCCTGCCGCGCGCGGAACAGGAACTGCTCCTGCGCGCCGCGCCGATGCACGATGTCGGCAAGATCGCCATCCGCGACGAAATCCTCCTGAAGCCCGGCCGCCTCGACCCGGCGGAATTCGAAATCATGAAAACCCATGCCGAGAAGGGTTACGAACTGCTTTCCGGCAGCGCCTCCAGCCTGCTCGACACCGCCGCCCTGATCGCCAGGACGCATCACGAAAAATTCGACGGCAGCGGTTATCCGCAAGGCCTCGCGGGCGAGGACATTCCCCTTTACGGCCGTATCGTCGCGGTGGCCGACGTGTTCGACGCCCTCACCACCGAGCGGCCCTACAAGAAAGCCTGGGAAATCGAGCACGCCGTGCGCTTCCTGGAAGAAGGCGCGGGCAACCACTTCGACCCCGCCTGTGTCGCCGCCTTCATCGAACAACTGGATAACGCGCTGGCTATTCGCGCCCGCTTCCAGGATGAAGGCGCGAACCTCGCCCACCTTTGATGAAAAGGCTCCCCATGATCCGTGTATACATGTTGGCCCTGTGCTTCCTGCTCCCCAGCGCCTGGGCCGGGCAGGTTTACACCCTTTCCGTGGTGCCGCAGTTCACCCCGGTGGACATCGGCCTGCGCTGGTCGCCCGTGCTGGCGTATCTGGAAAAGGAGGCCGGCGTCAGCCTGCAATTGCGGGTGATGGAACACATACCCAAATTCGAATCCGATTTTCTAGCCGGGGTGCCAGATCTCGTTTTTCTCAACCCCTACCATGCGGTCATGGCCATGAAAGCGCACGGCTATGTCCCCCTGGTGCGCGGCGGAGAAATGCTCAACGGCATCCTGGTGGTGGATCGCGATAGCCGGATCAAACGCCTGGCCGATCTCGACGACAAGACACTGGCCTTCCCGTCCCCCAACGCCTTCGGCGCCTCGCTCTATATGCGCGCGCTGCTTGCCGAAAAGGAAGGCATCACATTCAGAACAACCTATGTCGGTACTCACCAGAATGTCTATCGTCATGTGCTGCTCGGCGAAGTGGCGGCCGGCGGCGGCATCGGCGCCACCCTGGATAAGGAACCGGCCGGCATGCGATCCCGGCTCACCGTGCTCTACACCACCCCCGGCGTACCCTCGCACCCCCTTGCCGCGCATCCGCGCGTACCCACCGAGGTCCGTGAACGTCTGACGGCGGCCTTGCTCAAGCTTGACCACGACCCGGCCGGCCGCAAACTCTTGGCGGCGGTGGAACTGGACCGCGCCCAAGTCGCGGATTACGCGCGTGACTATGCCCCCCTGGAGAAACTGAAGCTGGGCCAATACGCGCAGATTGAAAAATCCGGCGGCAAGTAATAACGGCACCCTGAACGATGCCCACATTTTCGCCACCTTTTTTGCGGCGCCTGCTGCCCCGGCAACTCACGGCGCAACTGGCGCTATTCACCGCCCTGATGCTGGTCATCACCATCGTCGGCCACACCCTCTACACCACGCTTGAGCAAGCCGAGAAGGAAAAAACCGCGCTGCTGAGCGGCATGACGACGCAATTGCAGAATCTGTCGGTCTCCAGCGCCGGCTACCTGCTCACACGCGACTACAGCGCGGTGGAACGCCTGCTTCTGCTTTCCGCTCACCACCCCGATATTCGTGCCTTGCGTGTCGTGGGCCTAAACCATCAGGTCATCACCCAGGTGCTGCACAAGCCCGGAAAAGCGCCGGAAGCGGTATTCGATTTCCTCACCCTGGCCCCGCCCGCCAACCCACAACCGATCTGGCTGGATGCCGGCGGACAAGCGCTTGCCGGCAATGCCTTCGCCTGGAACGCGGAACGCCTGGTGCTGTGGCGTTCACTCGCCGAATACGGCTATGAAGGCGCTCTGCAAATCGAAATCGACACCAAAACCCTGAAGGACAACCTCCGCGACATCATTCGGGACGGCATTCTGGTTGCCCTGGTTGCCGGCTCGCTCAGCGTCATTCTCCTCATCGGCATCCTCCACCGTCCGGTTCGCGTGGTCCGCGAAGCCGCCCGCTTCGCCGGCGAACTCACCAGCAAACTGGGCGAGCAGATGCCCACCTACCGGGGGGCGAACGAAATCGAGGAACTGGTGAACGCCCTCAACGAAACCTCACTCTGGCTGTACACCAAGGAAATGTCCCTGTCCGCCGCCAACCAACGCATGGAAGCGGTATTCAGCAACATTTCCGACGCCCTGCTCACGGTCAATGCCGACGCCATGGTGGAAAGCGCCAACACC
>JAUXXW010000046.1 GCA_030684775.1 Pseudomonadota bacterium
CTATTTGAAAATCTACAACCATCACATCCCACAAAGGGCTTTGCACCATCAAACCCCCATACAGGCGCTGAAAAAGTGGCAGGCGGATAAGCCCGAATTATTCGTCAAGCGCGTTTATAAACAGGCGGGACTTGACAATTACTCGGCGTGCCGTCCTGCCGGATGACGGCGATGCGCTTCCGTCGGATTCGGATCAAACAACCACGCAGCAGTCCATGACAGCAAAACCCCTGTGGCTCAACCTGGGCACGAATCGTGAAAGCAACGACCCCTCGTTGTGGCTCCTGAATGGGCGCGGCTATTCGCCCAACGTGGCCATCATGGGCCAGGCTGGTTCCGGCAAGACCCGGATGATGCTCAAACTGCTCGCCCAGTTGCGGGAACAAACCGGCGTGCCGGTGCTGCTCATCGACGCAGGCAAGGATGAATTGGCCGACCGGCCGGAACTGGCGCGGGAACTCGGCGCCGTGGTCGTCAAAGTACCCAAGTCACCTATACCGCTGGACATGTTCGCCGGCTCGGATGTCAGCCCCGAATCAGCGCGCGATGTGGCGATGGATTTCTGCGCCTCGCTGGACAAGGCGCTCAAGGATGGACTGACCGACAACCAGAAACCCAGGGTGGTGGAAGCGCTCAAGCCTTTACTCGCGCAACGCCGGGGCATCCCGCTCACCGACATCCAGAGAACGCTGGAACAACACTACGAGGACAACGGCATCAAGGAAGACCGCGTGTTGTCGTCCTTGCGGATGATGAACCAGTACAGCTTGTTCTCACCGGAACTGACCCCGGCCGAATTCTTCGGCAAGAGCCGGATACTGGCTTTCGGCGGCGCGCCGGACGAGAGCCGCCGGCTTGCGCTGTTCCTGTTGTTCGATGCGCTGCATCGGCATTTGCAAACGCTGCCGGAGGCGCCGATGGACGCGGAGTTTCACCGCGCTGTTCACCTGGTGGTTGCCATCGACGAGGCGCGGCCGCTACTGGCCGCGAAGCACGATGGCCTCTCCAAACTGGTGCGGCTGCATCGCTCGCATGGCCTGGCTGTATTCATGGCCTCGCAAAGTCCGGACGACTATGAAGGCCAGTCCGACGACTACATGGAGCAGATCGGCCTGCCCATCTGTTTCAAGACCAATGCCACCAGTACGGCGGTGCTGAACAACATGTTCAAAGCCAGGAGAGGTCTCAACTTCGCGGCCCTGGAACCCGGCGTTTGCCTGACCGTGCTGGATGGGGTAGCAAGTCGGGTTAGTGCCTTCTGAAGAGACTTCGTCCTCACCCTCCCAGCCCAAACACCGGCACGCCACGCGGCTTGATTCGTTGCCCCGCCTGCATGCCGGTGCCGCCGCGCGTCAGTAATAACCGTGGCGCGACGAAACCGGGGTTGAAGGCGGTTTTCAGCTTGCCGGCAATCCGTTTGGCCTTGTCGTTGATGCGCTCGGCTTCGTTGTCGACGATTTTGGGGTTCTGCTTGAGCCAGGCGGAATCCCAATGTTTGACATCGACCACGAACACCCCTGGGGGACCGATGACGACCTGATCAATTTCATCCGAGAGCCGGCCAGCATGGCTGGAATGGCTGAGATTGGAGAGCAGTACCCAGGTACCGGGAAAACCTTGCAGCTTGTTCTTTAGCTTCTCGATGGCGAGCGCTTCGCTCTCATTGACCGCCGCTCCGCAAGGAATGTGTCTGAACCCACTTGCCGCCATGCCGCCTCCCGCCACTTTGGTATTCGAATAGAGCGGAGTGAATAGAGTTTTTCATCCTTGGAGAGATTGAACGCTGGCACCTCGTTCCTGACCTGCGTCCATCAGCACCCTATACAGGGTCAAGTGCTCGGTCATTCACCCCCCCGTCAGAACCACCCACCTCCACCAACTCCAGCGCGTTGCCGTCCGGGTCGCGCACGAACAGGGCGGCGCGGCCGGAGCGGCTGAGGGTGTAGGGCAGGCCGGCGCTGTCGAGGCGGGCTTGCATGGCGGCGAAGTCCGTCACGCCCAACGCGGTGTGGCGGTCGCGGCCGCCGTGTTCCGGGCGGCCGGTAACCGGGTCGGGGTTGGGCAGGTTGATGAGGTGGATCTGGCCGGTGCCGACGTCGTACCAGACCCCGGCGAAACTCATGGTCGGCCGCGCCGGGTTGGGTTTCAGACCGAGCACGCCTTCGTAGAAAGCACGGGCGCGCGCCAGGTCGGCGACCAGCAGGGAGGCATGCAGCAAGGAGACCAGTTCAGACATTTTTTTCCATCCTTCCGGAAAACAGGGTGGCGGCGATAATCATGCCGCCGCCGATCCATTCGTGTGCTTCCATCACCTCGCCGGCCAGCCAGCGGCTGGAGATCGCGGCCACCACCAATTCCGCCAGGAGGATGACGACGGCCCGATTGGCGGGGGTGTGGGATAGCCCGTATTGCATGGTGAAAGTGGCGAACAACAGCGCCAGGGCGATGGCCGCCACCAACCACCAGCCGTGGCCATCGAGCACGCGCACCGCTCCCGGCGCGGCGCCTTCGGCGGTGGCGTAAATAGTGGAAACCGTCACCACCCCGGCGAATACCCAGAGCGAACGCAGGGCGATGGGCGCGGACTTGAGCCGGCGCGTGAGCACATTGGCGAGGGCGAAGCCGATACCCGCCGACAATCCCAGCCACTCGGCGGCGTTATGCGGCACGGGAAAGCCGCCCTCCCCCGCCAGCATGACCCAGGCACCCGCCAGCGCCAGGGCGATCACCAGCAGGGCAATGCGGCTGGCGTGCTCATTCAGCAGCAGGCGCGCGAACGGCACGGTCCACAACGGCGCGAGATAGAACAGCAACATGACCCGCATCACCTCACCGTTGATCACCGCCAGGACATAGGCGAGATTGGTCCAGCCGGAGACCAGGGCGAGCGCCAACATCAGGCCACGTTCCTCCGGATCGGCCAGGCGCTGGCGCATGGCGAGGATCAACAGCGGTGGCAGCGCCACCAGATAGGTCAGTACCGATGCGACGCTGCCGCTCAGGCCCGCCTGTTCCAGGATGCGGTAGGGATACCAGATCAATCCCCAGGTGGTCGCCGCGGCAACCAAAGCCAGCGGGGCCAGCCAACGACTCGAAGGCATATAATTCGCGCCCTTTTTCCAATATGAATCGGGTCCACAACCTTATGAACCCGCGCCTGAACCAACTTCAGCCCTATCCGTTCCAGCGTCTGCGCGAATTATTCGCCGGCGTGACGCCGAATCCCGCGCTGAAAGCGGTGAATCTTTCCATCGGCGAGCCCAAGCACGCAACGCCGGAATTCATCAAGGAAGCGCTCACCGCGAACCTGCATGGCCTGTCCAGTTACCCGGTCACCCAGGGCAGCGAGGACTTGCGCGAGGCGATCTCGATCTGGTGCCGCATGCGCTATGGGGTCGACCTCGATCCGGCCACCCAGATCCTGCCGGTGAACGGCAGCCGCGAGGCACTGTTCGCCTTCGCCCAGGCGGTGATCGACCCAAGCAAGCATGTGAAACGGGTGCTCGCGCCCAACCCCTTCTACCAGATCTACGAAGGCGCCGCCCTGCTCGCCGGCGCCAAGCCCTATTTCCTCAACACCCTGCCGGAGAACGGCTACCGCTGCGATTTCTCGGCCATTCCCGAAGATATGTGGGAGACAGTGCAACTGGCCTACGTCTGTTCGCCCGGCAACCCCACCGGCAAGGTAATGAGCCTGTCCGACTGGCGTGAAGTGTTCGAGCTGTCCAACCGCCACGGCTTCGTCATCGCTTCCGACGAGTGCTATTCGGAGATTTACTTTAATGAAGACGCCGGCAAGGATGCCGGCGCTACAGGGGCACCCCTGGGCGCGTTGACCGCAGCAAAACAACTGGGCCGGGATTTCAGAAACCTGGTGGTGTTCAACAGCCTGTCGAAGCGTTCCAACGTACCCGGCCTGCGTTCCGGGTTCGTCGCGGGCGATGCCGAACTCATCAGGCAATTCCTGCTCTACCGCACCTACCACGGCAGCGCCATGAACCCCGCGATCCAGGCTGCGTCCGCCGCCGCCTGGCGGGACGAAGGCCATGTCCATGAAAACCGCCGCCAGTACCGCGAGAAATTCGCCGCCGTGATGCCCATCCTGCATGGCACCCTGGAATTCGAGGCGCCGAATGCCGCCTTCTACCTGTGGGCGAAAGTGCCCGGCGGTGACGACACCGCTTTCGCCCGCGACCTCTATCGCGAAAAGCATGTCACCGTGCTGCCCGGCTCTTATCTGGCGCGCGAGGCAAAAGGCGTCAACCCGGGCCGGGGCTACATCCGCATCGCCCTGGTCGATGGGCTGGAGCCGTGCATCGAAGCGGCGCGGCGGATCGTGGATTTCGTGAATACCGCGCCGGCTTCATAGCCGGCGTAGGTTGGGCAAAGCGTAGCGTGCCCAACATTGCCACCGCGTGTTGGGCACGCTTTGCCCAACCTACTTTTCAACTTGTTAGAGGAAACCACCATGCAAGAACTGCAACAAATCATCGAAGAAGCCTTCGAGCGCCGCGCCGACATCACCCCGCGTAACGTCGAACCCAAGGTCAAGGACGCGGTCATGGCCGTGATCGACCTGCTCGACATGGGCCAGTTGCGCGTGGCCGAACGTACCGAGGGCCAAAACTGGGTCACCCACCAGTGGATCAAGAAAGCAGTGCTGTTGTCGTTCCGCCTGGAAGACAACGCCTTCATCAAGGGCGGTTTCACCAATTACTACGACAAGGTGCCCTCCAAGTTCGCCGATTTCAACAGCCGCGACTTCCGCGAAGGCGGCTTCCGGGTGGTGCCGCCGGCATCGGTGCGCAAGGGTTCCTACATCGCCAAGAACGTGGTGTTGATGCCCTCCTACGTGAACATCGGCGCCTTTGTCGATGAAGGCACCATGGTCGACACCTGGGCCACGGTCGGTTCCTGCGCGCAGATCGGCAAGAACGTGCACCTGTCCGGCGGTGTCGGCATCGGCGGCGTGCTGGAGCCGGTGCAGGCCGGCCCCACCATCATCGGCGACAACTGTTTCGTCGGCGCCCGCTCGGAAGTGGTGGAAGGCGTCATCGTCGAGGACAACAGCGTGATTTCGATGGGCGTCTACATCGGCCAAAGCACCAAGATCTACAACCGCGAAACCGGCGAGGTCTCCTATGGCCGCATCCCGGCCGGCTCCGTCGTGGTCAGCGGCAACCTGCCCTCCGCCGACGGCAAGTACAGCCTGTATTGCGCGGTGATCGTGAAACAGGTGGATGCCAAGACCCGCTCCAAGGTTGGCATCAACGAACTGCTGCGCGGAATTTGATTCGCCCTGGTCGGGTGCAGGCCCGACCAGGCATGGATTGTGCGTGTAAGCAGGATGAATACGGGCCGACCCAGCCTGTTACCTGGTCATCGCCCGGATACCCTGTTACACGCGTTACCGGTAGGTTCCTGGAGCCACGCCAGATCAACATCCATGGCGAGTTCCCGTCATAGCGGTTTGTTACCGCCAACATCGCCGCCCCATGCCACTGTCAACCTCAAACGCCCACATACATGCCTCCCTTCGGCGGCCGGGCGTGGCGTTGCCCTGGCTGGTGCTGGCGGTGGCATTGGGGCTGACGTTTCTGGTGTGGCGCTTCAACGTCGCGGCGGTCGAACATGAAGCGCGGGAAAAGTTCGCGCACCAAGCAGAGCAGATCGAAACCGCCATATACAACCGCATGCGGGCCTATCAAATGCTCCTGCAAGGCGGCGCCGCGTTGTTCGCGGCATCGCGAGAAGTCAGCCGCGAGGAATGGCGCGCGTATGTCGAAAGCCTGAACATATCCATTCATTACCCCGGCATCCTGGGCATGGGTTACGCCCGCCATGTTCCCGCCGCGTTGCGCGAAGCACATGTCCGCGAAGTACAGGCTGAGGGTTTCCCTCGCTACAAACTGTGGCCGGAGGGCGACCGCGCCGAATACAGCGCGATCATCTATCTGGAACCCTTCAACACGCGCAATCAACGCGCCTTCGGCTACGACATGCACAGCGAACCGGTGCGCCAGGCCGCCATGCGGCGCGCGCGCGATAGCGGCCTGCCAAGCCTGTCAGGCAAGGCCAGACTCGTTCAGGAAAACGGCGCGGATGTACAAAACGGTTTCCTCCTCTATGTCCCGACTTATCGGCATGGCGCGCCGCTGAACAGCCAGGCGCAACGCCATGCCGCGCTGACCGGCTGGGTCTACGCGCCCTATCGCATGGATGATCTGATGCGCGGCATCCTGGGCACGGCCGGTAGCCCTGACATGGACCTGGAAATATTCGACGGCGAGGCGATCAGCAAGGCGACGGAACTCTATGACTCCGATCAGTCCGACCGCCTGTTCCGCGCGCATCCGCATACCCCGTTTGCCAGCAGAACCAGCCAACTCGATCTCGGCGGCCGCGCCTGGACCCTGGTCATGCATTCCCTGCCCGAGTTCGAAAACGAAATCCACTCACAGCAATCCCATCTGGTTCTGGCGGCCGGCGCGCTGTTCAGCCTGTTGCTGTTCGCGCTCACCCGCAACCTCACCACCACCCGCGAACGCGCCGAGACACTGGCCCACGAAAAAACCGCCGCCCTGGCGGAAAGCGAAAACCGCTATCGCCAGATGTTCGAGACCAACCAGGCGGTGAAACTAATCGTCGACCCGGCCGACGGCCGAATCGTCCAGGCCAATCCGGCGGCAGCCACCTACTACGGCTACACCCTGGCACAGCTCGCCGGCATGACGATCAGCGACATCAACATCCTGCCGCCGGGTGAACTGGCCGCCGAAATGGCGGATGCGAAAGCGGCGCGGCGCCTCTATTTCAATTTCAAACACCGCCTGGCCAGCGGCGAGATCCGCGACGTGGAAGTGTTCACCGGGCCGGTGCGCGAGGGGGAACGCACCCTGCTTTATTCCGTCATCCATGACGTCACCGAGCGCAACCGGGCACTGGCGGAACAACACGCCCTGCTGGATAACGCCGTGGTCGGCATCGTCCACCTGCGCGACCGCCATTTCGTCTGGACCAACAGTAAATTCGAGCAGATGTTCGGCTTTGAACCCGACGAAGTGGTCGGCCAGTCCGCACGCCTTATCTACAACAGCGAGCAGGACGCGGACGAAGTCGGCGGTGAGGGTTACGCGACCCTGGCGCGCGGCGAGCATTACCAGACCGAACGTTTGCTGCGGCGCAAGGACGGAACCGCCTTCTGGGGCTATCTCTCGGGCAAGCTGCTCGACCCGGGCGATACGAAAGGCGGCTCGATCTGGATATTGCTCGACATCAGCGCCCAACACGCGGCCCAGAACGCCCTGCTCACCCGCACCGAGGAACTGCGTTACCTGTCGTTGCACGACCCGTTGACCGGCCTCTACAACCGCCGCCACATGGATGAAGTGTTGCTGCACGAGGTGCAACTGGCGCGGCGCAAGGCGCGCAGCCTCACCGCCATCATGCTGGACATCGACCACTTCAAGCGTTTCAACGACCAGTTCGGCCACGAGGCCGGCGACGAGGTGCTACGTGAAGTCGGCAAGATGCTGTCCCGCCAGGTACGGGAAACCGACATGGCCTGCCGCTATGGCGGCGAGGAATTCCTGCTGTTGTTGCCGGAATCCTCCCTGGAAACCGCGACCGAACGTGCCGAGGCGCTGCGGCTCAAGGTGCATGAACTGGAACTCAGCTATCAGCAACAATCCCTGGGCCGTATCACCCTCTCGCTGGGCGTGGCCGAACTGCCGGAACATGCCGAAACCGGTGATGCCCTCATCGCCGCCGCCGATGCCGCCCTGTACCAGGCCAAGAACGCCGGCCGCGACCGGGTCGTGGTTTACCGCCCCCAGCCTTCCGCATGAACACCTGGCAATTCTGGATCGACCGAGGCGGCACGTTCACCGACGTCATCGCGTGCGCGCCGGACGGGCGGCTGATCCAGCACAAACTGCTGTCGGAAGACCCGGAGCATTACCAGGATGCTGCCATCGCCGGCATCCGGAAAATTCTTGAACGCGAGAAGGTAGGTTGGGCAAAGCGCAGCGTGCCCAACAGGGAAGGTGGCACAAATGTCGGGCACGCCGACGGCTTCCCGCCCGGCCTGATCGAGGCCGTCAAGATGGGCACCACGGTCGGCACCAACGCCCTGCTCACCGGCAACGGCGAAGCCACCCTGCTGGTCACCACCAAAGGCTTTGCCGACGCACTGGAAATCGGCGACCAGGCGCGGCCGGACATCTTCGCCCTGGATATCCGCAAACCGGCGCCGCTCCACGCCCAGGTGATCGAAGCCGACGAGCGCCTGGCGGTCACGGGTGAAGTACTCATCGCCCTGGACGCCGACACGCTGCTCGCAGCCTTGCGCCGCGCCCATGCCGATGGCCTGAGCGCCTGCGCCATCGCCTTCCTGCACAGTTGGAAGAACCCGGCGCATGAACTCGCGGCCGGCGAGCTGGCGCGCGCAGTCGGTTTCACCCAGGTCAGTCTGTCGCACCAGGCCAGCCCGCTGATCAAGTTCGTGCCGCGCGCGGAAACCGCAGTGCTCGACGCCACCCTGTCGCCGCCGCTACGCCGCTATGTCGCCCAGGTGGCGGGCGCTCTGCCGGCCGATACCCGGCTGGAATTCATGCAATCGAATGGCGGCCTGACCGATGCCGCGCACTTCCAGGGTAAGGACAGTGTGCTCTCCGGCCCCGCCGGCGGCCTTATCGGCATGGCCAAGGCCGGCCGCGCGGCCGGCTTCGACAAACTGATCGGCTTCGACATGGGCGGCACCTCCA
>JAUXXW010000049.1 GCA_030684775.1 Pseudomonadota bacterium
CTATTTGAAAATCTACAACCATCACATCCCACAAAGGGCTTTGCACCATCAAACCCCCATACAGGCGCTGAAAAAGTGGCAGGCGGATAAGCCCGAATTATTCGTCAAGCGCGTTTACAAACAGGCGGGACTTGACAGCTATTCGACATAGGAAATCCACACAATCGAAGTGTGCTCCGGCTTCCAGCCGGCGTTTTTCCGAGCGCGGACGGAATCCAGTATTGAAGAAACAGTGAACAAGGATGGCCGACAGGCGCCACCACTGGCGGAGCGGTAACTATTGAAGCCTGCAACGGTTATATGCGCACAAGCTCCAGCAGGGGTTCAAACGCGTAAAGAGCGGGGCGACGACCAGACGGCTCCTCTAGCGTTCTCAAAAAATTATTTTCCAGCAAGACCCTTGTAAACCGCGCGGCGCTCGCGGGAGGTATCCCACTTTGATGTGTAAATCGATTGTTTCGGAAGACCGGATTGGTGAAAACGTAGTCAAGGGCATTAACACTCCATTTTGAGGCGAGCACGTTGCTGAATTCCTGTTTCATTTTTTCATAAAGTGCTCGTACGTTTTCTGCTATCCCCAGGTTCCGAATGGCTTGGGCTTCGACTGCTTCGAGAAACAAGATGCACCATGACGTCCAGTCGTCCTTGGCGGAGACCGCTCGCATTGTGTCGACGTATAAATCTTTGTGCTCCTCAAAGTAACCACTTATATAAAAGTGCGGCGCTGAGATAACGCCAGACTGCCAGAGCAGCAGCGTGATCAGCATCCTCCCAATGCGACCATTACCATCCTTGAAGGGATGAAGTGCCTCGAACTCAACATGAGAAATTGCTGCTTTAACTAATGCGGGATGGCCACCCCCCTCTATGTACTGAAACAGTTTGTCCATGCCATCTTGCAGGAACTCCGGCTTAATCGGTACAAAGAGTATGTTTCTCTTTGTCTTATCCGCCAGATAATTCTGTTCGGTCTTGTATTGCCCTGGCGTCTTGGCGGCCCCTCTTCCGAATGAAAGCAATCTTTGGTGAGCAGCCTTTATCAGGAATGGCGACAGTGGCTGTCCTGACTCGATAGCGCGCTGAGCAGCAGTTAGCGCTCTCTGATAAAGAATGGTTTCGATAACTTCTGATCGGGTAGAAGCCGATTCTTTCCCATCCCCAGCGTAGTCAGCCTCGTACTTCAGGATTTCATCCATCGTACTGACAGTACCTTCCATTCGAGATGAAATGACTGCCTCTTGATTCCTTAATGGTGCCAACAGAATTTCACTGTTGTGCATGCTCTTAAGCATCTGGTCATAGCGTGCTATGGCATCGGTAGCTTTGACAAGTTGACCAACTAGACGGGCATAGTCGATGTGAGATGGTGGGAACTTACCGTAGTGGTAGTCCACGGCATTGTCAGAATTCAGTTCAGCGATAGGCGTTACCATGGCAGCTCAATTGAGGTAAATATTGTTTTTAATGTTAATAACAAAAAGCATTGGCGTCAATTATAACCACAATATTAACGCCTACCGCCGTCGCTACTTGTCGTTAACATCTGAGAACTTGTGAGACAAAAGGCTCTTAGCCATCAATAGATACCCGTCAAACAGTCTTGTCGCTCACATCGTGGCGCTTGTGAGAGACAAGGCTCTTAGCCATCAATAGATACTCGTCAAACAGTCTTGTCGCTCACACCGTGGCGCTTGTGAGAGACAACATGGCCTTACTTTTGTCTCAGGGGGTCTCTCACCTCAAAGGTTGAGCGTCCGCTTCCAAAAAAGTGCATTTGCCGTTCGTGTCAGCCGAAGTTCGCGGAAAGCTGGCGGGTGGCGGTTCAACTCCAGATAGCCGACTGCCCTGGCGCCGAAAGATAGGGACTTCATCAAGCCTGTAACACCAACCCCGGACCGCCCTGCCGCCAAGTCAGGGTGCTGGAGCCGTTTCCTGGGGTTGCCGTTTCAGCTTGGTGATGACCGGTTCGCCCCAGGTGCCGGTTACGCTGTATTCGAAACTGGCGGCCTGGCCGATGGGGTTTTTCAGCACTTTGTTGGCGATCATGGCGCCGATGCCGACCACCGGGCCACCGAGGATGGCGCCGGCCAGCGCCAGGGTGTCTTCCAGGCGTGGCTGAATGCTGACGCGCAGATTCTGTGATTCGCCGACCAGATTGACCACGCCGCTCATGCGTACCTTGGCGGCGGGGCCGTTCATTTTCAGGTCACGGGTATAGCCGGAGCCGCGATCCAGATGCACGTCGCCGACGATTTCATCGAAGGCGAAGCCGTCCGAGAACACATCGCGGAAATCCAGGGTGATGCGCCGGGGCAGGGCTTGCAGGCTGACGATGCCGAGCAGCTTGGCGACGCCCGGTTCCACCTTGAGGAACTGGCCTTTTTTGACCGCGATGGCAAAGTCGCCGGACAACCCGTCCAGCGCGAAGTTCTCCACACCCCCGAGCCAGCTCAAGGTGCCGCCGATGCCGCCCTCCCCTCCCTTCACGCTGCCGGGGTAACCCACACGGGCGAGCAGCTTGCCCAGGTTGGCGGTTTCCAGATCAAGGTTCAGGCGCGTGGGACGGCGTACCTGGTTGGAGAGCAGGCCCTTGCCCTCCAGCTTGCCCTCCGGCAAGGCCAGTGAAAATCGGTCGAGGTTGTAGCCGCCCTTTTCCGGCGAAAGGCGAAGATGCAATTCGCCCAGGTCCTTGCCTTTCCAGGCGAAGTTCCGGGCGTTGAGCTCCAGCGCCGCCAGCGCCTGGGCGGCGGCTCCGACTTCCTCGCCGGGCAGGGCGTCGGGCGCCTGCTCGGGAATCGTCAGGCGTTTGAAGTTGGCGATCACACGGGTGCTCTTGCCCTCGGGCAGAGCCAGCACGTTGCCGTCGAGTTCGCGCCCCGCCAGCGTCACCTTCCAGCCGCGTC
This sequence comes from Pseudomonadota bacterium, assembly GCA_030684775.1. Taxonomy (GTDB): domain Bacteria; phylum Pseudomonadota; class Gammaproteobacteria; order Burkholderiales; family Thiobacillaceae; genus PFJX01. Next base: position 2,904 of record JAUXXW010000049.1, read on the forward strand.
CGGCTGGCAGCGCGCTGACATGGGTATCGTGAAGAACATGGCCGGCCGCCTTCAGTTCGTTCACGGTCAGGTTGACTTCGCGCAGGGCGGGGCTATTGGTCGCGGCCTCGCCGAGATCCAGGGCGCGCCAGGCATCCAGGTCCAGGGTGCGCAGCGCGCCGCTGATGCTGATGCCTTCCTCCCTGGGGGCCGGCGCATCGCCCTGTGACAGGCGCAGGGCGATGCGCGGCACGCCAGCCACGGGGATTTCCGCGTGCACCGAAATCAGGTTGCCGTAACGCACCTTGACCACGCTGTCGCGCAGCGCGCCGGGCACGCGGGTGATGGCCAGGGGCACGGCTTGCGCGGCATTTTTCCGGAAAGGCGAGGGCAGGGCCAGCGCCAGGCCGACCAGATCCGAGCTGACCTGGATTTCGTTCTGCTGTTTGGCCAGATGGATATTGGCCTGCCAGTCGCCGGCGCCACTGATACGGCTCGCCAGGCTGGCCGGGAGGTAGGGCTTGAGCGCATCCGCCGTGGCCCTGCCGTTGAGCTGTGCCCGCACCTCCCCACCCTGCTGGTTGTCGAAGGAAAGTGTGGCGGGAAGGCCCAGTACCCGTGTCTGAATGCCGCGCGCCTGCACGGAAGATTCGGTGAAGCTGAGGCGGCCGCTGAGTTGCTCCAGATCGGGGAGGTCTTCGCCCAGATCGATGCGGTTGTCCTTCAGGGTAAAAGCGCCACCCAAGGTGCTGTCCTTGATGTGGCGTAGCGGCAGGTGCAGGTTCAGTCCCAGTTCGCCGTTGCCGTCGGCACGCAGTTTTTCGGTGAAGCCGCCGGTATGTTCATTGACCGGCGATTGCCGGATGAAATCCAGGAAAGTTTGCGTGGCTCCGATGGCGCGGCCGTCGATATGCAGCATTTCGTCCCAGCTCGCGTGCAGATCGTCAATGTGCGCGCGCACCGGGCCGAGGCGGGCGTTGAGGAGTCGGCCGTTGTGGGCATTGAGGGTCATGCCCTTGTCGTGAAACACCAGCATGCCGTTGACGCCGTCGATGCGTGGCCAGCCCTCGGCATAGTCGAGTACGCCGTTCACCATCTTCACCGAGACCTTGAATTCGCCGCCGCCCTTGTCGAACGGGAAGTTGGCCAGATCGCCCTTGAGAATCAGGCGGGTGTCATCGGAATGGCCACCGATCACGCCGCGTTTTACCCACTCATAGGCATCGCTCCCGACCGCGTGCGGCAGATAGCGATACACCGCCGTCGCCGCGCCGTGACTGAGATGCGCGCGCAGATCCAACCGAGGGGTGGCCCCGACCGGCAGGTCGATGCGTCCCTCGGCGCCGCCGCTCAGATCGTTGTTGCTGAAGCTGGCTTCCTCGATAACCAAACGGGTGGCCTTGTCGGCGATCTTCCAGGTGGCGCGGGCGTCGAGTTGTTTGAATTCGAGCGGATGCCGGAACACGCGATCCAGGTTCATTACCAGGTCGCGCCCTTGCACTTCAGCCATCCCGGAAGCCTGATCGGCCTCGATTTTGGCCGACAGGCCGGAGATGCCGGGCAGGTTGCCATAGGCATTCATGCCAACGCCGCGCACATGCAGCTTGAAGCCATAGTCCCGCGCGCCGCCCCAATGGCCCGAGGCCGCTTCCACCAGGCCGCGCGGGTTGAGCACGGCGATCAGGTCATGGCCGCGACGCGGCAGCGGCAATGCGCCGGTCAGGGCGGTCAGCGCTTCCAGGCGCAGATTGTCGGCGCTGGCCGTAACCGTCTTGAAGCCGCCGCGGCCATCCGGGGTCAGGCTGACGCGCACCGAAGCCGGTTCGGAGGGCGTCTCGCCGGCCACCGCAAAGCGCAGGTGTTCGACGAAAAACGACTGTGAAGTGACCAAGCCCTGGCGGTCGAACACACGCGCCCAGCCGACCCGTCCGGCAAGCGACTGGAAGGCCAGGTCCGGCAGGGCCTCTTCCGAGTCGGAGATGTTGATCGCCACCCCCTGGAGTCGGGTGTCGCCGATCAGGCCGCGCGCCTGGCCCTTTTCCAGATCCAGCCAGAAGCGCAGGGAACCGGTTCCGCGTCGCACCGCCTCCTGCGCCCAGGGCACCCACTGGCCCCAGGTGTCGAAACGGGCATCGTCGACGCGCGCGTAGATCTGCCCGGACCAGGTCTCGGGTTGCTGTACCGAACCTCCGGTCAGGTTGCCGCGCAGGTCCAGTCGGCCGGCGGCATTGCTCGGCAGGGCGACGCCGCCGAAGCGATGATGGCCGAAGCGGTTGCGGATATAGAGACGAACCTTGTCGAAGCGCATTTCCGGAGCGGCCAGTTTCTCGTCCAGCCAGGTCACCGAGGCATCGCGCACGATGATGCGCGGCTGCCTGATCAGCCAGTCCGGGAACGGGCTGGGCGCGGTGGGCACGTTCACGGCGATGCCGGCGACATGGATCACCCCCGCCTTGTCGCGCCGGATCGCCAGTTGTGGCTGTTCCAGGGTCAGGCTGGCCAGGCGCGGTTCCAGCAGAGCCAGGGACAGCCAGGAGATTTGCGCCTCCACGCTGGGCAGATTGAGCGGCGCGCCACTGTCGGCCGCCACGCGCAGGTTGCGCAGGGTGAGGCGTGGATTGATGCCCGCCCAACCCGCCGTAAGGCTGCCCAGCGTCACCGGCTTGCCCAGCGCGCGGGTGGCGGCCGCTTCGAGTTCGGGTTTGAGGAGGTCGATATTGGGCATCACCCAGAACTTGAACCCCAGCGCCGCCACGCAGACGACGATGACCGCCCCACCCAGGGCGTAAACGCCGTAGTGGTAAAGGTGGTGCAGGAAGGTTTTCAAGCGCGGCGACATTGAACAAGCAAGGTACAAGGGGCAAGGGGCAAGGGCAAGGGGCGTATGGGTTTTCCTGTTCCTTGCCCCGCTTCAGGGGGCAAGGATCGTAGGATGTGGTGAGCGCAGCGAACC
>JAUXXW010000051.1 GCA_030684775.1 Pseudomonadota bacterium
AATCAGTTGCTGCATCAGGTCTCGGGCTCGGAACAGCGGCCAGCTGCGGACGGGGACATAATCACACGGGATGCAACACGTAACGACCCCTGCCCCATCACCTATCCCGCCGCGCCCGCCACCTATGTGCTGGAGTTGGGCACCTATAAAGCTACACAACCATGAAGTTTAGAAAAAGCGAATATGTAGACACACCACATGGAAACTCTGCCGTGTGGCGATATATGGCGCACTGGAAATTCGAAACATTACTTAGTGAAAAATCGCTGTTTTTTCCGAACGCAAATAAGTTATCTGATCAATATGAAGTAACTATACCTGATAGCACTTTGGCATCAAAGAGAAGGCATCTTGAAAACAATGGCTATAAAGGTGACAATTTAGAAGAAAAGATGGCCGCCTTTCATTGGGAAACAAATCCAATTAAAGACCTTGTGCTTGCTAACTGTTGGTCTGTAAGTCAACACGAATCCTACGCATTATGGAAAATATATCTAGGCGGTGAAAAAAACGGGGTTGCCATACGGTCTACATTAAGTTCTCTCAAGAAGGCAATTATAAATGGTGGCGACCCATATCCAGAAGAGTTCTACATGGGAAGAATTAAATACAGGGCGCATCTAAAATACGATGAGTTAGCGAGACTATCTATCATAACAACAAAAAAGCCATTTTATGATTTTGAAAAAGAACTAAGGGTAATTATTATTAACAACACATTATTAGACGGCGGCGCAACACCACCTTACGATATTAGCAAGGGGCGGTCAGTAAATATTGACCTCTCAACCTTGGTGCACTGTATTTATGTTTCTCCATTCTCTGAGCCTAGTTATTCACGAGACGTTGGTAGCATATTAAAAAGCAGTAAACTTAAGGCGGGGTTATTAAAGCAATCCGATATCCGAGACAAATAGCGCTGGGTTATGGCATTAAACTTATGCTTAAGAACTATTGCAGACCAGATTCGCACTTATTTTAATTTATATATTATGTTGTTATGTTCGGTATGTCGGCCATTCTTGGCGCTATATGCGGCGTTTACTTCACGATTGTCAAAAAGGGGATTATGCAAATGTCCAGCTACCATTATACTGGCGCCATTCTTTTAAGTGTTCTTATTGCTGGATGCGGATCTATAGTGGTCATTCCTCCAGCGCATTATGATGTCATAAATAGCGTTGTTGTAGAAAAGCCATTAAACAAGGTCTGGGTCGATGTAATAGATTCCTTTGCATCTTCCGGCATTCCAGTTGATAATGTTGACCAAGCTTCCGGCTTGATTACTTCCAAATATGAATTGCCAATTAGCTCAAGCAATAACGAATACTGTGACTGTGGAAGTGGAGCCACACAGAACTTAGGCAAGGTGGTTGTGGAGCGTATTACCGGATCAATTAATGTGGTGGCTCGCCAAGTTAACGACGCACAAACAAGAATTACGGTAAATACATTCTTTCGAGCCCGCATGAATATTAGAGGCGGCATAACCAATGATCTATATGGCACGCTTGGAGATGTGGATTGCCAGTCGAAAGGCAAACTCGAGAGAATCATACTTAGACCTTTCTTAAGCAAATAAAACTAAGAGGAGTAATAAGGGACAGACCACGGTTTTGCTGTTTTTAACAGGTAAATAATTGTTTTCTTTTTTCGCCATGCCCAACTTGCCGCTCAACCGGGACGCCCGAACAGCCGGGTTCACTTCGTGGACGAGCCTTCGCGGGCGCCCGTTAGCTTTACGATCGGCGCCGGCCGGTTTGCCGGCCGGACGGGAGACAAGGTGGAGTGGAGGTGCCACCCGTAGGTTGGGCAAAGCGTAGCGTGCCCAACATGGGCGCTCGCGTTGGGCACGCCTGCGGCTTTGCCCAACCTACGAATCTACGAACCGGCCGGCCGCCGGTGACAGCGAATTCGGGCACAAAAAAAGCGCGGCGTGCGCACCACCCGGCTTCGGGTGATGGCACGCCGCGCTTCGACTTGCCGTGTCGGGCTGCTTACCAGCTCTGGCGACCGCGCGGCTTCGGGGCGGCGCCGGAGGGACGATGGTCGTCGGTGCGAGGGCCGCTCTTGAAAGCCGGACGCGCGTCGGATTTGTTTCCCCAATAACCACCTTCCTTGGCGGGCGCGTGGCCTTCCGGCTTGGCCCAGGTGTTGCCGTTGCGTTCACCACTCTTCTCCGGCCGAGTCCAGGTATTGCCCTCGCGTGCGGGACGACCGTTGCCGGCGCCATAGTTGGCGGAATTGCCACGGTTGTCGTCGTCGTGACGCGGTGCCTGTGCCTCACGCTGGGGGTAACCCTGGCCCTGAGACTCGCCGCGCGGCTTGTCAGCCCACTTCTTCTCGGCCCAGGGGCGATCACCGGCGGGTTTGTCGCCAAACTTCCGCTCACCCCAGGGCTTCTGGCCGGCGGCGCTGTTGCCGGCACCGCTGTTGCCATAACCCGCGCTCTTGCCATAGCTGCTCTTGCCATAGCCGCCGCTCTTGCCACCACGCGACTTGTCGAAACCACGCTCCGCGCGCGGGCTCGGCTCCAGGCCGGGGATCACGTCGACGCGCACGCTCTCGCCGATGTAACGCTCGATCTCGCGCACCAGGTGGCGTTCCTTGCCATGCACCATGGTGATGGCGATGCCGGAACGGCCGGCGCGGCCGGTACGGCCGATGCGGTGCACATAATCTTCGGCCTGACGCGGCGCGTCGAAGTTGATGACGTGGCTGATGCCGGCGACGTCGATACCACGCGCGGCCACGTCGGTGGCCACCAGGAAACGAGTCTGGCCGTCACGCAGGCGTTGCAGGGTACGGTTACGCTTGTGCTGCGGCATGTCGCCATGCAGCGCGGCGGCGGAATGGCCCTGCTCCAGCAGGGTTTCCGAGAGTTCCTCGGCGCTGCGTTTGGTGGCGGTAAAAATCAGCGCCTGGGTCAGTTCCACATCGCGCAGCAGCACGTCGAGGAGGCGATGCTTGTGGCCGATGTCGTCGGAAAACAGGATGCGCTGGTCGATGTTGGCCTTTTGCGATTCCTGGGTCGCCACTTGAATACGCAACGGATTGTTGGTCATATCGGCGGCGATCTTGCCCACCATGCCATCCAGGGTGGCGGAGAACAGCAGCGTCTGGCGGCTTTCCGGGGTGCGCGAAACGATGTGCTCGATGTCCTCGATGAAGCCCATGTCCAGCATGCGGTCGGCTTCGTCCAGCACCAGCACTTCCAGGCGCGAGAAATCGAGGCGGCCGCGCTCCAGATGGTCGATCAGACGGCCGGGGGTGGCGATCATCACTTCCGGGTTCACCTTGAGCGCCTGGAACTGCGGCCCGAACGGCGCGCCGCCGACCAGACAGACGGTACGCAGCTTGCGCATACCGGCGCCGTAGATCATGGCCTGCTTCTGTACTTGCAGCGCCAGTTCACGCGTGGGGCAAAGCACCAGCAGGCGCGGGCCATGGATTTTGTCTGCTCCGGGGAGGGTGGAAGGCTCGGCCAGCTTGTGCAGGCTGGGCAGCAGGAAGGCCGCGGTCTTGCCGCTGCCGGTGTGGCTGGAAACCAGCAGGTCGCGCCCTTCCAACGCGGCCGGCACCGCCTGACGCTGCACTTCGGAGGGAACGGTGTAGCCGGTGGTTTCCAGGCATTTCAGAACGAGGGGATTGAGGCCCAAGGTGGCAAAAGTCATACAAATCCTTTCAAAGCGTGCCCCTGCCCGCCATTGTCTGGCGTGGGCAAAAGGCAACCGCGTCCGCCCCAAAGGGGGTAGGGACGCAAAAAACAGAAACGCTCGGGCCGGGAGTCATGCAAATAGACCGCATGCATCCAGTTCGACCGCGTCGATTCTCGCGAAACATCGGCGCCAACCGGATGCCGCGAAGCCGAATCGACGGAAGCGAATTCCGCGAAAGGATCAGGTAAGGTCGGGGACGATGGGGCTGTGAAAACAGTCCCGTGGGCTTGAAGTTCCGGCGTAGATACCGGGAAGCCGACTACTGCGTTACACAACGGCGCGCACTATACGTGATGCGGTGCACGGAAGCCATTGATTTTTCTATACTGACGCCCACCATTCGTACCACTCAGACTCAAGAACGCCCAATGCCCGCCCCCCTTTCCCTGATCCTGTTCGGCTTCATCGCCATCCTGGCGGCGATGATCTTTTTCGTCGCGCGCGCCGTCCGCAAGGAGTCAGCCGCGCGGAAGCGCCTGGCGACCGAACTCGGCTTTATGCCCGTGGCCGACGCCAAGGAATTGCAGACGCGTCTGGCCGCGCTGCGCGGCCGCCAGCGCCCCGGCCTGCTGCAACTGACCCATGTGTTTCGCCGCCAGGAAGCGTTCGGCGCGCTCTGGCTATACAGCCTGCATCGCCGCAACTTCAACGAAGAGGGCGTGCGGCGCGGTAACCGGCCGAGCAAATCGCATTACTCGCCCCTGGAGATCAATGCCGTGGCGCTGGTCAATCGCGCCTGGGACTGGCCGCGCTGCGTCGCCACGCCGCGCCTCATCGGACAGGGAAGACTGTCCACCTTCGCCAACCGCATGGCAGACGCGCTGGTGGAGGCCAATGCGCGGCGCCTGGACTTCCCCCATATTTCCGACCTGGATGAGTTCTATTTCGTCGCCAGCTACGGCACGACGCCCGACCTGCCCGAGGCCTTTCTCCACGCCCTGGCCACCGCGCCCGGCCTGATCCTGCACCTCGGCGGCGACACCCTCACGCTGTCCTGGGCCAATGCCCAGACGCAACCGCCCGACCACACCCGCATGCGGAAACTGGTCGAGCTGGCGCGACGGTTGGCGAAAACGCTGGAAGCCGCGTAGCCGCTACCCCGGCTGCTTCTCGATCAACATCGCGACGCCGTAGTGACGTAGGTTGGGCAAAGCGAAGCGTGCCCAACATCGCGGCGGTTCGTTGGGCACGCTTCGCTTTGCCCAACCTACGGCGCCGACGCGGGCGGTTGGCGAAATCGCTGGAAACCGCGTAGCCGCTATTCCGGCCGCTTCTCGATCAACATCGCGTCGCCGTAACTGAAGAAGCGATAGCGTGCTTCCACGGCATGCGCATAGGCGCGCAACAACAGATCCATCCCACCGAAGGCGGAAACCAGCATCAGCAGGGTGGAGCGTGGCAGATGGAAATTGGTGATGAGACGATCCACCACGTTGAAGTGGTAGCCGGGGGTGATGAACAGATCGGTTTCGCCGCCGCCCGCGCGCAGAACCCCGTCGCGCGCGGCGGATTCCAGCGCGCGCATGCTGGTGGTGCCGACCGCGCCGACCCGGCCGCCGGCCGCGCGCGTAGCTTCCACAGCCGCCACGGTCGCCTCGGGGATGGCATAGCGTTCGCTGTGCATCTGGTGTTCCGCCAGATCATCCGCGCGCACCGGCTGAAAGGTGCCGGCGCCGACATGCAGGGTCACGAAGGCGCTGTTCACCCCCATCTCGCGCAGACGCTCCAGCATCGCCTCGTCGAAATGCAGGCCGGCGGTCGGCGCGGCAACCGCGCCCGGATCACGGGCATACACAGTCTGATAGCGTTCATCGTCGTCGGCTTCCGCCGGCCGGTGCAGATAGGGCGGCAGCGGAATCTCGCCGTAATGCTCCAGCCATTCCAGCACGGTGCGCGCGGGGTCGAACGCCAGGCGGAACAACTCCCCCTCACGCCCCAGCACCAAAGCCTGGATGGACTCGGCGAACAGCAGCACGCTGCCGGTCTTGGGCGACTTGCTGGCGCGCAGGAACATCAGGACTTCATGGTCGCTGACGATGCGCTCCACCAGCGCCTCCACCTTGCCGCCGCTGTCTTTCCGGCCATGCAGGCGCGCCTTGATGACGCGAGTGTCGTTGAACACCAGCAGATCGCCAGGGCGGAAGAAAGTGGGCAGTTCGTTGAACAACCGGTCCGAGAAACACGCGTTAACGCCATCCACATGCAGCAGACGGCTGGCGCCGCGTTCGGCCAGAGGATGCCGGGCGATGAGTTCGTCCGGCAGGGAGTAATCGAAGTCGATGGTTTTCATGAGGGCGCGGATTATACGTTGCCCGTGCCCGGCCCCTTCGGCCATAATCGCGCCCCTCATTTGCCTCCTAACAGCCGGGATGGCGGAATCGGTAGACGCAGCGGACTCAAAATCCGCCGATGGTGACATCGTGGGGGTTCGAGTCCCCCTCCCGGCACCAGATAGCAGTCCGAAGCAGTCCAAGGAAGTCCACAAAACCCGCGCAGCCCTAGGCCCCGCGGGTTTTTTTGTTTCCAGGGCAGTCCGGAGAAGTCCGCACAAATCCACTGTTTTTTGCACTACGGGATGCACCACGGGTAGCATGTTCAAAAGCCGTAGTGCAAAAACCGTAGTGCAACGAGGCCCGGACCATGCCCAAACACGTCCCCCAGAATGCGGAAACCGTCTACCGCAACGCCAAAGCCAGAGAGGCGCCTTACCGCATCGGAGACGGCGCCGGCCTGTTCATGCTGGTGGACCCGGACGGTTCGAAGCGCTGGCGCTGGCAGTACGCCCGGCCGGTAACCGGCAAGCGCAACACCCTGGCCTTGGGGGATTACCCCACCGTCACGGCGGCGAAGGCCCGCGTAGCACGCGACGATGCACTACGCCTGCTGTCCGAGGGCATCGACCCCGGCGAGCATCGCAAGCTGGTGAGGGCGGCAGGGGTTGAGGCGGCGAGCAACAGCTTCAAGGCTCTATGTCTCGAATGGCTGGCGACTCGGGAAAGCGTGGTTGCACCGGCGCAAGTGGACAAGTCCAAGGCCCGGCTGTTGAAGGATGTGGTGCCCTGGCTGGGAGACAAGCCGATCAACGCCATCACGGCGCCGGATGTGCTCGCCGTCATGCGCCGCATTGATGAGCGCGGCGCCCGCTATACCGCCCATAAGGTGAAGTCGGAAATCTCGCAAATCATCCGCTTCGCCATCGCTACCGGCCGGGCCGAACGCGACCCATGCCCCGACCTGCGCGGCGCTATTCCAGCACCGAAAGAGATCCATCATGCAGCCCTGACCAAGCCCGATGAAGTGGCGGCGCTGCTGCGCGCCTTCGATGCTTTCTCCGGCACCTATCCAGTGAAGTGCGCCCTGCTGCTGTCCCCCCTGCTGTTCGCCCGGCCCGGCGAACTGAGAAAGGCGAAGTGGGAGGAATTCGACCTGGAACGCGGCGAGTGGCGCTATCGGGTGAGCAAGACCAACACCGACCACCTTGTCCCCCTGGCCCGGCAAGTGGTCGGCATCCTGCAAGACCTGCACGCCCTGACCGGCCGGGGTGAATACCTTTTCCCCGGCGGACGTGACCCGCACAAGCCGATGAGCGATGCCGCCGTGAATGCCGCCCTGCGGCGCATGGGCTACGACACCCGCACCGAGATTACCGGCCACGGCTTCCGGGCGATGGCGCGCACCATCCTGGCGGAAGAACTGCACATCAAGCCGGAAGTAATCGAACACCAGTTAGCCCACAAGGTGCCCGACACCCTGGGCACCGCCTACAACCGCACCAAGTTCATCAAGGAACGGGTGAAGATGATGCAGGTGTGGGCGGATTACCTGGACAAGCTGAAAGCCGGCGCGGACGTGTTGCCTTTCCAGCGGGCGGCTTGATCAACCGCGCAAGTCATACAAACATTTATTTGATCGCCGCATGAAGTCGCTTCAATCCATCGGCCCTCCCTGGACGACCTGAGATAGTTTCCGTTGGTGCCCGGTGCGAAGCGGGTTCCCCTTCGCGCGCGGGGGCTCAGTTCAGCAGAAGCAACAGCGCCCCTTTCTTTGCTCTCGTCATGGAGACATAGAGCAACTTACGTCGGGTTTCCGTCTCCTCTGGCTCACCCAGAAAGCGCTTTGGCGCAACCACAACCACGCAGTCGAATTCCAACCCCTTGGCGCGATGCATGGTCGCCATGTGCACCACGTCGCGGGCATCCGCATGGTTGCTCTGGGGGGTGATGGCGACGCAACGCAGGCCGGCGACCTGCAGCCGGCTCGCCAGTGCATCCCGGTTCTTCTCGCTGGATGCAACGACGCAGATAGACAGGGGCGCACCCTCTCCCTCCGTGGCCTTCCACTGCTGGATGAACTGGGCCGCCTTCTCCGACGCGGCTTCCAGCCCGTCCACCTCCGTCAACTCGGGTTTCGGACCGTGAGACACGGACTTGTAGCGCTTGGTCTCGTCGTGGCCGTCGTCGAGGTCGTCAATCTCGCAACCTTCCAGCAAAGCGACCGCCTGGCGCCGGATTTCGTCAGTGGTCCGGTAATTGAGGTAGAGCTTGCGGGAACGCCCGCGGATGTCGATGCCGCACTTGCTCATGGCCGCTCGGTGTCGGCTGTAGATGCGCTGATGGCCATCGCCAACGAAGAACAGGTCGTTGCTCCCCGGCGCAATCATGGCCCTGAGCAGGCGTAAGGCCTGCGGTCCGAAGTCCTGGGTCTCGTCGACCACAATCGCGCTGTATAGGTCGAGCCTTTCCTTATCCGTATTCAGCAGGTCGGCCATCTCACGGTAGGCGTCATCGACCTCCTTCAGCCGGCGCGAGGCTAGCTGCCCCCGGTATTCCTCGAACACCGGCCATACGGCGTCGCGCTTGGCCCGGCTGAGTATCACGCCACGGCCGATGCGCCGCGCCGTCCGGTACTGGTCCAGGGTCGTGATCCCCTGGGCGAGGATGACCTGCTCCAGTTCCTGCTCGTAGAAGTTGTCGGGCAAATCCAGTGAATCGTTCTTCACGGCCAGGGCGGCCTGCCACGCCTGCAAGGGGGCGTCCTGCTTGCGGTCGTAGACGATGCGATGCTCAAGTTTGTGGCTGCGCATGTAACCGTTCACCCAGGCGTCCAGGTTCTTGATTTCGAGCCGGGCCAGGGTTTCGGTTCCACACAGGGTGCGCAGGTTCTGGTCGATGTCGAGGGCCAGGTTCTTGGTGAAGGTGGTGAACAGCACTTTCTTGCCAGGCAGGGTGCGGTTGTCCGCCAACCACTTGGCGCGATGCATGGCCAGCACCGTCTTGCCGGTGCCAGCACCGCCCAGGACCCGCACCGGCCCGCTGCGGTCCCCCATCGCCAGCTTGTGCTGTGTGGGGTGCAGAAACACCCGCCACTGGGCCAGGGGGGCATTCATGATGGCGAGCATGGTTTCGTCGTCATTGACCACCACGAAGCGGGACTGGGATTCCGGTGTCGTGAGCGCGGCGGCGAAATCCTCTGTGTCGATGACACGGTCCACCCGAGTCTCGCGTGCGACCAAGACCTGGTCGACCGTATCGCCGGCGGCCACCAGGAAGAGGCCTTCGTAGGCCTCAAGGGGCAACTGCGCCTGTATCGTGTCCAGGTCTTCTTCCGTCTCTAGCAAGCGCACCTCAGGCAAGAGTTCCTCAGGTACACCGAGGCTCATCAACTCGTGGTCGGACACTTGGGTGAACAGGGGATTCGTGGGGGCTGGCGCGGCCACTTCCACCGGCACGTCAGGCGACAGGGCGGGATCAGTTGCAGCGGTGGCTGGCGCCTGTTCCACCACGTTCTCCAGCATCAGCAGCTGCATGGCGCCGGTGACCGGGTTGATGGTCAGCTTGCGATTTTCCGCCCAGCGATACGCCTCATCGTGGCGGTTCACATACAGCAACACGTACACATCGCCAGTAGCAGGCTTGAATACGATGCCCCGCCAATCCTTGTCCATGCGGACGGATTTCAGGTTCGGATCCCGCGCCCCGTTGATGTTCTCGTAGTTGATGCCCGAACTGGTGGGGTCGGCCTGGAACTGGATGGCCCACTTCATCACCTTCGTATGGACGTTGACCGGCAACTTGCCGAGTTGCATCAAGAAATCCTGCGACAGGGCAACCTTGGGACTCAAGCTCACGGCATTACTCCTGATGGTTCAGTTCAAGCCCCAGCAACGGGGCGATAGTCATCTGCCAAGGTGTTCCGGATACCGTCGAGGCATCGTCGAGTAGCACGACCTGCCAGCCGGCCTCGGCCCACGGTGCACTCATATCATCCTGGTCGGCTCGAAGCAGCACCACTTCGGCCTCATGCCAGGCCATTTCCGCATCGGCGAGGACTCGGCCTTTATCGTCAGCCAGCTCCATACCGACTTCGGGTAGCGCGGCGCCAGCCTGGGCAAGCAGGGTCAGTCCTGCCTTCAAATCGCCCAAGACCTGCTCCATAACCGCAGCCCAAGCCGCATTCAGCGCAGCCTGGCCGGGCGATTGGGGAGGCTCGCCCGAAGCGCCCACATTCAGGTCTTCGTAATCATGCCCGTCGAGGCCGCTGGCCGTCGCCAGCCACATGCCAGGCAGGAATTGCGCCGCGTTGAACACCTGCAGCCAGCGTCGCCATGCCAGGTGCAAGTCTTCTTCCTTCTCTGCGCCAGCTTCATCCAGCAGCACCACGCCCGGGGATGACCAGCCCCCGTCGGGAATGTGCCCGTTGGCCAAGGCTGTTGGCCAATGGCCGATGTAGCCGCAGGGACTCAATACTTTTGAGACGCTGGGTGCAAACCCCTTGCCCGGCTCGCGGATGGCTTCTGGCAGTCGCGGCAGCCACGGGGCCAACTGCTGTTCGCAGGCCGCCTTGTCCTGCGGCGTGGAGGGAATCATCAGGAACCCCAGCCAGAGCGCATTGCGCTGGAACGTATCCAGGGCCGCATCCTTACCCTGTGCGTCGTAGCCCATGGCCAGCCACTGCAAGAGTCTGGCCACCGCATGCTGGGTAAAAGCCTTTTCCTGGGCCCGGGGCACGCTGGTCGGCGCCCTGCTCCCGTCATGACGCGACATGGCGGCCAGAGGGGACTCCAGGTCGGTGTCCAGGCAGCCATCCAGGGCCGCCTTCACGTCCTGGTGGGTGACCGACCAGACCCAGAAGCCGCCGGAGGCCAGGATGGCATTGCGCTTCCGGGCATCGTCGCGCAGCCCATCCTTGTGATACGCCCAGCCATCGCAGAATACCGCGATGGGTTTGCGCTTGGCGCCGCTCGACCAGGGCCAAATTACGAAATCCGGTTTGCACTGGACCGCCACCCCCTGGTCGGGGCCGAGTTCGCACTGAAGCTCAATCCGATAACGCTGGCTGTCAACCTGGAGGACATAGCCCGTCTTGCCATGCACCAGGTCCTGCACCAGGGTCACCGGCGGCAGGCTGCCCACACCACCGAGCCGGTTCAGGCTCTCGATGAAGCGCGCCTCCAGTATCGAGTCGAAGTTCGGATTGATATAGATGTCCGAAATGGTCTTGACCCGCTCCAGTTGGTCCAGTGACCCCACCAGGTCGCTGAGCACGGCCTGCGCCATGTCCCGGGAGACCAGCTCCATGCTCCGTCCCAGGCGGTATTGGTAGAGGCAGCGATAACAGCCGTCCTTCTCCGGGTCCTGGTTGCAGGAACAGGCGTTGAGCGCTGCCAGGGCCATGCGCAGCACGTCGGCCAGAGTGCCGGCATCGTGGGCCAGGAGCTGGTGGAGATAACCGGTGCCGCCCGGCACCGAGTCGTACAGCATGACGAAGAACTTGCGCGGCCCGCCTTCCTTGCCGGGCTCGTCCTGCAACACCATGCGCAGATGGTCCACCTTGCCGCCGAAGCGGCGCTTGAGGCCCAGTTGCACCGCGGCCATGAAGGACTGCACCACCCGCTCGTCCACGCCGTTCTTGGTATACGGCACCAGTATCCGCAGGGCCTCGGACTCGAACTCCCGATACAGGTAGAGGCATTCCAGCAGGTTGGACGGGGCCGAGTTGCCATGCCTGGGGCAGTCGAAACTGTGGCTTTGCTCGTTCGCCTCGGCATTACGCCGGGGCGGCTTCTGCACCTTGCCGCAGTACCGGCACAGCTTGAACCCCGGCCGGGTGGATTCCTTGTCCGCCACCTTGAAGGCTTCCCCCGGCTTGGCCAGTTCGCCGAAATTCACATCCCGGAAGGTGACCCGGGAGATGAACTCGAAGCCGAAGGGCAGCTCCCCGGAGGGAATCTGCCAAGCCTCGCGGATGTTCGACGGCAGGAAATCGGCCATCAGCTGGCGCACGTAATACTTGGGCTCCCGGTCCTCCGCGCTGTCGTCGATGCGGACATCGGTATCGTTGCTGTTTGCAATGGCCTGCTTGAACCGCAGCAGGGTGCGCCTTTGCGCCGCGTCGGACCACATGGCATCGCCGCAGCGGGGGCAGGTCATGTGGACGTCCGGCTCCAGGGCCAGGTTCTGCATGTGGTGGCAGCCGGGACAGAAACGCCATTCCTCGGCCTTGGCCAGATTCATGTTTATCTGGTCCACTTCCACCCGCCGCTGGTTGGCGTAGAAGCGGTTTTCCGGGGCGAACTCGGACAGGGCAGACTGGGCGGGACGCTCGTACTTCTGGGTTTTGAGGGTGACGTAGGCGCCCTCGCCGGGCTCGTCGGCTCCCCGCTTGCGCCACAGCACGGACTTCAATTCCACCCCGGACTCGGGGAAGGCGTAGTTGGGAATGAGGCCGGCGTCGGTCAAGGTGTTCAGCAAGTCACGCCCGTTGATTTCCTTGATGAGCTCCAGCAACTTGTCCCGCTCGCGCAGCAGGTTGTTGATGAGGTCGCGCGTGCTGTCGTCCTGCGGACCTTGTTGTGCCTTGACCTTGGCACGGTCCAGCTCCTCCTTGCGCTTCTTGTACGCCTTACGCTCCTCCAGCAGTTCCTCCAGGGCCTTCATCAGCCGGGTGCGCAGCCCGTCCACCTCGCCATGCCCCTGCATGAAGTCTAGGAGACGGCCGCGCACCACGTCGTTAACGTCCCCGGCCAGCAGGGCCATGAAGCCCTCGAACAGCCGGTCTTCGTTGGTCAGCACGAAATCGCAGAAGAGATAGGGGAAGCGGTCCAGCTTGGCCTGGGCGATGGCGTCCAGTGCCTGAGAGGTCTTCTCCGGCAAGGCCGTGGTGTTGCTGAGGCTCGCCACCCAGTCATCCATGCAAAAGGCGAACAACTGGCGCCGCAACACTTCCGCCGCTTGCAGGAACACCCCCGGCGGCGTCACCTCCCCGGCAATCATCTCCTCAGTCTCGGCGAAGAAATACAGGTCGTGGGGACTGTTGCCATCCGCCAGGGTGGTGGTCATCGCGTTGCCGTCACGGCGGCCGGCACGACCGATGCGTTGCAGAAAGCTGGCCTGGTTGGGCGGCACCGAACAGAGCAGGACGGAGGACAGGTCGCCGATGTCCACACCCATCTCCAGGGTGGGGGTGGCCGAGAGCAGGTTCTCGTACCACGGCCGGGGGTGCTTGTCCTTGAAGCGTAGTTCCAGCGCCTCCCTCGCCTCGCGTTCCAGGAGGCCCGTGTGTTCCGCCGCAATCACCCGGCGTAAATCCCCCTTGCTGTAGCGTTGCGCCCACCAGTCGGCGGCGAACGGAATCAGGGTTTCGTAGGGGAACTCAACCGCATCCAGGCAGGGCATGCCCAGCAGATGCTCGGCATCCTGCTGCGGCACCGCGAGTTTGCGCTTGCCTCCCTGGGTGGCCACGAAAGCCACCTTGGTGGTGAGCAGCAAGGCCCCGGCACGGATAGCCAGGGTGTCACCCTGGTGGTGCTGGGTGCGATGCAGGATGCCCGCATCGAGCAGGGCATCGATGGCGGCGAGGGACAAATCCACCGCCATGCCGGGGGCCAGCAGGGCCTGGCGCCCCAGGCAGGCTTCCACCCAGCGGTCGTACCAGGTGGAACGGCTGGTGCTGGTCAGCCGGTCGAAATCCCGCTGCGTGCCCAGGGTCAGGAATATCGGACGCGGGGTGGACTCCCCCATCTTGGGCAGCCATTCGCCACGCCCGGCGCTGCGGGTAAGCCCATAGATGTTGCCGTCGCCGGCATACGAATCCAGTTCCGGGTGCATCACGCCACCGCGCCGGCGCATGTGGTTCAACATGCCCCAGAGCCACCGGGACGTAGTGGCTTGTTCCAGACTACGCAGGCCGAATTGCTCGTGCAGCTTGGGCAGCAAGCGGCCGGCCACTGCATCGACGCTCTCCCAGGGCACGGCCACCACCGCCTTGCCTATCCGCTCCAGGGTGCGGCCCCGGTGGCTGAGGTAGGTGAACTCGCTGTAGGCCTGCCACAAGACGCGCTTCTTCACCTTGCCCGGCAGCCGGCTCTGGCTGGGCAGGTGCTGGTGCTCCAGCAGTTCCACGCTCCAGTCGTGCTGCCAGGCCATGTTCGGGGCCAGGAACTCGGACACCAGGGTCTCCGGGTCCATGTGCAGGACCGAGGCCGGGTTGTCGAACTGGAATGCCAGCCTGTCGAGGAAGTCGGACCAGGCCATGCTGCGCTGGCCGAACTCATCCAGCGCATGGGCCAGGGCTGTGCGGATGTTGTTCTGGTAAGTCCGGGCGCCGAAGAAGCCGGCCCGATGGGCGGCGTCCTGCACCGAATCCGAGAAGGCGATGAGCTTCTTGTCGTCGTTGTACGGGCTGGCCCAACTGCTCGCCGGCAGAGTGGCGGGCACAACAGGATAACAAGCTTCTTGTCGTCGTTGTACGGGCTGGCCCAACTGCTCTCCACCACCTGGGAGCCCAGCGTGGCATTCCGAGCACCCAGCAAGAGCAGTTCGTCCCGCTCGCCACAGGCCGGGCAAGTGTTGTCGTGCCGGGTGTACTGGGTCTTGCCGACCAGCTGGGTACGCTGGGCCGTGACCCGAAACATGGGTGCGAGCTCCTGGTGCCCGCAGGCCAGGCAGGTTTCCTCGCCCTGCTGCACGTTGCCGCAAGCCGTGCAGACGCGCTGGTGCACACCCTCCACCTGGGAGCGACCGAAACTTGCCGCCGCATACAAACGAGTCGCCTCGGGCCGCCGCGAGAACCAGGTGTTGTAGATCTCGTCGAGCTGGGTGGAGAGCTTGCTGCTGCCCTGAACCATGCGGGAAAGCCAACCCGTGGTCCGGCATTGCCGGCACTGCACCATGGGCAGATAGACGCCGTCCCGGTCGCTGGGCAAATCCCGGGCGCTGCGCAGCGTGACTTCCAGGGGTGTCGCGCTCAGCTTGCCCACCATGCGTCGCAGCTCGCGTACCCACAACTGCACCCGCAGCGTCACCAGGGGTTGCCGACTTTCACGCAGTGCCCAGGCCACCAGGACCAGCAAGGCATCCAGCACCATGCCCACCTGAGCCGGCGTTGCCGCGGGCAAATTGCGGGCGAAGGCTTCCATGAGAACGGGGTAACTCACCGCCCCGCCCTTCACCAGCTTGAGCAGGTTGACGAACAACTGATGGCGCTTGAGCAGGTTCCCCAGCGCAATGCGCCAGGCGGGGTCGGCTACCACCGCCGGCATCGGCTCCTCCGGGAACAGCAACCCGAACCAGGCCCGGATGGCGGCCTCCGGGGAGGCATAGCGGGACGGCGCTAGCTGCTCGGCCATTTCCGGGCGGAACAGGAACATGAAGTCCACGGTAGCGTCTTCCAGGAAGGCGCCGACCCCCTGGCGGTTTTCCGTGACCACCGACTCCGGCGGGAACGGCACCCCGAACACCTGGCGGGCGTATTCGCGCAATGGCGCGGTGTCCGATGCCCCGCCCAGGGTTGCCGAGGTGCCGGCACAAATCAGGTGTTCATTGGGGATTTTCAGACGAGCGCGCAGGCGCCGCAGGAGCAGGGCCAGGTCCGTACCCTGGGCGCCGTCGAAGGTGTGGAGTTCGTCCACCACCAGATAGCGCAGGGTGGTCGGCGTGTTCTGCTCCCACAACTGCCGGTCCTTGGGGCGCAAAAACAGGAAGTCCAACATCTTGTAGTTGGTCAGCAAGATGTCGGGCGGATGCCGGCGCAAGGTGTCCCGGTCGGTGATGACGCTGTCCGGGGTCATCACGGCCCCTTCCCCCGCGTTGCCCACCTGGCCACCGACGTACAGGCCGACACGCAGACCGGCGAACGCCGGCACCTTGGCCACCAGTTCGGCAATGCGCCGCGCCTGGTCCGAGGCCAGTGCGTTCATGGGGTAAATCACCAGCGCCTTGATGCCGTGCTCGCCGGCGGCGCGAGTCCGGGCGCAGTGGTCCAGCACCGGGAACAGGAAACATTCGGTCTTGCCGCTGCCGGTGCCAGTCGCCACCAGGGTGTGTGCGGCCAGGTGCTGACTGAGATGTTGAGTGGATAGGCGCAGCCAGGACGCTTCCTGGTGGCTAAAACCCGGGTGCTCGGTTTCAAAGGTGGAGAAAAAATGCTTTCCCGCCTTGCCCGCCACGAAGGGCAAGCCCACCTGCACGTAGGGCCCCTTGAGCCACCCCGATTCGTCCTCGACGAACCGGCTCATCAAGCCATGCAGGAACGGGTCGGCCGGTTCGAAACCCGCCACCAAAAAGTTCTTCAGGCCGGTCTGGATGTCTTTGGCGAGCAGTGACGGCAGCATGGTTTCCCTTGTTTGTATTTCATCGCTGGCGGTTTCTCATTTGTACCGGCAAAACCTCCCAACCGGCCAAGGTATCCGCCGTCGAAGCGTCCAGCCTATCCACCGTCTCCGGATGTGGCGGCTTGTCCACCAATGCAATGAAGGAACCCTCCCGCAACACCCCGGGAAAAACCACCAGGCAGCGCCCGCTGTGTCGGGTGGACGGGTAGAGGATGCCTTCATAGCCCGCATCCCGAATCATCTCGGCCAGCACCTGGCTAGGCGCGGGCAAATCGAACTGTACCGGCAGCCTTCGCCAGTTATGGCTGAATATCACCTCGAAAAGCTGTTTCCCGGTGCGAATCATGTACAGCGCATTCTGCTGAATTTGCAGCTTGCGCTTCAGTTTGCCCGCCCGTTCCGGCAGCTTGATTCTGCCCAGCACACGGGCCACCGGGTCCAGTTTCTCGGGCGAGGTGGCGTCGAACACCCGGGCCAAACGTCCGTCCAGACGAACCGTCACATGGCTGACATTGGGGTGCAGGGCAAGGTCGGCGGCGGACAGCCCATCCCGCCTCTCATCGCTGCCCATCTGGAATTTCTCATGGAACGCCGTCTCGAAGTCCTCGGCCAGATACAGGGCCGGCCAGGGTGGCAGCGTCCCCCGTTCCAGGTCGGCGCCGGGATTGAAACGGCCACCGTAAGCCAGGAGGCTTCCCCCGGCGGACAAGGGGTTCAGGCTATGGGAGTAGGTCGCGATGCGGAACCAATTGTGGATTTCCAGGGAGGTCTCGACCTGCTGTTGCAGGGCGGCCAACAGGTCGGGCCAGAGTCGCCGGCGTTCCGGCTCCAGCGCGTAGTAGAGGGTGCGCTCCAGTTCATCCAGGTCCTCGGAGAGCGTTTTCCATTGCTGGAGGGACGCTTCGGAAAAACGGTCGAGTTCGAGGATGCCCCTCGGCTCGCGGGGCGCGCCCGACTTGCCAGGGGGAGGAAGGGGTTTGCTCCGAGGCACCCGTGCTCGCCTTATCCGGGCAATTCCGGCGAGGGCGCGGCACCCTCCGAGCGTGCTTCCAGCATCGCGTTGACGATGAACTTGCGCAGGCGTTCAAAGCGGCCCAGGCGAATCATGTCGCGGGGCGACACGTCGCCCAGCAGCGGGTTGCGCGCCTTGAACCAGGCCACGGTCTTGTCCACGTCGCCATCGAACACCCGGGCCACCAGGTTGATGGTCTGGGCAATCTCCTCCAGTCGCTCGCGCACCGGCTCGGGCATGGCCTCGTCAAAACGCACGGACTTGGGGGAGACCGAGGCGAGCCGGGAGACATCCTCCTTCTTCAGGTTCAGGAAGCCCTGCACCGCCTTGGCATTGAAGCCCGTGCCGAGGCCGAACTGCATGTAGTCGTCGGGTACGCTGTCGAACAAGGTGAAGGGCTTGGTGCTGGACGAAGCGGCGGCGAGCATGATGTCAACCTCGAATTAAACAAAAACGGCCCACGATTTGACCACGTTTCGACCAATCCTCCAAGGGTCTGGTTCCGCCCTGCGGAACCCCATCAATTCGCATCGTCATGCTCGAAAAACGCCCAGGCGATGCGGTAGTCCTCCTCCCGGTTGGCGCGGGCAAAGGGGGCGGTGTAGGTGCGTTCCACGGTGCGGGGGCCGCCGGGGAGAGTGTCGTCCAGCACCCATTGCGTGATGACGGAGCCGTCCGGGACTTTCGCGGTGCCGCCGAGGCGTCGGGCCTGGTCGTCGTCGGTGTCGCTGGCGTAGGTCCACAGGTCTTCCCAGCCGAAGTTGCCTTCGCGGACCTTGCCGTCGGGGAACTGGATGCGGGTTTTCGGGGTGGTGCGGCTACCCTTGCGCGGCAGGCCGACGCCGACCAGGCCCTTGCTGTTGGTGAAGACGATGCGGCCGTTGAGGTCGTACCAGGTGTCGCGCTCGTAGCCCTGCATCACCGGGAACTGGACGCGGTAGATGAGCAGCAGTTCTTCCAGGGTGAGGCCCAGGGCCTGGGCTACCAGCACGTCGATTTCCACCAGGGCCATGCGGCGGGCGTAGTCGAGGCGCAAGGCGCAGTCGCGGGTCCAGGTGCTGGTGAGGTTCTGCCAGAAGTCTTGCAGCAGGCGGGGGTTGTCGGGCTGGCTCCAGGACTGGTCGGCGAAGGCCAGGTCGTAGACTTCTTCCCAGAGGGGGGCGTAGTGGGTGGTGAGGCAGTTGAGGGCGAGGGCACGGCTAACAATTGACGGTTGCCACTCGCTTGGTATTGGAAGTTGGCCAACCAATGTTGTGTTTGCGTGGCCCATGCCCGTCGACTTCACTCGGAAATCGGCCAGGAGTGACTGCGTATAAGCCACTACGCCACACAACTCCTTGGTGTCTTTGAAGGCATGACCCAACAGGGTGTTGATATGCGCAACGCCAGGCGGCACCAAAGTTGTGATGAGCGTGCGCTCAGATGACGGTCCAATCATTTCCCGATTCACCAACCGGAAATATTCAGTCACGGCTTTGTGCCGTGGTCGTTGCACTAGAAATCTGTCACCTTCCGAGTTGTAGGGGATGGCGGGCATTTCCGATTCCAATAAACCATGCCAGCCCACAATCAACTCTTCCCACTCCACCCAACTCACCCTCGGTGTCCGCCGCAGGTATTCGGCGCGGTCGGTCATGGGGCGGTAGTTGGTGCGGGGCAGGTAGTCGTCGGGCAGGGTTTCCAGGTCGGGTTTTTCGTAGGCCCGGTGGGTGTTACAGACCCGCATGGGGGTTTGATGAAACGGGTTGGCCACAAAGAAATGCGGGCCGGAGAGCACCCAATCGGCCGGGCTGGCGGGGAAGCCGGGGGCGCTGGCCGGGCGACGGCTGATGGTGCCGTCGTCTTGCGAGATGGTTTCGTTCCAATGCTGAGTTGAAAAAAAGTCGCCACCCAAATCTGCCAGGCGACGCGGGTAGGCCGCCAGCTTGGCCAGCACGCTGTTAAGCGCGCCAGCGTGCAGGGCAGGCAGGCGAGCGCGGCGGGCTGGGGTGCCAGGTTCGTCGTAAAGCTGTGCGAAGACGGTCAGCGCCGGCCCGTCCACCTGAACAATGCGGTCACGATGACCTGCGGTGTTCCATTCGTTAGTTTCAGTTTTGAGGCCGCCGGGTAAACCTTGGCCATCATGGTGGTAACAGGAGTCGATGGTTAGTGGCGAATACACGTTGGCAACCAAGTCGAATCTGGGACTGTCCCTGGCAGGTCCGAAAACATTAATACCGAACTTGTTGCGATTTCCTATTGGGAACAGCTTGAACTCGTTTTGAAACTGAAAATGCAGCCGTAGCCGGGCATACACGACCTCGCGTAGTGCCCCCCCTTCGGGGTCGTCATACGGTCCTTCTGGATGCAGCAAGCCTGTCACGCCCTGCGGACTGTTCAACCCCCAGGCCAACGGCATGAAACATTTGTAGAGATTGGCCTTCATCCTCTGAAGCAACGGGTAGTTCTGCACCGCATTGAGGAAGTTCTGGGTGCCTTCCGCCTCATGCAATTCCTCGGACCAGGCGGCTTGCAGGCTGGGAAAATCGCGGAAGGCTTCGCTGCGCAGCTTGGCCAGGTCGCTGGAGGTGATTTTTCGGATGGCGAAGATGGGGTTTTTCTCGCCCAGGATGCCGGATTCGTTCCATTCCACCTTGAGCCAGGGCGGGTTCCCGAGAATCAGGTCGAAGCCCCCCTGCTGGAGCAACACATCGGCGAAAACCAGTTCCCAGTGCATGAAGCGGCGGACCTCGGCCACGGCTTCCACCTGGGTGATGCGGGGGAAGTGCAGTCTTAGCTTGCTGATGCGCAGTTGGCCGAGTTTGTCGTGCAGGTTGGGCTGGCTGGGGTCCTGGGAAAGTGGGAGCTGGGTTTCCAGGCCGAACAGGCTGGGTTGGACGTCGGGGACGAGGACCTGGGATGCATCGGGCACGGTGGGTTGCAGGTCCAGGCCGGCCTGGGGAGCAATGTCGACGATATTGCCTTCCAGGATGGCACCCACCTCCATCCACCATTCCTCGCGGCTGGGTAGGTGGGCGCTGGCGGTAATGGGCCAGAACCAGAGGGCGCACCAGTAATCCATCACCAGTTTCAAACGGCGGAATGGGGTGGCCAGGTCGCCATCTTCGTTGAGCAGGCCCTGGCGGCGGATGGCTTCTTTCTGGGCGCGGGAGAAATGGCGTTTTCCCTCTCCCCGGCCCTCCCCCAGGGGGGGAGGGAGCAAGGGCCAGACCTCCAGGTCGTCTTCGGTGCGCTCCCGGTCCCGGGCCAGGGCCTGGGTGTGTTCGTCCCATAACTCCTGCACGCGGGCGCTGAGTTGTTGCAGGCGGGCGATTTCATAGTCGTCGAAGGGGGCATTGAAGGCTTTGCGCCAGGTCTTCAGTCGCTCGAAGTCAGCGGGGTACAGGCTTTTCGCCACCTTGTCGGTGTAGCTGGCCATGCCTGGGTCGGGCAGCAGGAAGTGCCAGATTTCGTCGCCGGTTCTGGGCTGGTCCTTGGTTACCTTGCGCGGCGGTTCTTCATGCCAGGCGGGCTTGGCACCTTTCTTCAGGCCGCCGGGGCGGTAGACCTGGTGGCGGGCGCCGATGAGGCTGTTGCCGGCGAACAACTGGTAGCCGAACCAGGGCACCCGGGCGGGGAGCGGCTGGCCCTGGGCATCGGTTTCGCCATAGATGGCATTGAGCCACAACGAGACTTCCGCCAGTTCCACCGCCACCGGGTTGAGGTCGACACCGTAGACGTTGCGGTCTGCGATGTACATGCGCACCTTCTGCAGTTCCCGGGCGTAGTCCTCGTTGGGGATGCGGCGCTTCTGTTCGGCCTGCTTCTTCTCCAGGTAGGCCTCGGATAATTGGTTGACGGCCTCGTTCAAGAACGCGGCGCTGCCCATGGCCGGCTCGCACACGGTGAGAGTGAGGATGTCGTCGGCCTTCTGCACCCGCTCGCTGTTCAATAACTCCTTGAGGGCGTACTTGACCAGGCACTGGGTGAGCACCTGGGGGGTGTAGTAGCTGGCGCTTTTCTGCCGGTCGCGGCCGGCCAGGCGGTAGATGAAGCTGCCCTTGGGGTGGCGGCGCAAAACCCGCTGGCCCGCCACGTTGACGTCATAGACGCGTTCGTCTTCCTTGTACTCATCCAGGCGACTGGCAGGGACGAACCAGGCGTTTTCCAGCAGGTCGGCTTCGTTGCTGGAACCGCCACCGCGTGCGGGGCTGGCGGCTTCGTTGTCGGTGTCGTCATCCCCATCGGTGTCGTCGTCGCCGGCTGCCCTGCCCTTCTTGGGCGCGGGTTTCACCTCATAGAGGTCTTCTGCGGCGAAGAAGCCGCGGTAGGAGAGCAGGGCCTCGTACACGGCGCCCAACTGGTTGATGGACAGGAGCTGGTAGCTGACACGGCCTCTGCGCTGGCCCCGCTTGCCCCGGGTGAGGGACATGAGCTTGATGATGCGTTGCCAGACATGGTTTGGAAACTGCACCTTGTCCAGCAGCGGCATGGTGGCGTCGTCGAACAGGCGGCTGTCCAGCGGCGCCAGGGCAAAGGTGTCCTTGGCCCCCTGGGTGGCGTCACGAATGCTCTGCTGTCCAGTCATGCCGGCGCCCTGGGCCAACAGGCGGAACAGCCGGCGCAGGGTGTTATCGAAGTAGTGGCCTTCGCGTGCATGGGGCGTGGTGAGGGGCTGCATCTCCAGGTCGCGCAGGCTCTCCAGGCTGTAGCCCTTGAGGTAGACCTCGCTCTTGGCGATGGGCACATAGCCCAGTTCCGGCCGCGCCTCGATGTAGAACATGAACAGCAGGCGGTAGACCATGCGCAGGCATTCCATGCTCAGGTCGGCCGGGTCCAGCTTGTACTGTCCGGAATAGACGCTCTTTTTGCTGCCGCTGGCCTGTTCGTCGAGTTGGCGAGCCGCTTCGTTGCCGAGGAGTTCGATGGCTTCGCGCAGGGCGTATTTGAGGTCTTCGCTGACGCCAAACGCGTGCTTGTGGGCGTTTTCGTCCAGGCTTTCCAGCAGGCTGCTGCCTTCCGCAGGCGCCAGGCACTCCTTATGCAGCAGGGCGGCGCAGGCCTTCAGGGTATCGCCGTCCTTGCGGTCCAGTATTTCCGCCCAGTCGAAACGCAGCGCCCGGTTGTTGGGCCACTTGTAACGGTCCAGCAGCAGCCATTGGTCCAGGCCCACCAGCAGGACATAACGCGGCGGGTGGTCGGCGCCGAATACGGCGTCGCTGAGCAGGTCGGCCCAGGTTTCCCCGTGCAGGGCCGAGGGAACCGGCTCGCCGCCGAAGTGCAGGCTGGTCAGCTTGTGGTCCAACAGGTCTTCGTTTTCCGCACCAGGCTGGTAGGCCGGTATCACCACCAGTCGGGGTAACTGTAACCAGAGCGGGATAGGTAGGCCGGCGGCGAGTTCGGTCGGCGCGGGCAAGGTTGCCGGGGCGGGATAGCCCAGGGCTTGCAACAGGCCGGTCTGAATGCGGGTGAACACCTGCCAGCGCTCGGCATCGTCCTTGGCGCGTTGAATCTGGCCGCGCTGGCTGAACCACTTCTGGGCCCAGCCTTGCAGGCGCTTGTTGGGGGCGCGGTGGGTTTCCTCGTTGGGGTGGGCGGCTTCGGTGGCAGACTCGGCCGCGTCCCAGCCTTCCAGGCGGGCCTTGATGTCGCCTTTGAAGACTTCGGACAGGTAATGGTGGCTGTAGAACTCGTTTTCGTTGGCAATGCCGGCGAAGGTCTGGACGGCTTCAAGCACGGGCATGGTCAGGCTCCGGCGGCAGAGGGGGCTGTGGGATGACACACGCCGGCCAGCACCTGTATCCAGGGCTGGGGCTCGGTGGTGAGGGTGTCGTGCACCCACTGGCGGTAGTCGTCAAAGACGCCGTTGATTTGCTTGCTGCGCTGCTCGAAGCGACCCCGCTTCACGGTTTCCAGTTGGCGTTCCAGGTCCAGGGTGAGTTGCACAATCTGGCGCTCCTGCAGGCGCTTGAGTTCTGCCAGGGTGCCTTCCAGGCGCTGTTCGAGGGTGGCGGCAAAGCTGACCTGCTTGTTCAGCATGTGGGCGTGCATGGCCTGCACCGCCTTCGGCAGCGCCGCCTGCATGGTCTGGGTAATGGCATCCAGTTCCACCGTGTGACCCCGGTTCGGCAGCCCGCCCGCCTTGAGGCCCGCGCGGGCCACGAAGGTGGGGTACGGCTCCAGGGTGAACTCTGAAGGTGTGGCAGCGGTGTAGATGCGGCTGGCCACTTGCCACTCCACCAGCAGGGGCTGGCCTTTGCGGTTGGGCACCAGGCTCATGAGGATGAAGGCCTGCTCGCCCGCTTGCAGCTTGTGGCTTTGCAGCAATGGGGCACGGTGGCGGCCGAAGTGGGTGAGCACCCGGTCGCCCAGCCAGTCCATGATGGGGTGCTGGGGCCACAGGTAGTGCAACTGGGGCCAGGTGTCTTCCTCCGCCCTGGCCTGGCGGGCCGACTCGATGGCATGGGCCATGCGCTGGGGGTCGGCACACAGGGCGTAATGGTCGTTGGCGGCCTGCACTTCACGCGGCAACTGGCGCAGGCGCTCCTGGAGGTCATAGGGGGCGGTCAAGGCGATGAGTTGCTCGGTATCTTCCGCTGACCATTGGCATAGGGTCTGCCCGTGGTTGAGCTGGGTGAGCGCCGTCTTGGCATAGTGGAAGTCGCTGTCGAACAGGGAGGCGGGGGCGTCGATATGGTTCAGGCTGTTGTCGGGGGGCTGGGCATCGTCCGTCTGGTTATGGTCACCACCCATGCCACCACCACCAAACAACTCCATGAGCCAATCGCCTTCGTTTTCGCCGTTCTCCAGGCCTTTGGTCTGTGCCGCCTTGTCCATGGCGGCTTCAACCTGCTCCGGCGTTTTGCCATTGGCCATGAAATCAGCGACTTTCTCGGCTTCCTTGTCCGGGTCGTAGACATTGAGGAAGGCCGAGGGGTCACCCAGGTTGACGTTGGCTTGCTCGTCCTTCTTTTCCAGGATTTCCAGGATGCGCAGGTCACCCTTGATTTTCTCGGTCACGGCCTCGGTGAACAGATAGATGATGTGGGGCTGCTGCTTCTGCCCGTAGCGGTCGACCCGGCCATTGCGCTGCTGGAAAACCATCAGAGACCAGGGCAGGTCGAAGTGCACCAGGCGGTGGCTGAAGTAGTGCAGGTTCAGGCCTTCGCTCGCCACATCCGAACACAGCAGAACCCGCATGGGGTCATCGAGACGGCCGAAGCGCTCCACCAGTTCCTGCTGGTCGGTGTCCGACATCTGGCCATAGAGCACCTCTATCTGACGCGGCTTGAGCTTGAGGTCGTTGCTGAGCTGCTGGTACAGCCAGCGCAGGGTCTCGATGCGCTCGGAGAAGATGACCAGGCGGTCGGTGGCGTCATGCATCTGCCAGCCGAAGTCCGGCGAACGCAGGAACTGCAAGAGGCGCTGGTATTTGCTGAACTGGCCGGCTGCCGGGTCTTGCACCAGGGCCTTCAAGGACTCGGCCAGGACTTGCAGGCCGTTCACTTCATCCAGCTCGTCCGAGGTCGGGTTGGATTTGCCCGACAGGATTTCGATGCGCTTCTGGGTGGACTCCAGAGCCGCGGCGGGGCTGGAGAACAGCCCCTTCTGCAGGCCGATGCGCTGGAGTTCCTGCTGGCGGCCTGCCTTGTGCTGCCCTGCCTGAGTGAACGCGACGTCGAGCAGCGCACGGTAGGCCGCTTCTTCGAGTGGGCTGGCGGCCTGGCGCAAGCAGGTGGTCTTGCGCTCCTGGAAGTCGGCGGATACCTGGTCTTTGATGTCCTTCTTGAAGCGGCGAATCACCAGGCCTTTGCTGCGGAAATCCTCGGGGGTGTAGTCGTCCGGGTCGGAAATCGCCGTGGGGTCGAGCAGGCTCATCAAGGAGGCGAAGCTGCGCGCCGAACCATCGTGGGGCGTGGCCGACAGCAGCATGAGGGTGTCCGAGCGGGTCGCCAGCAACTTGGCCAGGCGGGCGCGGCGGGACAGGCCGGATTCCCCCGCCCGGGCCGCCACGTTGTGGCACTCGTCGATGACGATGATGTCCCACCAGGCGTTTTCCAGGTAGTTGCGGTACTCCAGATTGCTCTTGAGGGTGTCGACGGAAATGATGCTGCGGTCGAAGTGGTTGAACGGGTTGTGGTTGGCGGGTATGCGGTTGCGCACCCGCGCCAGGCCAACCGAATCCAGCCGCACCAGGGGGATGGAGAAGCGGCTCCACCATTCCTTCTGGAACTGGGTGAGCATGGCCTTCTGGGTCACCACCAGGATGCGCTTGCCGCGACCCCGCTGAATCAACTCGGTGGCCAGCACCCCGGCTTCCAGGGTCTTGCCCAGGCCCACCGAGTCGGCAATCAGGATGCGGGAGCGCGGTTGCCGCAGGGCCTGCAAGGCCGGGTCCAACTGGTAAGGCACCAGGTTCATGACGCCGCGATGGCCGAGGTGGATTTTCTCGTCGTTGGCGACGCCGCGGCGGCGATGGCTTTCCAGGTACAGCACGGTGGCGTTGTAAGCTGGGGTGTCGTCCGGCACCAGTTCGGTCTTGGCCGGGTCGAGGATGTCGATGGCATCCTCAAGGCTGGTCAGGAACATAGCTGACTGGCCGCGAACCAGCTCGGAGATACCGTCACAGGTGAGGAGCCACCCGCCATCAACTGCGGGGTCGACACGACGAATCAGCCATTCTTCATCACGAATAACGGCTCGTGCGCCGGGGGCGAAGGGGAGCATGTTGATTGGTTGTCAGGACTCGTGGGCCAAGGCGGTGAGCGGCATCAAACTATGTGCGGCGGATTGGTACAGGACTTCCTGGCACTGGCCGGCACGTAGCCACGCACAAACCGGCCGGTTTCGGCACCGGCCTCTGTTGGGTTCATGGACGTGGAAGTCTTCCTCACCGAGACGATTTTGTGTGTTTATCCGGTCATCACGGACTGGCCGTTGCCAGTCGTAGCGGGTTGCACATCAGCCTGCCAGCACCTTGCGCAGCGCACTCGGGGTGTGACGGGCTGCGGCGCAGAGTAACTCATCATCCTCGGGCGAGCACAACCCGCGCGAACTGATCCAAACGACAACGCTGCAAGGATCTGCGCGCTGTTGGCCGTTAACGTGACACATGTTCATGTACCCGCTTTAGCGCAGGCGTCTCGCCTGCCTGGTAAGGCTGATCAGAAGAACGAGCCGGCGAGACGCCGGCGCTACATGCGCGACCTGGTTTCATCAACCTGGGTGGTACCTGGCCGCCATGACCGTTAGTACCTGCACCCGCTCGACAAGACGGGCTGCGGCATCTGGGGCTGCGATGAATTGATGGCGGCACTCGGGCGACAGGGGCGACAGGGGCGACTTGCCGCAAGGAGCGGGGAATCTTGAGGAAAGTACCACGGGCGACGAAGGCGACATTCAGTCAGGTGAGCGTCGCTGTCGCCTTGTCGTCACCCGGCCCGTCGCCCGCCGGGCAGCAGGCACGCGCAAGGAATGTCGCCCTGTCGCCCGTGTCGCCCCGATGGTAAAGCGCGTCCGGGTTGGCGCTCATACGCCCGCTTTCCACTTGTCGCCACCCAGGGCAACGACCCGGCGTTCCCCCTCCAGAATTGCCAGGGCCGCGTCGCGCATGCCGGCAGATCGCGGCTTGGGACCGATGCGCAGCATGGCGCGGCCTGTGGATTGTTGGCCTGGCTGCTTGGCAAGCCAGTGCAGCAAGCGAGTGGCGTAATCGCGCGCCTCGATTTCCGGTTGTTGCTCCATCTGGCGCAGCCAGCATTCCAGGGAGTAGCTGACCAATTCTTCCGCCGCAGCGACTTCTTCATGCCGTATTTCCGTTTCCGGGCCTCGCTCGATCACGGCCAGCACACCGGCCACGCGGCAGAGCTGCTCGGTCGCCCGTGCGCCCCATGAACGTATCGCCGTGTACCTGCCTTCCGCTCCCCGTGTGACGCTCTCCATCGCTTCGAAATACGCGGCCAATCGGTCGCTGGCCTTGGCCGTGAAGCACAGCAGCGGCCGCTGTTCTGGCACCAGCTCGGGAAGACGCAGGAGTGCGGCGAGACGATCCCAATAGGTGCGGAGGTCTGGGTTGGCCTCGGGCACAAAGGGTCGATAGACACGAGGATTTCCCGGCGCTGGGGTGGCCAGCAATACGCGGGGCCAGAAGCCTTGTTCGGCCAGGATGGTGTCGTTCAGGACATCTGCGGCAGCGGCGGGCTGTATCAGCCAGTGAGCCGTGAGACGCGCATTGAAGTGCGCCTCCAGACCGCCACGGTCGTCCGATGCCCGCGCCCTGGCTCGGATGCCGGTGCCATCCCACAGGCTGCTGATGGCGGCGGCAGTGGCGAGCTTCTTCTCCGCGCTGAACGAATGTCCGCCAAACACGGCGCCTGCCTCGTCGCTGAATGCCCCCAGGCTGGATCGGCCTTCGCGGAATTGCCGGATCAGTCCTTCAGCCGTGAAATCCGCGACGAGCCGCAGGGGGTTGATAAGTTTTTCTGGCCGCTCGCTCTTTGGGCGGGACTCCCATTTCGTGCGCTGTTGTTGGTAGTTCGTGTATTCCTCGCGCTCGATCTTGCGGATCGGCGCAAGAGCTGGCCCATCCGCAGCACTCTTGCCGTCGCCGCTCAGAGCCACCGTCAGGAGGTTCAGACTCAGTGGTTTCCTGCCAGTGGCGGTGGTCACCTCGGCCAAACCCTGTGCGACCAACGCGGCGGCAGCGAGGACGGATTGGCCTGCAATGGCGGGAGCAATTTGGGCGCCGTCGGCGATGGCGCGGGCAGCG
Organism: Pseudomonadota bacterium; assembly: GCA_030684775.1. GTDB lineage: Bacteria > Pseudomonadota > Gammaproteobacteria > Burkholderiales > Thiobacillaceae > PFJX01. Next base: position 28,089 of record JAUXXW010000051.1, read on the forward strand.
GCGCCCAGGATGCCATCCAGTGCATTTTTGGGGTATTCGATGGCGTCTGTGCCTTGTTCGAGCACCAGGCCGCAGCCCCTCCTGCTGGAGCTGGTCGGCATATTCATCACCCCCTGCGTCCTTGCGACTCGCGGGCTTTCCTGACCTGGGCGGCAATCCAGTCATCGATTTCATGCGCGAGCCAGCCTACTGCCTTCACGCCGATGGGCACTGGCCTCGGAAAGGTTGGATCGAAGTCGGCGGGCCGCTTGGGGTTGCGGTGCAACTTGCTGTAGATCGCTGAGCGAGAAAGCCCAGTGCGTGCTTCGACTTGCGGGCGGCGCAGTAGGGTGAGAGATTTTTCGTTCGATGCAGCCATGCTGGGTTCCCTTTGGATGTCGCCGGAACGTTCCGGCATGGCTCGGTATTTAATTACATTTAATTTCCGCAAACGGTTGCCAAAAGCGCACTAGATTGCATCATTTTCACCTTTTCACATGGGATTGTTGTGAGCTACCATTTCTCCATCCATCGACCGCCACTCAGTGACGGCATGAACGTGGTAGCTGGCCACACAAAATAATCAGCCTTCAATCGCCGCTCGCGGTCAGCCTGCGACGGCAACGTAATAGCGAGGGTTTGCTCCCTCAACAAGGACTGCCCGGCTGGTCGCCAGCCGGGTCAACGAAATGGCCGGCGACTGGTTCCACGTCGCCAGCCCTGCCATCCAGAAATTGCAATCTGCGCCCGAGCCTCTTCAAAGAGACAGCAGGCATTCCTGACAGCGGCCCCCCTGAAACAGCCAGGGCTGACGCCACGCCATCGGCCTCGATAGGCGCACCAATACCCCAACCAATACCCCTCCGTCGCTTGGCAGCGGGGGCCGCCCATTGCGGCGGCCAGCAGGTTTGGCAACCCGCCATCCCCATGCCAGCAGGAGGTTGGTCAACGATCCATGCAGCGCACCGTCGGTCGCCACGCCGACAGTCATCCTCCCGCCGGGCTTGATGCCCTCAGCGATGACGCGCGAGTGCTTCATCAAGGGCTTGAGGCGGCCCAGCAACACGCCTCCACGGTCGTCGCCGACGACCTGCGCTCCACGGCGCCCGGCTGATACCGGGTCAACACTCACCACTTGTGGGCGGGAATCGGAGCGCGGCTGGACCCAGGATGAATGGCTTCGCGTGCGCGAGGCGGCCGGCATCCAGCCATCGGCATTTCCCATTTCTACTTTTCTGGAGAATCGAGATGAGCAAGTACCCGACCAGCCGCAATTTTGGCCACGGCAAACAGATCGCATGGGCTGGCCACCAGGCGTTACGCGACTACTACGGCCAGGGGCATTACGCCACCGTCCGTGCCCACTTTCTGCGCTGGCAGCAGTATTGCCGCTGGCTGCGCGAGTATTACGGCGTTAGCGATGCGAGCGGAATCACACAGTTCCACCTCGACGAGTACGCGGGGCATCTGGCCCAGCGCGTCGAAGAGGAGACGCTGGCGGTCGCCTATGCCCAGAATCTCTTGTCCAGCGTCAACACCACCCTCAAGGCGCTACGCGGCGATGCGATGCTGCGGATCGAATCCCCTTCTGGTCATGTCGGTGAGCGACGCCATGTCCGCCAAACCATTCCCGATGGTTACAACTGGGATCAGGTCGCCGCTGCGCTGGATGCGCTTTACGACGCCGGCCTGTTCAGGGCGGCATCCGTGGTGGAGCTTGCGCGCAGCTTCGGCATGAGGTTGCGCGAGGCGGTCCTCGGCGACATTCCCCGCTGGGTTCAAGAGGCGAACCACAAAGGGCAAATCGACATCCGCGAGGGAACCAAGGGTGGTCGTGGAAAGGAAGTCGCCCGCTGGGTTCCGGTCGATGGCGCGGGTGACTGTGCGCTGGAAAATGCCGACACGACGCGCCAAACACTGGGCTGCGGCAACAACCTGCTGCGTCCAGGGGAGAGCTTCGATGAACTGGTGAATCGGGGCGAAATCCATCGCGCCCGGATCGTCCTGCATCGGCACGGAATCCAGGGCTACCACACACTTCGCGCGGCCTGGGCCTGTGATCGGTATAGGGAACTGGCTGATTACCCGGCGCCGGTCGTGGCCCAGGCGCTGCCCGCCGAAGCGTTGCCCCCCGACCCGGCGGCGGAATCCCTCGCCGAGGAACTTGGCCTACTCAGCACGGAACTGGGACATAACCGGCTCGACATCCTCGCCGCCTACATCGGCGCGCACAGGAAATAAGGCAATGGGCGTCGCCATCCTTCTGGAGCGCGCCCTGCCGGGCGCGAAGACCACGGTCCGGGGCCATATCGAACGTGGCGAGCGCATGGCCGAAGCGATCATGGACCGCTTCGGCGTCCGCGAGCCGCGTCAATGGCAAGCCAAGCACCTGCGCTGGTTGTTGGAACGCTGGGCCAGCAGCCTTTCACCCAATAGCCGCTACGACTATTGGCGCACGGCACGCGCAATGGCCTCCGTACTCGGCCACTGGCCGGATTGGGAGCCGCATTTGCGGGGAGCCTGGCAACGCGGTGGAAAAGGTGGCCGGCCCGCGAAGCTCGCTCAGGCGGCGCGAAAGGGAGTGACCGGGATGCCGTAACCCAGCTCAGTCACCCTGTGACCGCCCAAGCAACGGCTCACATCGTGTTGCTTGCGAGACATGCGCACACAAACCCTGTGGCCATCTGCCGGCTCAGTCGGCGGCCCCCGTGTCTGTGTGCATCTACCCCGGCTGGCTACTGTTCGGTGGGCTCGGCATGCTTTGGCTGCTCGACTATGCCGCCCGTGGCTACCCCAAGCACCGCTATATCGGCGTCTAGCAGCCTGTCGGACTTGGGTCGTCGATAGCGAAAAGCGGCCCCGGCGAGGCCAGTTTTTGCCGGATTTGCAGCCGCATAGCCCGGCTATGGGGCAAAAAGCCGGAGAAAAATGGACCGCTGCGGTCGCTTTGCAGCCGACGATTCCAAAGTCCGACAGGCTGCTAGCAGTTCGACGCCTGCCGGGCAGCAGGGTGCGCATTCCTTCCGCCAACAGCGTGCGCGGCACGCCCGTCTCGTCAGACACGTCGTCCAGTACGCCATTCCAGTCTACGCTCGGCTTTTCCCTGTCCTTCCAGCGCATGCGTCGGGCAATGCCATCCGGATGCAGGTACATGGGGGCGAAGTCGAACAGCGGCGTCAGGCGCATCCAACCCTCCGCGAAACGCTGCAAGTCCGTGTTACGGGCGTGGTTGTCCTTGTTGCCGAAAGCCAGGTTGGCGACATCCCGTTTCAAGTATTCGAGCACTTCCGCCGCAGGATCGGTGCAGGTTTGGGCGAGACGGGCCACGACATCCTGATGCGGCGGGGCAGTTACACATGTGGTTACACGTTACGCAGGGTGTTACGCAGCGTTTACGCAAGCGGGCGGGTAACACGCGATGCGCCATGGTTTTTCGAGGGCACAACGCGGTTGACAGGCCGGTTGACTGGTTGACAAAAAATCCGGGGTTTTCGTGGGAGAGGGGGCACCAATCACGGGATGCACTACGGGATGCACTACGGGTCTCGACACCCATCGTTTAATCCATATTGATACAACGAGTTACTGATATTTTTCGAGTCCCCCTCCCGCACCAAGCACACATCAAAAGCAGTTCATCATCATCTGTAACTGCGCAATCAGTCATGGCACGCATATCGGCTGGCGTCCCACTGACTTCATCAGCAGGACGTAGGTTGGGCAAAGCGGAGCGTGCCCAACATTCCCGCCAGTCGTTGGGCACGCTTCGCTTTGCCCAACCTACGTGCAATGTCAGTGCGCGGCTTCCCAGTTCGGCCCGACACCTACTTCCGCCTTCAACGGCACAGCCAGTTGCGCGACGCCCGCCATCTTTTCCGGCAGGCCGACGCGGATGGTTTCCAGTTCGTCGTCGGGGACTTCCAGGATCAGTTCGTCGTGCACCTGCATGATGAGCTTCGATTGCAATCCCGCGCTGTCCAGCCAGCCGCGCACCGCGATCATCGCCAGTTTGATCAGGTCCGCCGCCGTGCCTTGCATGGGGGCGTTGATGGCGGCGCGTTCGGCGCCCTGGCGGCGGGCCGCGCTGTTGCCGCCTCCGCTCAGTTCCGGAAGATAGAGGCGGCGGCCGAACAGGGTTTCCACGTAGCCCAGCGTTTTCGCCTGCTCGCGGGTGCGCGCCATGTACTCGGCGACGCCGGGATAACGCGCGAAATAGCGGTCGATGTAGACCTGCGCCACGGCGCGCTCGACGTTCAATTGCGCGGCGAGGCCGAAGGCGGACATGCCGTAGATCAGGCCGAAGTTGACCGCCTTGGCCATGCGGCGCATGTCCGTCGTCACGTCTTCCAGCGGCACGCCCTGCACCTCGGCGGCGGTGGCAGCGTGGATGTCGGCGTCCTCGGAAAAGGCTTTGAGCAGGCCGGCGTCGCCCGACAGGTGCGCCATGATGCGCAACTCGATCTGCGAGTAGTCGGCGGAGACGATGACGTGCCCCGCCTCGGCGATGAAGGCCTCGCGGATCTTGCGGCCTTCCATGGTGCGCACCGGGATGTTCTGCAGATTGGGGTCGGAACTGGACAGCCGCCCGGTCACCGCCACCGCCTGCGAATAGGTGGTGTGGACGCGCCCGGTGGCCGGGTTGACCATGCCCGGCAGCTTGTCGGTATAGGTCGATTTCAGCTTGGCGAGGCCGCGGTAATCGAGAATCAGTTTCGGCAGGGGATGATCCAGGGCCAGTTCCTGCAGAGCGTCTTCATTGGTGGACGGCGCGCCGCCCGGCGTCTTCTTCTTCGGCTTCAGGCCGAGTTGGCCGAACAGGATTTCACCGAGTTGCTTGGGCGAGTTGAGGTTGAACGGCTGCCCGGCCGCTTCATGCACCTTCTTCTCGATGGCCAGCATTTCCTGGCCGAGGGTGACGGAATGCCGGCGCAACAGGTCGGCGTCCAGCTTCACCCCGGTGCGCTCCATCTTCGCCAGGATGGGCAGCAGCGGCATTTCGATGTCGCGGTAGACCTTCTCCAGCCCGGCTTCGCGGTGGATCGCCGGGTACATGGCCTGGTGCAGACGCAAAGTGATGTCGGCATCCTCCGCCGCGTAGGCGGTGGCGTGCTCGACGCTGACCTGATCGAAGCCGATCTGGTTGGCGCCCTTGCCGCACACGGCTTCGTACTTGATGGTCTGCTCGCCGAGATGGCGCGCCGCCAGGGTATCCATGTCGTGGCGCTCGTGCGCTTCCAGCACATAGGACTGCAACAGGGTGTCGTGAGTGACGCCGCGCAGGTCGACGCCGTGGTTCATCAACACATGCCAGTCGTATTTCAGGTTCTGCCCGACCTTGGCTTTGCTTGCGTCCTCCAGCAGCGGCTTCAGCTGCGCCAGTGTTTCCAGCAGCGGCAGTTGCGCCGGCGCCCCGGCGTAGTGGTGCGCCAGCGGCAGATAAGCGGCTTCACCCGATTCGATGGAGAACGACATGCCCACCAGTTGCGCCCGCATCGGGTCGAGACTGGTGGTTTCGGTGTCCAGGCAGATCAGCTCGGCGGCTTGCAGTTTCTCCAGCCAGCGGGCGAGGGTGGGGGCGTCGAGGATGGCTTCGTAGCGGCGTTGCACTGCTCCCTCTCCCGCGGGCGGGATACCGAAGGGTAGGGGCTTCATCAGAGGGCCGGGGTGAGGGAGCCCCGGTTGATCCGGCGTTGCCGCTTGATCGGCGCTTGCTCCCTCACCCCCGGCCCCTCCCCCGGGGGGGGAGGGGAGCAATTCTCGTAACCACGTCCGGAAGCCGTATTTCGTATACAGCTCCGCCAGTTTTTCCCGATCTACCTCGCGCCAGGTGAGGTCGTTGACGTGCTCCGGCAATTCCACATCCGTCTTCACCGTCACCAGCTTGCGCGCCATCGGCAACCAATCCTGGGCGGCGCGCAGGTTCTCGCCGGCTTTGCCCTTGACCTCGTCGGCGCGCGCCAGCAGCGCGTCGAGGCCGTCGAATTCGCTCAGCCACTTCACCGCTGTCTTCGGCCCCACCTTTTCCACACCCGGCACGTTATCCACCGTGTCGCCCACCAGCGTCAGGTATTCGACGATGCGAGTCGGCGGCACACCGAACTTGGCCAGCACTCCGGCCTCGTCCAGCACCTCGTTGGTCATGGTGTTGATCAGGCGCACCCTGGGCGTCACCAGTTGCGCCAAGTCCTTGTCGCCGGTGGACACCACCGCCTCCATCCCCGCCGCCTCAGCCTGTACCGTCAGGGTGCCGATCACATCATCGGCCTCCACCCCGTCGATCATCAGCAACGGCCAGCCCAGCGCCACCACCGCTTCATGCAGCGGCGCGATCTGGCGGGCCAGGTCGTCCGGCATCGGCGGCCGGGTCGCCTTGTACGCGGGATACCAGTCGTCGCGGAAAGTCTTGCCCTTGGCGTCGAACACGCAGGCGGCGTAGGCGCTCGGGTAATCCTTGCGCAGTCGCTTGAGCATGTTGATGACGCCATACATCGCGCCGGTAGGCTCGCCCTCCGGGTTGCGCAGGTCGGGCAGGGCGTGGAAGGCGCGGTAGAGATAGCTGGAGCCATCCACCAGCAGCAGGGTCGAGGTCATGGGGAATCCGTCGGAAAAGTGGGCGAGATTGTAGGGGCAGATGTAGCGCAGGCATCTCCGCCCGCGACTTCGCCCTGCCGGGGCGAACGGGACACGCCCGCGATCCTCTAGAACGGCGCGGCCTCGCCCCCAACGCGCCCCCCGGCCCTCAAATCACATTTTTCGTGATGTCTTGAGCGATCAACAACTGCGCGTAGGTGCCCTGGTTGTAAACGTCGTAGGTGATGCCGCTGTTGGTCACCGTACCCACCGACGTCCATCCGCTGAAGTTGACCGTATCGCCCGTGTTGCCGTCCACGACCAACTGATGGCGCGGCTCCGGATTGGCACCACCGGCGCCGCCAGCGGCGAGGTTATATGTGCCGTCGGCCCAGCCATTGGCATTGTTGAAGCTGTTCATATCCGCCATATCCAGCACGTCCTTGACGTTGAGCGTCAGGGTGTTGTTGCCGCTGCCGGTGATGTCGATGCGCTCGATGGACTCGATGCGGGAATAGCCGTCCGGTGTGCCGCCACCCTGGTTGGCAATAAGGGTCAGGTCGAGCGTGAACCCGCTGGCATTAAGCCTGAGCGTGTCGATGCCGCTGCCACCATCGATGCGGGCGTAGTTGCCGTCGGTCACCCCCAACGCGAGTTTGGCGACGTTGTCGGCATTGATCTCGATAATGTCGTTACCGCTGCCGCCATAGAGCACGTCCGCGCCGCCGTTGCCGATGAGGGTGTCGTTGCCGGCGCCACCCACCAGGGTTTCGGAAATGGCGCTACCGGTGAGCGTGTCGTTGCCGCTGGTGCCCAGTTGATCCACCGCCGTCTGCGCGAATGCGCCCGTGGTGCTGCCGAAAATTACATAGCTGCGACCGGCATTGCTCCCTATCGTCCCGTATTGATACGCCCCGACGAGAAGGTCGGCCAAGCCGTCGCCGTTGACATCGCCCGCGGCGGAGACGGAAACACCACTCCAGTCACCAGCAGACTGTAAGCGTCCAGCCCTCCCCTCTAGCCGACCGCCATCAAGTCAGGGTTTGTGTTCGCGCCGCAGCGGCAGCAGTTCGTCGATTCGGCTATTCGGCCAGGCCGGCAGTTTCTCCAGCGTCTCG
>JAUXXW010000052.1 GCA_030684775.1 Pseudomonadota bacterium
CTATTTGAAAATCTACAACCATCACATCCCACAAAGGGCTTTGCACCATCAAACCCCCATACAGGCGCTGAAAAAGTGGCAGGCGGATAAGCCCGAATTATTCGTCAAGCGCGTTTACAAACAGGCGGGACTTGACAGCTAACGCTGCGGACGACGCACTTGATTTGGGTCAGATACACGGATTTCAGGCAACCCGCGTCATCAGTGTCAGTCAGGGTGGCGCGTCGGATATGACATACTCGCGGACGATTGAATTTCTCAACGGTCAGTATTATCAATATTTGACTTTACATAACTTGCCCTAAAGTTTTTATGCCCCCCGTAAGCAAAATATCGATTTTTTTATCCGCGCTTGAAGAAAGCCTGCGTGACGGCAGCTTCGTGAAACTCTCTTTGGCTGATTACAAGGGTCCGGAAGACCAGCTTAAAAACATCCTTGTCCGGAAAGTTCAGATCAAGCGCGAGGAAAAACTCAGCTTTACTTATCGCTATAAAACGCGCGACATCGTGAAGAATTACTCCCTTCCAGAGGGCATTTCCCGGATACACGAGTCTTTTTCCGACGGTTTTAATGTTGCGACGCTTTTTACCAACGTATTCGATCTCTCGCTGGCAAATAAATCTTTAAAAAAGAAAGCACCGAGTCATACAGCGCCGGCATCATCAGGTCACGACCGAGACAAAAAACGGTTGATTGGAACAAAAAACAAAGCCTATCTACACGCCCTGAACATTACCGACGCTCAGGGCGAGGTCTTCAAAAGCGCGCAAGACAAATACCGCCAGATCAACAGGTATGTCGAAATACTAAGCAGCCTCATTCAAGGCATCGCACCAGACCGCCTGAAAAAAATCGTAGACATGGGCTCGGGCAAGGGCTATCTGACCTTTGCCCTCTACGATTATCTGATCGAAAAGGACCTGCACCCTGAGGTAATCGGGGTCGAATATCGTGCCGACCTAGTGGCGCTATGCAACCGGATCGCAGTAGATGCACAGTTTACCGGCCTGCATTTTTCCCAGGGTTCCATCGCCGATTACGATTGCACCGATGCGAATATCCTGATCGCGCTTCACGCCTGCGACACGGCAACCGATGATGCAATTTACAAAGGCATCACGGCGGGCGCGGAACTGATTGTGGTTGCTCCCTGCTGTCACAAACAGATTCGGCGCGAAATCGAGAAATCCAGAACGCACAACGACCTGGATTTTCTAATGAAGCACGGGATTTTTGTCGAGCGCCAGGCCGAGATGGTGACGGATGGCCTCCGCGCCCTGATTCTTGAGTATTTCGGCTATACGACCAAAGTTTTTGAATTTATTTCGGACGCCCACACGCCAAAGAATGTCCTGATTGTCGGCACAAGGAATAAAAATCCCCCGTCGTCCGACCCCGCCATTTTAGAAAGCATCAAGGCCGCCAAAGTCTATTTCGGAATCGAAACTCACCACCTGGAAAAAATACTGGGGCTGTAGCCGTTGTATTCCGCGCAGTTGGCGCAATCGGTGCGTTTCGCGTTCTTGTAACGCCGGCATTCTTGCCGGACAGGCCGCCGCCACACCCGCCTCATCTACCCCGGCTTGCCGTCCGCGCGCGGACGCCAGTACAGCGGCGCATACTTCCAGGCCCACACACCGAAGGCGAGCAGCCACAAACCGCCTGCCAGGGTGACCAGCAGTGTCGGCAGCGCCGGCACCAGGTCCGGCAAAATGCGCGACAACGCCACCCCTTGCACCAACCAGAACAATCCCCAGGTCGCGCCATCGGCTTCCAGTTTGCGGCCGGAATGGCCCAGGCTGACGCGCGAAGCCATGCCGATCAGCATGCTGGAGAAAAAGCCGATGCCCAATGCGTGCAGCGGCGCATGGCCGGCGTTCCAGGCCAGCCCGGCGTAGCGCGCCAGACTGTCACCGGCGTAGAGCAGCAGTGACAGGCCCAACCACAGAAAGGCGATATGCAGCATGGAAAGCAGGCGCACTTGCCGCGCACCACGCGCCACACCCCAGCGAGTTGCAAACCAGAACACCATGATCGCCATGGGCAGATCCACCAGCCAGAGCAGTTCGCGCCGTTCCATGACTTCCAGCGCCCCATGCACAAGGCAGCCGGCAAGCAAGCCCCAGAGTGGGCCATAGGGGCGGACCATCACATAGTTGGGCACGATGCGACTGGTGAACCAGGGAATCATGCGATGGCAGACCGTCAGGAAGGTGGGCACCAGAAAACCCCAGATGCCGATGGCTTCGGCCATACGCAAAGCCTCGGGGAAATCCCATCCGGCCCAGAGCAGGAACAACGCATTTCCAAGCAGGCCCAGAGCAGCCGCACCGGTGACGATGGCGGGGTGCAGCTTGTCCTGCGGCGGCGCCCCGGTCAGGGTGCGCAACAATGCCCACACCGCCACCCCCCAGCCGGCCAGATGCAGCACCAGCCCCGGCAGCACCAGGCCGGCGTAGATCGGCAACATACCCAGCGCCATGAGCACCCCGCTCGCCACATAAGCAGGTTTGGGTATGGCCGGCCCATTCAACCAGTTGGGTGCGGCAGTGAAGAGAAAGCCGAAGATGAAGAACGGGAAGAAGCCATACAGCATCCACCAGATATGCAACGCCGGCCCCGGCAAGCTACCCAGCCCCGAGCCGCCGGCGCGCCTGCTTTCCATGTCGAGCAACCACCAGAGCATGACCAGCACCCCTTGCAGGGCACCGGGAAGAAACATCACACGATGTGACGCGGCGGTGTAGGTAGACCAGAAACGGGACATGGCAACGGGGCGCTATAAGGGGGGTGGAGTGTCGGCGTGGCGAGAAGGAATGGCATTGATGGACATCAAGGTGGTGACGCTTCCCTTTGTCGAAAAAGCGCTTTTCGCGTTAACGGGTGATGTGACAGAAAGCGCATGAGGGGGTGGCCTCCCCCTTTTCCAAAGGGGGAATGGGGTGGATTTTGCGATGTCTGCCTGGGCAGGCGCCTCAGAAATCCCCCCTACCCCCCTTTGATAAAGGGGGGAACCACTGCGCCAACCGCATCACCCGAACAGGTCATCCACTTCGTCCTGTGACACAACGGCTGCCGGCGCCACCACCGGACCGGCCAGCAGGCCGGGGTCGGGTTCGTCTTCGACCAGCAGGTGAACCAGGCTGTCTTCCATTTTCTGCACCAGCGCCATGAGCTTGTTGATTACCTGGCCCACCAGATCCTGAAACGCCTGTGCCTGAATGATCTCGCTGGCATCGGCGCTGCTCAGCGTGTGTTCCGCCTGCAAACTCGCCAGAAAAGCGCGTATCTCGGGGGAACGGGTCTTGCCCACCAGTTCCGCGGCCCGTGCCTTCTGGGCACGCAGGCGGTCGGCTATCGCTTCCGCCGCATTCAAGGTCTGGCCGGCGGATTGCTCGGTCAACGCGGAGATGTAACGCAGACGGTCGCGCGCGTTGCTCACCACATTGGTTTGCGGCATGTCCTGATCGCCGATGTCGAGCAGCGTGGCACGCAGTTCTTCCACCATGCCGACAAGGTCGTGGCGCAGATGTTCGAGGTTGTTCATCCAGTCTCTCCTCCGGGGATGGGGTCTTATCGGCAGGCCGGGCGAATTCTGTTGCCTTCACTCACCGGCCGACCGTTTCCACTTTTACATGCTGGGCACACCACGCTTTGCCCAGCCGCCTCGGTCGGAGGTAGCGGCGGTCAGGACTCGTTCTTGACCGCATGCCCACCAAATCCCTTGCGCATCATCGCCAGCATCTGATTGGCGAAATCGCCCTTGCCCTGGCTGGCGAAACGGCTCATCAGGGCCAGCGTCATCACCGGCGTGGGCACGCCCAGGCTGATGGATTCCAGCGCGGTCCAGCGGCCTTCACCGGAATCGGCGACCAGGGGGGCGATGCCATCGAGCTTCTGATCGGTTTTCAGGAAATCGGCGGACAGGTCGAGCAGCCAGGAGCGCACCACGGAGCTGTGGCGCCAGAGTTCGGCGACGGCGGCGATGTCGAGGTCGAATTCGCTTTTCGCCCGCATCAGCGCGAAGCCCTCGGCCAGTGCCTGCATCATTCCGTATTCGATGCCGTTGTGGACCATCTTGGTGAAGTGGCCGGCGCCCACCGGGCCGGCGTGCAGCCAGCCGCTGTCCGGCGTCGGCGCCAGCGCTTGCAGGAAGGGGGTCAGGCGCGCGAGATCGTCGTCGCCGCCGCCCGCCATCAGGCAATAGCCGTTGGCGAGGCCCCAGACACCGCCGGAAACGCCGACATCGACAAAACGCAGGCCGAGGCCATGCAGATGTTCGGCACGGCCTTGCGCGTCCTGGTAGTAGCCGTTGGCGCCATCCACCAGCAGGTCGCCGGGCTCAAGCAACGGCGCGAGTTCGTGGATCGCCGCCTCGGTGGCTTCGCCCGCCGGCAACATCAACCAGACGATGCGCGGCGCGGCAAGGCCCGACACCATGTCTTCCAGGCCGCGGCAGGCTTGCACGTTGCTTTCTGAAGCCGCCAGCGCTTCGGCGACCGCGAAATTGCGGTTGTGGGCCAGTACCCGCACTCCGGCGCGAGCAAAACGCCGCGCCATGTTGCCGCCCATGCGGCCAAGTCCGTAAAGCCCGATTTCAAGCATGTGACACTCCCAGGGAAACAAGATGGACAAACGCGCTCATCCTACGTCGCCGCGACGCCCGCCGCGAACTCATATCTCGAACAGCCCGCGTAGGATGCGATTACCGAAGGGTATAAGCAGGGACTTGGCCGCCGTCTTTTGGCGGCTTAGTCCTTCGCTTAGGGGTTTTATCAGGGGCTTCATCAGAGCGCGGCGACCCGCATCCTACAGCTCTTCAAGCGGGCGCCGCTTTCCGGTAGGGTTGCCGGGAAACCGGATTATTTCTTTTCTGACCATCGCGGGCGTGGCAGTTCGTCCCGCGAGTGGGCTTCCTACTCAAGGACTTTCCATGCACATCCTGTTCGCCACTTCCGAAGCCCGGCCATTGATCAAGACCGGCGGGCTGGCCGATGTATCCGGCGCGCTCCCCGTCGCCTTGCGCGCGATCGGTCTCGACTGCCGTCTGTTGCTTCCCGGTTACCCGGCCGTGCTGGCCGGCGTGAAGGACGCCAAGCCCGTGTGCATGCTGAACGGGCTGCCGGACGACACCGTGGCCACCCTGCTGGAAGCCACCATGCCCGACAGTGAGGTGCCCCTCTACATCCTCGATGCCCCGGAATTGTTTCAACGCCCAGGCGGCCCCTATCAGGACGTGGCGGGCCACGATCACCCCGATAACGTCCTGCGTTTTGCCGTGTTCTCCAAGGCCGCCGCCCTCCTCGCTTCAAGCGACTCACCGTTAGCCTGGCGCCCGGACGTGCTCCATTGCAACGACTGGCAAACCGGCCTGGCCCCGGCTTATCTGCGCCTTGCCGGGGAAAAGACGCCGAGCATCATGACCGTGCACAACCTGGCCTATCAGGGCATCTTCCCGCCCGCCGAGCTGCTCACGGTGGGGCTGCCGCCGGAAAGTTTCGCGGTCGAGGGCGTCGAGTATTACGGCAATCTTTCCTTCCTCAAGGCCGGCCTCTATTACGCCGACCGACTCACCACGGTCTCACCGACCTATGCCGAAGAAATCCGCCAACCCGCGCTGGGCATGGGCTTGCAGGGGCTGCTGACCTCGCGCGGCGATGATCTGGTCGGCATCCTCAACGGCATCGACAGCGGTGAATGGAACCCCACGGCCGATCACTACCTGCCCTGCAAATTTTCCTCACGCGCGCTCGCGGGAAAGAAGGACTGCAAGTTGAAGTTGCAACAGGACCTCAACCTGGAGCCCGGCCGCAACGCCCCGCTATTCGGGATCATCGCCCGCCTGGCGCAGCAGAAAGGCCTCGACCTGATCCTCGCGGTGGCCGATGGCATCCTCCACCGGGGCGGACAGATCGCCCTGCTGGGCACCGGCGAAAAAGCCCTGGAAGCGGCTTTCCGCGATCTCGGCGCACAACACCCAGGCCGGGTCGCGGCGGTGATCGGCTATGACGAAGGCCTGTCGCACCGCATCGAGGCCGGGGCCGACATCTTCCTGATGCCCTCACGCTTCGAGCCCTGCGGCCTCAACCAGCTCTACAGCCTGCGCTACGGCACGGTGCCCATCGTCCACGCCACCGGCGGCCTGCAAGACACCGTGGAAGATGGCGTCACCGGCTTCGTCTTCCACGAACCCACCCCGCACGCCCTCTGGTTGGCCGTCGACCGCGCGCTGACCACCTACGCCGACACGAAGGCGTGGCAACGCATGATGCGCGCCGGCATGAAGCGCGATTTCAGTTGGGAGAAAAGCGCGCGGGAATATGAATCGCTTTATCGGGAGTTGCTGAAACCCGCGTAGGTTGGGCAAAGCGAAGCGTGCCCAACATTCTTGGCGGCGTTGGGCACGCCTACGGCTTTGCCCAACCTACATGACCAGCTTGAAACGCTTGCGGCCGGGTAGCCGCCAGGTCTCGAAGTCGCGGCGGTCCAACGTCCAGATTTGGCTGTAGCCGGTGGCAAGCGCGGCAACCACCAGCGAGGCGTCGGCCAGATCCATCGGCTGATCGGCGTAGCGCTCGATCCAGTCCACCGCGCGCACGAGTTCATCGCGGCCCAGAGGAAATAGCTCCAGCCCGCCGTTGTCGATCCAGCGATACAAAGGAAGCGTCGCCTCGACCGAGGGCGCCAGGTGGGAAAACTCGGTCAGCACCGCCCAGGTGGTGAGCAGGCGGCCACGATAGTTCTTCAGGAAAGTCTTGCTGGCTTCATGAAACTTGTCGCGCTTGTCGGACAAGGCCACCAGCGGCCCGGTATCCACCAGGATGGTGGTCATGCGCGACCGTGTTTGGCCGCATGTTTGGCAACCATCGCCGCGCGCGCCCGTTCCTTGTAACTGCCCGCCGTCTCGCCCCCTTCGACACAACCGATAAACCCCGCCGCTTCGGCACGCTCGAACGGCGTGGCTTCCGACTCGGCCAGGCTGAACCGCTGTTCCAGCAGTTCGATGATGACTTCCGACTTGCTGCGCTGGGTTTCCACGCAATAAGCCGCCAGCGCCTGTTCGACGCGATTGGGTAAACGGACGCTGGTGGTCATGCACGGCTCCTTGCTTGTGGATTTGTATTAACGGTAATACAGGCCCAAGACAATGGCAAGCTCAGGCTTTCTCGCGGCGAATCGCCGCCCCCAGGGCGGTAAGTTTGGCCTCGATATGGTCGTAGCCGCGATCCAGGTGGTAGATGCGTTCGATGTGGGTCTCCCCTTCCGCGACCAGGCCGGCGATGACCAAGCTGGCGGAGGCGCGCAGGTCGGTGGCCATGACGGTGGCGCCCTGCAACTTTTCCACGCCTTTCATCACCGCCGTGTTGCCGTCGATCTGGATGTCCGCGCCGAGACGCTGGAGTTCGACAGCATGCATGAAGCGGTTCTCGAAGATGGTCTCGCGGATGATCGCGGTGCCATCGGCCACGGCATTGATAGCCATGAACTGCGCCTGCATGTCAGTGGGGAAAGCCGGATAGGGCGCGGTACGGAGCGACACGGCTTTGAGGCGGGCCGGAGCGATGAGGTGAATGGACTCACGGCCAGGGATTTTTTCGCCGACGATCTCGCAGCCGGCATCCATCAGCTTGTCGATCACGGCGTCCAGATAGCCGGTGGAGGTGCCGGTTAGTCGCACTTCGCCGCCGGTGGCCGCCGCCGCGCACAGGAAAGTGCCGGTCTCGATACGGTCCGGCATGATGCGGTGGGTGGCGCCATGCAGGCGCTCGACGCCGCGAATGCGGATGACGTCGGTGCCGGCGCCGCTGATCTGGGCGCCCATGCTGACCAGGCATTGCGTCAGATCGACCACTTCCGGTTCGCGCGCGGCGTTTTCGATAATGGTTTCGCCATCGGCGAGGCAGGCGGCCATCATCAGGTTCTCGGTGCCGGTCACGGTGACCATGTCGGTGAACAGGTGCGCGCCTTTCAATTTGCCGTTGCCGGCCGTGGTTTTGGCGACCACATAGCCATGCTCGACGCCGACTTCCGCGCCCATCGCCAGCAAGCCCTTGATGTGCTGATCCACTGGCCGGGCGCCGATGGCGCAGCCACCGGGAAGCGACACCTTGGCCTCGCTACAGCGCGCAACCAGTGGCCCGAGAACCAGAATCGAGGCACGCATGGTTTTCACCAGCTCGTAGGGGGCCAGCGGGTTGTTCAGCCCGGACGCGTCCAGGGTGACGCGATTCCCCTCGCGTTCGATCTTGACGCCCATCTGGGCGAGCAACTTCAGCATGGTGCCGATGTCGTTCAGCCCCGGCACGTTGGTCAGGGTAAGCGGCTCAGCGGAAAGCAGGCTGGCGCAGAGGATGGGCAGCGCGGCATTCTTGGCGCCGGATATGGCCACCTCGCCGGAGAGGCGGGCGCCGCCGGTGATGACGAGCTTATCCATTGCGTGTTTTCCACTCTTCCGGGGTGAAAGTCTGCATCGACAGGGCGTGGATTTGCGAGTGCATGCGATCCCCCAACACTTTGAACACCTGTTGATGCCGCGCGACCGGCAGCTTGCCAGCGAATGCCGAACTGACGATGACGGCTTCGAAATGCTGGCCATCGCCAGCCACCTTGATCGATTCACAATCCAGGCCGGCCTGGATCCATTCCTGAATGTTTTCTGGGGTAACCATTTGAATATCCTGAAAAATTAGTGACGTAGTTTATAGCCGGACTTGAGCATCGCCAAAGTCAGAAGTGAAAGCAACAGGACGAAGGGCATGACCACGGCCAGCCCCAGCCAGGGGTCGACATCGCCCTGGCCGAAGAAGCCATAGCGAAAACCGTCGATCATGTAGAAAACCGGATTGAAGTGGGACACGCCCTGCCAGAACGGCGACAGGGAATGGATGGAAAAGAACACGCCGGACAGGAAGGTGAGCGGCATGATGATGAAGTTCTGCACGGCGGCAAGGTTGTCGAACTGGTTCGCCCAGATGCCCGCCAGGATGCCCATGCAGGCGAACACGGTGCCGGAGGCCAGCGCGAAAGCCAATATCCAGAGAGGATGGCGCATTTCAATATCCGCAAAGGCCAGGCCGACCAGCAATACACCCAAGCCCACCGCGAATCCGCGTACCAGCGCCGCGATCAGGTAGGCGAGAAAAAACTCCAGATAGGACAGCGGCGGCAGCAGGACAAATACGATGTTGCCGGTGATCTTGGACTGGATCAGCGACGATGAACTGTTCGCGAAAGCATTCTGCAATATCGACATCATGATCAGACCGGGCATCAGGAACGCGGTGTAGTGCACGCCGGGGTAGACCTGAACATGGTCTTCCAGCACATGCGAGAAGATCAGCAGATACAACAGAGCGGTGAGCACCGGCGCCCCCACGGTCTGCACCAGCACCTTCCAGAAACGCAGGATTTCCTTGTAGAGCAGGGTGCGGAAGCCGCTCATGGCATGAATCCCGTAGGTTGGGCAAAGCGCAGCGTGCCCAACATCGCAACGGTTTGTTGGGCACGCTGCGCTTTGCCCAACCTACGTTTCGCGCGGGAATGACGGAAGCGGTTCATGACACGCTCCCCCGCATGATCTTCAAGAACACCTCTTCCAGATCGGCCTCGCCCAGGCTCATGTCACGGATAGCGATGCCCGCCGCGCGCAGGTTGGCGAGGATGGCTTCGAGATCGCCATAGTCGGGCAGGTCCAGGATGAAGTGCTGCCCATCCCTGCCCTTCAGGCGGGGTTGCAGGAAAGCGGGCAGTTCAGGGGGATCGAGTTCCAGCAGCAAACGCCGATCGGCTCCGGCGCGCAGCAGGTTCTCGGTGCGATCCAGCGCGACGATGCGGCCTTCCTTGAGCATGGCCACCCGCTGGCACAGCGCTTCGGCCTCTTCCAGGTAATGCGTGGTCAACACAATGGTGTGGCCCTCGCGATTGAGGCGGCGGATGAAGGCCCAGAGCGATTGCCGCAATTCCACATCGACGCCGGCGGTGGGCTCGTCGAGGACGATCACCGGCGGCTTGTGCACCAGCGCCTGCGCCACCAGCACCCGCCGTTTCATGCCGCCGGAGAGGCGGCGGGTGTAGTCATCCGCCTTGTCGGCCAGCCCCAGATTGGCGAGCAACTCGTCGATCCAGTCGTCATTGCGACGCAAGCCGAAATAGCCGGACTGAAGGCGCAATGTTTCGCGCACGGTAAAGAAGGGGTCGTACACCAGTTCCTGCGGCACCACGCCGAGGGCGCGGCGTGCCTCGCGATACTGCCGGGTCACATCGAAGCCCATGATTTCCACCGATCCGGCACTGGCGCGGGCAAGGCCGGCGAGGATGCTAATCAGGGTGGTCTTGCCGGCGCCGTTGGGGCCGAGCAGGGCGAAGAACTCGCCTGATTCGATGTCGAGATCGATGCCACGCAAGGCATGCACACGCGGAAAGCGCTTATTCACGCCGCGCAGGCGGACGGCGGTCGTCATGGAATCAGGGAGTTAAATCTGCTCGTCGACGCCGTAGAGCTTGGCGAGGCTGGCAAGGCTTTCCGGAATATTGCGGAACTCGATGGCGCTACCGGCCGCTTCGGCGCGGCGGCGCAAGGACAACATCAGACTGAGGGCGGAAGAATCAAGATGGCCGACGCCGGCCAAATCGAATGCCGTCACCCCCTGTTTCAGGGCGGCTTCCCCCTCGGCCAGGCACTGGCTGGCGTTGGCCAGGGTCAGATCGCCATCGAGCACGGCCACGCTGGCATCCACACGCATCATGGGAGTCTCAGGGCCGGTTGTTGCGGCGTTCGAGCGCGGCGATCAGGCCATCGACACCGCCCCTGCGCACTTCGGAATTGAACGAATTGCGGTAGACCGTCACCAGGCTGACGTTGTCGACGATGACATCGAACACCTTCCAGCCGTTGTTGTCGGTCTTTTCGAGACGGTAATCGATGGGAATGGGCGGCGCGCCGGGCTTGCTCACTTCGGTACTGACGGTGACGTCGCCATCCCCGGGAGAGGCGCGGAACGGTTTGAACTCGATCTTGTAGTCCGCCACGCTGGTCAGAGAAGAGGCGTAGGTGCGAACCAGCATGCTGCGAAACTGATCGGTCAGCTTTTCCTGCTGTTCCGGCGTCGCCCTGGGCCAGTGCTTGGCAACGGCCAACTGGGTCATGTGCTTGAAATTGAACAAGGGCAGGATTTTCTGCTCGACCAGCGCGTTGACCTTCGCGGCATTGCCATTGGCGATGTCCTTGTCCTGGCGGACGATGCGCAACACGTCGTTGGTGACGTTCCGGGCCAGGGCATCGGGACCCAATTCGGACGCCTGTACGGAGACGGAGAGGCAGCCGGCGGCGAATATGAGAATGAAGGGTTTCAGCAAGTGGTACATGGCGAGTCCTGGAAATCGAAACGGTTTTACTGTGCGGGTCGGGAGGCCCAATGGTCAAGCGTATGTTCCTACTGGCAGCACTTGGCATTCATGGTATGCGCCCTTGCCATAGGTGCGTGCTCTTACTTCGGTTCGGTGGCTTTCGGCGCTTCTTCCGATTTGTTGAAGAGGAACTGGCCGATCAGGTTCTCCAGAACCACGGCGCCCTGGGTGAGTTTCAGCGCATCGCCTTCTTCCAGCATTTTTTCTTCTCCGCCCGCTTCCAGGGCGATGTATTGCTCACCCAGCAGGCCGGAAGTCATGATGGAGGCGCTGCTGTCCTTGGGAAACTTGTAACGGGTATCCAGCTTCAGCGAAACCGATGCTTCATACATCGTTGAATCAAAGCCAATCTCGGAGACACGCCCCACCACCACGCCGGCGCTCTTGATCGGCGCTCGTGCCTTGAGGCCGCCGATATTATCGAACGAGGCCTTCACCGTGTAGGTCGAGGCGCTGTCGAAGCTACCCATGTTTCCCACCCTGAGAGCCAGAAACAGGATGGCGGCGATGCCGGCCACCACGAAGATGCCTACCCAGAGGTCTAGAGTTGCGCGCTGCATGAATCAGACTCCACGGAACATGAATGCGGTCAGGATGAAATCCAGGGCCAGAATGGCCAGGGAAGAAGTCACCACGGTGCGCGTGGTGGCACGGGAGACGCCTTCCGCCGTCGGCGGCGCGTCGTAGCCTTCGAACAGCGCGATGGCGGTCACGGCCACACCGAATACCACGCTTTTTAGGACGCCATTGAGAACGTCTTCGCGGAAATCGACGGCGGCCTGCATCTGCGACCAGAACGCGCCTTCGTCAACGCCGATCAGCACCACGCCGACCAGATAGCCGCCCAGAATGCCCATCGCCGAAAACAGGGCCGCCAGAATCGGCATGGAAATCACCGCGCCCCAGAACCGCGGCGCCACCACGCGGGCGACCGGGTCTACCGCCATCATCTCCATCGCCGCCAACTGCTCGGTGGCCTTCATCAGGCCGATCTCCGCCGTGATGGCCGAACCGGCGCGGCTGGCGAACAACAGCGCGGCAACCACCGGCCCCAACTCGCGCACCAGCGAAAGTGCAACCAGGACGCCCAGGGCTTCCTCGGAACCGTAGGTCTGCAAGGTTTCATAGCCTTGCAGGCCCAGCACCATGCCGACGAACAGGCCGGAGACCAGGATGATGATCAGCGAGAGCACCCCCGCGCTGTATATCTCGCGAATGATTAGATGGAAGCGGCGGAAACTCTGCCCGGATTGCAGCAGGATCATCAGGAAGAAGCGTGTCGCCACCCCCATGCGCCAGATGCTGTCGATCACACGGGCGCCGATGCCGCGCAGGCTGTCGAGCAGACCATTCATGCGGCAAGCTCCAGTTCATCGGCATAGGGAGGCGCCGGGTAATGGAAGGGAACCGGCCCGTTTTCCTCGCCATGCACGAACTGGTGCACGAAGGGCTCGGTCGAGGCACGCAGTTCATCAGGGGTGCCTTGCGCGGCGATCACGCCCTCGGAAACGAAATAAACGTAATCCACCATGCGCAGGGACTCCTGGATGTCATGGGTAACGACGATGGAAGTCACCCCCAAGGTATCGGTGAGACGCCGGATCAGGTTGCCGGTGACGCCCAGGGAAATCGGGTCGAGGCCGGCGAACGGCTCGTCATAAAGAATCAAACTCGGCTCCAGGGCTATCGCGCGCGCCAGAGCCACACGGCGCGCCATGCCGCCGGAAAGTTCCGAGGGCATCAAATCATGTGCTCCGCGCAAACCCACCGCGTTCAGCTTCATCAACACCAGGTCACGCACCATTTCTTCCGGCAAATCGGAGTGTTCTCGGAGTGGGAACGCCACATTGTCGAATACCGACATATCGGTAAACAGGGCGCCGAACTGGAACAACATGCCCATGCGCCGACGCAGTTGATACAAGGCGTCCCGGTCCAGGCCGCTCATGTCGACACCATCCACCTTGAGCACGCCACTGGTCGGCTTGAGCGAACCGCCGATCAGGCGCAACAACGTGGTCTTGCCCCCTCCGGATATACCCATGATGGCGATGACCTGCCCGCGCCGGGCGGTCAGGTCGATGCCCTTGAGCACCAGCCGCTTGCCATAGGCGAAGGACAGATCGTGGATTTCGATGAGATTGTCTGACACGGGGAGAAACGGGTTTCTTGTTTATTGAGAACCGACGCGCGGCATTCTATGGCCTGGGCCACATGGTTCAAAGCCCCATCAGTTGCAACAGCGTGCGTACTCGCTCGACCTGCCCCAGATCGCCATCGCGGCTGAGCAGGTAAAGCGGTGCTTCACCGTCTGGTGGCGCGAGTTCCTCGGCAAGCGTTTTCAGCAAAGTCTGGCGGTCGAACCAGAGCAATCGGGGATCATCCCGCCGGATTCCTCGCGCCCGCCCCGCCAAGGCATCAGGCAGTTCATCCTGGCGCGCGCCTTCCAGCAAGAATAAAAAATGTTCGTGAGTATCGGCGGCCCATGCCTCATAGGCGGCCGCGTCGGCCGGGCGCCAGGCCGACCCGGCCAGAAATACACAATCGAACTGGGTGTTGTAATAGGTCAGACGCCACGCTTCCGGCATGTCCGAGGGATAGAACGCATCGGACCATGCCGGCCAATTCCAGCCGTCGGCCCCGAGAGTAACGGGTTGTTTCATCCGCCCGATTATAGGGAGCCCCCCTATGTCGCGGAAACACAACAACTGAAAGCCGCCGATAAAGCAAAGTTATGAGAGCTTGGAGTACATCAGGATATGTTGATATTCTGTTTTCGCCGAGTTGTTCACCCCCACTTGTTGTCCCGGTTTTCCCAATTACCTCAAGGAGATTGCTATGAAAATTAAATCCCTCGTCGCCGCCCTGCTGGTCTGCGCCGCACCCGCCGCTTTCGCTGACACCACCGCCAAACAGGTCCCGCAGACCCCGGAACAGTGGCTGGCCCGCATGACCGACATGACCCAGAACATGTCCGCCTACAAGGACCCGAAGGTGTTCATCCCCTGGCTGAACGCCGTCACCGAACCCGGTTTCTACACCACCATGGGCAACAACATGATGGAGCCGGGCAGCTGGCTGAACATGATGAACTCCATGACCCAGCCTGGCGCCTACACCAACGTGGCCGCTTTTGCTGATCCGAACGTCTACATGAAGTGGCTGGCCGCTTCCATGGACCCCAACTTCTACACCGCCGCGCTGACCCAACTGACTGATCCGGGCAAGCTGATGCGCTGGGCCATGTCCCCGCTGGACCCCAAAGTCTTGCAAATGGTCATGAATAGCGTCAACCCCAACGTGTACATGAAGTGGATGTTGTCCCCCATGGACCCCCGCGCCCTTCAGCTCATGATGGCTCCGATGAACCCCAACCTGTACATGGGCTGGGCTGGCGCCACTTTGAACCCGGGTTCTTACGGTGACATGTGGAAAGGTTTCATGACCCCGGGCGCCACCACCGCGCTGCCGACCCTGCCGGCTCTGCCGACCTTCCCCACCTTCTCTGCTCCTGCTGCCGGCGCTCCCGCTCCGTTCGACCTGAACGCCTTGAACCAGTTGTTCCAGGTTCCGGCCGGCCAGCCCTTCGCTTTCCCGTTCCCGACCGCGCCGGCTGCTCCCGCTGCCGCTCCCGCCAAGTAATACGGGCTTGCGTCAAGAAGAACGGCTGCTTCGGCAGCCGTTTTTTTTGCTTATGGCGCACTGGAACGCCAACCGGGAACTGGATCACATATATTGGGATGGCGTCTTTATGGAGAACCCATCATGAAAAAACCAATCAAGCTGTTGTTGCTGGCCGTGCTGCTGTATTCCGGCGCCTTGTTCGCCGCGACGGATAACACGGCGGCCAACACCGTCTCCCTGTCGCCGACAAGCTCGTCCCTATTGCAAGAAGCCTGCCCCGCGTCGAGCGGTCAACGCATCGACACCGCCCAGGTCAGCCAGAGCGATTGCTGCAAGGGCCACAAAGGCGTTTGCGGTTGCCGCGCCGGCAAGATCGTCTGTTGCGACAACACGGCCAGCACGAACTGCACCTGCCATTCGGACTGGGGCGTGGCGAACTGAGCCTTCGCGGACACGGTCCGCTCCTACCCCTTCGCGGACACGGTACGCTCCTACCCCTTCGCGGACACGGTCCGCTCCTACTTGCTCAACGCCACCCAGGCGCCCTCCCAGTCCGGCGCCGGCGGGGTTTCCCGGAATGTCTGTATGCGCGCCAGGAACACCGCGCTGGGCGGGTCTTCCGGCACCTGTTCCAGGCATTGCCGGAAGGCGGCTTCGGCGGCGTCCCATTCCTGTTCGCGGTAGTGCAGCAAGCCCGATTCGAACGCCGCCACGCCGGCTTCCCAGCCCGGCGCCAGATCGGCGCGCAATCCGAGCAGTTCGTACACCCGAATCGGCTCTTGTTTGCCGGCCACACGCAGGGTGTCGATCTCGCGGAAGGCCAGGGTGTCGCCGGCCAGGCGCCGGGTTTCCGCGCTGACCAGGATGCGGGTGCCGTAGAACTTGTTGGCCTGTTCCAGGCGCGAGGCGAGGTTCACGGTATCGCCGATCACCGTATAGCCGCGCGCGGTATCGGAACCGATATTCCCCACCGTGACTTCGCCGCTGGCGATGCCCATGCGCACGTTCACCGTGGGCAGGCCGTAGCGCACGCCGATCAGATTGGGCAAGTCGGCGCGGAACGCTTCCATGCGCGCCATCTGGTCCAGGGCGGCCAGGCAGCAGAGTTCGGCGTGGTCGTTTTCGCCGGTGAAGGGGGGGCCCCAGAAGGCCATCACCGAATCACCGATGTACTTGTCGATGATGCCCTGGCGGGCGCGGATGACTTCCGACATCAGGGAAAAATAGCGGTTCAGGAAGCGCACCGCCGTATCCGGCGTCAGCCCTTCGCACATCTGGGTGAAACCGGCGAGATCGGAGAAGAACACACTCATCAACTGGCGCTGGCCGCCCTCGGCGGGCAGGCGGTTATCGAGCAGGCCACGGACGATGCGCGGGTCGACATACTGGCCGAAGGTGGCCTTGATACGCTCCTTCTCGCGCAGGCCGACCACCATATGGTTGAAGGAATCCGCCAGCACCGCCAGTTCATCGCGCGTCCGCACCAGAATTTCCACGCCCAGATCACCTCGCTCCACCGCCTGGGTGCCGCCCAGCAGACGCAGGATGGGGGCGACCAGGGAACGGGTGACCAAGGTGGCGAAGATCAGCCCGAGCAGGGTGGCGAGTCCGGTGATGATCCAGTTCAGGCGCACCGCGCGCGCCTGTTCCGCCTTGGCCTGGGCGGCGGTGTCCTGGGTGAGTTTGTTGAGCAGATCGATGACTTTCTGGATTTCGCCATCGAGCGCGTCCTTGTCGCGCAATAACGATTCGCGCACTCGTTGCGCGGAGCGTTGCGTGCCCTCCGCCGCCTCGATCTGAAATAGCCGGAAGGTACGGTGAAAGTTCTGCCGCGCGCTCTGGACGCCGGGCAACTGCCGCCCCAGCACAGCCAGGGTGACACGGTCGAGTTCGATGTCGCGAGTGGCCTCAGCCTCCTTCAGCAGGTTCAGCGAGGAATCGATGATCTGATCTGCGTTGATGCCGCGCGCGTCGAAATCCTGGTTTTCCTTGTCGAGAAACACCTGATCCGGAACCGCCGCGCCCATCCCGCCGATGACCCGCTCCATGTGCACCATCTGCTGGCGCACCAGAATTTCCACGCTGGCCACCATCTGCTGCAAGGGCAGGTAGGTGTCGGACAGCGCGCGCACCTGGTTGTGCAACTGGCGCAGGTTGAACACCGAAAACCAGGTCACCACCACCATCAGGAGCAGCAGAGCCAGGGTGATGCTGAAGATTTTCAGACTAATAGGGCGGCGCATGGGCGTGAGCAAGGTAGGTTGGGCAAAGCGAAGCGTGCCCAACATTGCACGCACGGGTTGTTGGGCACGCTTCGCTTTGCCCAACCTACGAGCACTCGACCTATCCGTCAACCACTGGTTATTGCCGGGTTTCAGGGATAATCCCGCGCCATGATCCGACTACAGAAACTCACCCTCATACGCGGCACCAAGCCTTTGCTGGAAGCTGCCGATCTCACTCTCAATCCCGGCGAAAAAGTCGGCCTCATCGGCGCCAATGGTTCCGGCAAATCCAGTCTGTTCGCCTTGCTGCGGGGCGAACTGCAACCCGACGGTGGCGATGTCGACTTTCCCGCCGCCTGGCGCATCGCCCATGTGGCGCAGGAAACCCCGGCCCTCGACCGCACCGCGCTGGACTACGCCGTCGACGGCGATACCACGCTGCGCCGCCTGGAAAGCCAACTGGCCGAGGCCGAAGCCGCCCATGACGGGCACCGCATCGGCGAACTGCATACCGCACTGGCCGACGCCGACGCTTACACCGTGCGCTCGCGCGGCGAGACCCTGCTCACCGGCCTCGGCTTCAGCCACGCCCAGATGAGCCAGTCGGTCGCCAGTTTTTCCGGCGGCTGGCGCATGCGGCTGAACCTGGCGCAGGCGCTGATGTGTCCTTCCGACCTGTTATTGCTCGACGAGCCCACCAACCACCTCGACCTCGACGCCATCCTCTGGCTGGAAGACTGGCTGAAACGCTATCCCGGCACGCTGATCATCATTTCCCACGACCGCGATTTTCTCGACGGCGTGGTCAACGTCATCGCCCACCTCGCCGACAAGAAGATCAAGCGCTACGGCGGCAACTACTCCACCTTCGAAAAGCAACGCTCCCTCGACCTCGCCCTCGGCCAGGCCACGTTCGAGAAGCAATCGCGCGAACGCGCCCACCTGCAATCCTTCATCGACCGCTTCAAGGCCAAGGCCAGCAAGGCCAAACAGGCGCAATCGCGGATGAAAATGCTGGCGAAGATGGAGGATCTCGCGCCCATCCACGCCGCCGCTTCCTTCAGCTTCGAGTTCCGCGAACCGGAGCGGGCGCCGAATCCGCTGCTGACGCTGGAAGACGTGGTGGCGGGGTATCGCCCGGAGGAACCCGTAGCCCGGATGCAGCGTGAGCGGAATCCGGGGCCTTTGGACGCGCCATCCCCGGATTCCGCTCGCGCTGCATCCGGGCTACCTGATGGCGTGGTCATACTAAAAAACCTCAATCTCACCCTTCAGGCCGGCCAACGCATCGGCCTGCTTGGCGTCAACGGCGCCGGTAAATCGACCCTGATCAAGACCCTGGTCGGCGATCTGCCGCCGCTCTCCGGCGAAGCCAGCCAGGGCAAGGGGCTGTCGATCGGCTACTTCGCCCAGCATCAGGTGGAAATGCTGCGCCACGACCAGAGCCCGCTCTGGCACCTGGCCAAGATCGCGCCCCAGGTGCGGGAACAGGAACTGCGCAACTTCCTCGGCGGTTTCAACTTCGTCGGCGAAATGGCCTCGGCCTGCATCGCCCCTTTCTCCGGTGGCGAAAAAGCGCGCCTGGCCCTGGCCCTGATCGTCTGGCAGCGCCCCAACCTGTTGTTGCTCGACGAGCCCACCAACCACCTCGACCTGGAAACCCGTGAAGCGCTCACCGTGGCGCTGGCCCAGTTCGAAGGCACCCTGGTGCTGGTCTCGCACGACCGCCATCTGCTGCGCGCCACCACCGAGGAATTCCTGATCGTCGCCAACGGGGGGCTGGAACCCTTCGATGGCGACCTCGACGACTACCGCGACTGGTTGTTCAAAACCAAGCTGGGCAAGCCGGTGGCGCAGGAATCCGCTGCGGCCACACCGGCGGTGGACCGCAAGGAACAGAAACGCCAGGAGGCCGAAGCGAGGCAGCGCCTGTCCACGCAAAAAAAACCCGTCGAAACCCGGATCAAACGCCTGGAAGAACAGATGGAGCGGCGCAACGCGCGCCGCGCGGAACTGGAAACCCTGCTTACCGACCCCGCCCTCTACGGCGAGGCCCGCAAGGAAGACCTCAAAGCCCGTCTGTTCGAGCAAGCCACCCTGGTCAAGGAACTGGAACAACTCGAAGTCGAATGGCTGGAACAGCAGGAAGTGCTGGAAGGCATGGGTGCCTGAGGAAGACCGAAGTAGCTTGGGCAAAGCGCAGCGTACCCAACATGGCGGCGGTTCGTTGGGCACGCTGCGCTTTGCCCAACCTACGTCACTCATCGCCTTCCTGCGCGAGGTATTCGCCACCACCGCCAAGGGAACCCCGCCATGACCATCATCCACAGCCGACTCGCCGAAGTGCCGGCTTATGTCACGAAAGACGGCTCCAGCATCCGCGAACTGATGCACCCCGCCGTGCATGGCAATGCCCGGCAAAGCCTGGCCGAAGCCAGCGTTCCGCCCGGTGGCGCCACGCTGTTGCACCGGCATCACGAAAGCGAAGAGTTGTATTTCATCGTATCCGGCACCGGCCGCATGACCCTGGGCGATGAAGAATTCGCCATCGCCCCCGGCGACACCCTCCTCATTCCGCCCGGTACCCCGCATTGCCTGCGCAACGACGGCGGCGAAACCTTGCGTCTGCTCTGCGCCTGCGCCCCGGCCTATCGCCATGAAGACACGGAAACGCTGGAGTGATGGGATGAAAAACCGGCGCGTGGTGGCTGCATGACTGGCAGGGTTGTTGCCAGCCTTGGCGCGGGGCGATAATCGCGCCCGCCGCACGCCCCGCCTAAATGGAAAACTACCTGCTCATCCTCATCGCCACGGTGTTCGTGAACAACATCGTGATGTCCAAGATTTTGGGCCTGTGCCCATTCATGGGCGTGTCGCGCAAGCTGGAAACAGCCATCGGCATGGGCGCGGCCACTACCTTCGTGCTGACCCTGGCTTCCGGCACCAGTTATCTGATCGACACCTATCTGCTCGGCCACGATCTCGCTTATCTGCGCACCTTGTCGTTCATCGTGGTGATCGCCGGCATCGTCGGCTTCACCGAGATGTTCATCAAGAAGACCTCGCCGGTGCTGTTCCGCGTGCTCGGCATCTACCTGCCGCTCATTACCACCAACTGCGCGGTGCTGGGCATTCCGCTGCTGAACGTGATGGAACAGCACAACTTCATGGAATCCCTGTTTTTCGGCATGGGCGGCGCGCTCGGCTTCACCCTGGTGCTGGTGCTGTTCGCCGCCATGCGCGAGCGACTGGAAGCGGCGGAGGTGCCGAAGCCGTTCAAGGGCACTTCCATCGCCATGATTACGGCCGGCCTGATGAGTCTGGCGTTCATGGGGTTCGCGGGGTTAATCAAGTGACTCTGCGTTGCCGCCCGCAATGCGGAGTCATCCCGGCGAAGGCCGGTATCCAGCGCGTATCTCTGGATGCCGGCTTGCGCCGGCATGACACCTGATGCTGTCCGCGATCCTGGTGATGGCGGGCATCGGCCTGGTGCTGGGCGCCATCCTCGGCTGGGCGTCGATCAAATTCCGGGTGGAAGACGACCCCCTGGTGGAAAAGATCGACGCCGTCCTGCCGCAGACTCAGTGCGGCCAGTGCGGCTTTCCCGGCTGCAAACCCTATGCGGAAGCCATCGCCCGTGGCGAGGCGGATATCAACAAGTGCCCACCGGGCGGCGAGGAAGGCGTCAAACATTTGGCGGAACTGCTCGGCGTCGAACCCAAGCCGCTGGGCGAGGGCCTGGAGCCGAAACCGAAAGCGGTGGCGGTGATCGATGAAAACACCTGCATCGGCTGCACCCTGTGTATCCAGGCCTGTCCGGTGGATGCCATCGTCGGCGCCGCCAAGCAAATGCATGTCATCGTCGCCAGCCAGTGCACCGGCTGCGAACTCTGTTTGCCCCCTTGCCCGGTCGACTGCATCCACATGGAAGTCATCAAGGAAGACGTGGCCACCTGGAAGTGGCGTTACCCGATCCACACGATGAAGCAAGTGGAATGACCCGCAAACTCTTCACCTTCAACGGCGGCGTCCACCCCGAGGGCCACAAGGACGTATCCAACGCCACGCCAATCGCCAACCTGCCGCTGTTGCCGCGCTATGTGGTGCCGCTGCGGCAGCACATCGGCACACCCGCGCGGGCGCTGGTACAGGTGGGCGACACGGTGCTGCGCGGGCAGATGATCGGCGCGGCGGAAGGGTATGTCTCCACCGCCGTGCACGCGCCCACTTCCGGCCGCGTCGTCGCGCTGGAACCGCATGAGGTACCGCATCCATCCGGGTTGGCCGATATGTGCGTGGTGATCGAGTCGGATGGACTCGATCAAGCGGTCGAATTCCAGCCCCTGGACTGGCGCAATCTCGATCCTTCCGCGCTGCGCAACCGCATTCGCGACCTGGGCCTGGCCGGCCTCGGCGGCGCGGTGTTCCCCAGTTTCATCAAACTGAATCCGGAAGGCGGCGGCATCGACACCCTGATACTCAACGGCGCCGAGTGCGAGCCCTGGATTACCTGCGACGACCGTTTGATGCGCGAGCGCGCGGCCGAAATTCTGCAAGGGGTGGCGGTCATGCGCCACATGTTGGGCGCCCGCGAGGTGCTGATCGGCATCGAGGACAACAAGCCGGAAGCCATTGCCGCCATGCGGGCGGCCGCCGCCGGCGAAGCGGAAGTGATCGCCGAGGTTGTGTCCATTCGCACCCTGTACCCGACCGGCGGCGGCAAGCAACTCACCTATATCCTCACCGGCCGCGAGACCCCCACCGGCGGCCGCTCCACCGATGTCGGCGCGCAGGTATTCAACATCGGCACCGCCTATGCCCTTTACCGCGCAGTCGCCCTGGGCGAACCCATGCTTTCCCGGGTGGTCACCGTCACCGGCCACGTCGCCGCGCCCGGCAATTACGAAGCGCGCCTGGGCACGCCGGTAGCGGACCTGTTGCAGGCGGCGGGCGGCGCCCTGCCCGGCTCGGTCGGCAAACTGGTGGGTGGCCCGATGATGGGGTTCGAGTTGGAAAACGACGCGGAAGACAACGCCGCGCCTCTGACCAAGGCGGTGAACTGCATCATCGTCAAACATCCCGACCTGTTCCCGGCCAAGCCCTCCGCCCTGCCCTGCATCCGCTGCGGCGCCTGCGCGCGCGCCTGCCCGGCCGATCTGCAACCGTTCGAGATGTACTGGTTCTCGCGCGCCAAAGACTTCGGCAAGGCGCAGAGCTACGACCTGTTCGACTGCATCGAATGCGGCTGCTGTTCCTTCGTCTGCCCCAGCCACATTCCACTGGTGGATTTCTTCCGCTTCGCCAAGAGCGAAATCTGGGAACGCGAGCGCCACAAGCACGACGCCGATCAGGCACGCACGCGGCACGAGTTCAAGGATTTCCGCCTGGAGCGGGAAAAGAAGGAGAAAGCGGAAAAACTCGCCGCCAAGGTCGCCGAAAACAAGGCCAGGGATGCCGCCACGGCGGCGGCCATCGCGGGTAACGCGGAAAGCGCCGACCCGGAAGCCGAACGCAAGAAAGCCATTCTGCAAGCCGCCCTGGATCGCGCGAAAAAAGCCAAGGAAAGCATCGCGCCACAGAACACCGATAACCTGTCCCCCGCTGTGGCAAAGCAGATCGAGGAGATCGAGGCGCGCCGCACCCAGGCGGACACTCGTCCGGAACACGAGGAAGGCAAATGACCGTGGCATCGCGGCGCCCCCTCAACCCGCACTCCCACGAAGTGCATGTTCCTTTGTTAAGTGGTGATGCGGCTGGAGCGGTGGTTCCCCCCTTTCTCAAAGGGGGGATTTCTGAGTCGGCTGCTCAGGCAAACGTCGCCAAATCCCCCTCATTCCCCCTTTGGGAAAGGGGGAGGCCACCCCGGCCAGCGCCCCAGCAACAGGCGGTAACACACAGATGACCCACGCATGAACGGCTCCCCCTACCTCCTGCGCGAGAACAACTCCGTCACCGTGGTGATGCTGAAGGTGCTCGCCGCGCTGATTCCCGGCGTGATCGCCCATGTCTGGTTCTTCGGCCCCGGCATCGTGGTCAGCTTGCTGCTGTGCGGTGCCTTCGCCATCGGCTTCGAGACGCTTGTCCTGCTGATGCGCGGCATGCCTCTGAAACCCTTCCTGACCGACGGCTCGGTGCTGGTCACCGCCTGTCTGCTGGCCCTGGCCCTGCCCACCCTGGCACCCTGGTGGCTCTATCTGGCCGGCGTATTTTTCGCCGTGGTGGTGGCCAAACACCTCTACGGCGGCCTGGGACAGAACCTGTTCAACCCGGCGATGGTGGGTTATGCCGTGCTGATCGTCAGTTTCCCGGTCACCATGACGCAATGGGCCGCCCCCTACGGCGTCGCCCACGCCATCCCTGATCTGTGGGAAGCCTTCGATCTGGTGTTTGCCGGCGCCGGCGCCATCAGCCCGGATGCCTACACTTCCGCCACCGTGCTGGACACCTGGAAGACCCAGGTACGTCTGGGCAAGGACGCCGCCGACATCCTCGGGCAACCGATCTTCGGCTGGGCCGGCGGACGCGGCCAGGAAATCGTCGCCTCGATGTACCTGGCCGGTGGGCTGCTGCTGGTCGCCAACCGCCTCACCACCTGGCACATCCCCTTCGCCTTCCTGGCCGGCATCGCCGCCACAGCCGGCGCGCTGCATCTGCTCGACCCGTCGCGCCATGCCGACCCGCTGTTCCACCTACTTTCCGGCGGCGCCATGCTGGGCGCATTCTTCATCGCCACCGACCCGGTCACCGCCGCCAGCACGCCACTGGGCAAATTGATCTACGCCAGCCTGGCCGGCTTCCTCACCGTCATCATCCGCACCTACGGCGGTTATCCCGATGGGGTCGCCTTCGCCATCCTGCTGATGAATGTGGCCGTGCCGTTCATCGACGCCTATACGCAACCCCGCGTGTTCGGCCACAAACACGGCGGCAAGCGGGGGCAGGCATGAGGACTTGGCCATGACCCCGGCGATCCGCGAAACGCTCTCCACCGCGTTGACCCTGCTGGTGTTTTCCGTGGTCGGCGCCGGCCTGCTGTCCGGGGCCTACACCCTCACCCGCCCGGCCATCGAAGCCAGCGAACTGGCGGAAAAACTGGCCCTGATTGCGCAGACCCTGCCGCCCGGCAGCTTCGACAACGACCTGGTGGGCGACGCCCGCCCCCTGCCGGTCGACGCTTTGCTCGGCCTGAAGCGGCCGGGGCTGTCCTACGTCGCGCGGAAAGCGGGCAACACGACTGCGGTGGTGCTGGAAGCCGCCGCCCCCGACGGCTATGCCGGCGAAATCCGCCTGCTGGTCGGCATCCACGCCGATGGCCGCATCGCCGGCGTGCGCGTAACCGCGCACCGGGAAACGCCCGGCCTGGGCGACACCATCGAAATCGCCAAGAACCGCTGGATCACCCAGTTCGACGGCCACAGCCTGGGCGACACCCCGGACAAGGATTGGCAAGTGCGCAAGGATGGCGGTCGCTTCGACTATATGGCCGGCGCCACCATCACCCCGCGCGCCGTGGTCAAGGCCACGCACAAGGCGCTGCAATACTTCGCGGCGCACCGAGACGAACTGCTGCAAGGAACGCAGCCATGAACGAAACCGTAGGATGTGGTTACCGAAGGGTAGGGGCTTCATCAGAGGGTGTGAACCGCATCAACCACGCCACCAAGGACGATGCGGTTCGCTTCGCTCACCACATCCTACTGGAGACACCATGATGTTCAGCCAGGAAGCCCGCGACATCATCTACAACGGCCTGTGGAAGCAGAACCCCGGCATCATCCAGTTGCTCGGCCTCTGCCCGCTGCTGGCGATCAGCAACAACGTGGTCAACGCCCTCTCGCTGGGCCTGGCCACCACCCTGGTGATGGCGGTGGCGAGCGGTTCGGTGGCGGTGATCCGCAACGTCATTCCGCATGAAATCCGCATCCCGGCCTTCGTGCTCATCATCGCCGCGCTGGTCACCGTGGTGGAACTGGCCATGCACGCCTGGATGCATGCCCTGTACATCGTTCTGGGCGTGTTCATTCCGCTCATCACCACCAACTGCATCGTTCTCGCCCGGGTCGAAGCCTTCGCTTCGAAACGTTCCACCGCCCACTCCATGCTCGACGCCACCATGATGGGCCTCGGCCTCACCGGCGTGCTGGTGGCGTTGGGCGGCATGCGCGAGATAGTCGGCAAGGGCACCCTGTTTTCCGGCATCGACCTGGCGCTGGGACCGATGGCGAAGGGCTGGGTCATCCCGGTGATACCGGACTACCAAGGCCTCCTCATCGCCATCCTTCCCCCCGGCGCCTTCATCGGCCTGGGTCTCCTCATCGCCCTGCGCAACGTGTTGCAGGAGCGGGGAAACTGAGTTTCCACACACCCCCAACACAAAGGGCCGCAACTGCGGCCCTTTGTGTTGGGGGTGTGGCCTCAGCGTCTGGCCGCTGTGCTTACTCCCGTCGCCAGGTCGTCCCCTGTGCCCCGTCTTCCAGCACGATGCCGGCGGCTTTGAGTTCGTCGCGGATGGCGTCGGAGCGTTTGAAATCTTTGCCTTTGCGGGCGGCGAGGCGTTCGTCGATCAGGGCCTGGATGCGTTCGGGAGGGTAGTCGCCAGCGTCACCGGGGCCGGCCTGCATGAAGGCTTCCGGGTCGCGCTGCAACAGGCCGAGGACGCCGCCCAGGGCTTTCAGCAGCCCGGCACGGGTGGGGTCGCGGCTCTTGTTCACTTCGGCAGCGAGGTCGAAGAGAACAGCCATGGCTTCCGGGGTGTTGAAGTCGTCGTCCATCGCGGCGCGGAAACGCGCGGGCAGCGGGTCGTTCCAGTCGATTGCCTCACCAAGCCCCCTCACCCCCGGCCCCTCTCCCGCCCGCGGGAGAGGGGAGACGGGCACTACGCCGCGCAGCGCGGTGTAGAGCCGGGACAACGCGGCGCGGGCGTCGTCGAGGTGATGGTCCGAGTAGTTGAGCGGGCTGCGGTAGTGGGCGCGCAGGATGAAGAAGCGCACCACTTCGGCGTCATATTTTTCCAGCACTTCGCGGATGGTGAAGAAGTTGCCCAGGCTCTTGGACATCTTTTCGTCGTCGACGCGGACGAAACCGTTGTGCAGCCAGTAGTTGACGAATTTGCAGTCATGCGCGCCCTCGGACTGGGCGATTTCGTTTTCGTGGTGTGGAAACTGCAAATCCTGGCCGCCGCCGTGGATGTCGAAATGCGCGCCGAGGAGGTCGCTGCCCATGACCGAGCATTCGATATGCCAGCCGGGCCGTCCTTCGCCCCAGGGCGAGGGCCAGGCGGGCTCATTCGGCTTGGCGGCTTTCCACAACACGAAGTCCATTGGATCGCGCTTGTACGGGTCGATCTCGACCCGCTCACCGGCGCGCAGGTCTTCCAGTGTCTTGCCGGAGAGCTGGCCGTAAGTCGGGAAGCTGTTCACCGCGTAATAGACATCGCCGTTACTTGCGGCATAGGCATGATCGCGGTCGATCAGGGTCTGAATCATGGTCAGCATCTTGCCGACATATTCCGTCGCGCGCGGCTCGTGGTCGGGCGGCAGCACGCTCAAGCGCCGCTCGTCTTCGTGCATGGCATCGATGAAACGTTGGGTGAGCGCGGTGAAGGCTTCGCCGTTATCGAAGGCGCGCTTGATGATCTTGTCGTCGATGTCGGTGACGTTGCGCACATAGTTCACGTCATAGCCGGAAGCGCGCAGCCAGCGGGTGATCATGTCGAACACCACCAGCACGCGAGCATGGCCGAGGTGGCAGTAGTCGTACACGGTCATGCCGCAGACATACATGCTCACCTGGCCGGGGGTGATGGGGACGAAGACTTCTTTCTTGCGGGTGAGGGTGTTGTGTAGGGTTAGTTGGGTCATGGGGATGAATG
The DNA here is from genome assembly GCA_030684775.1 of Pseudomonadota bacterium. GTDB lineage: Bacteria > Pseudomonadota > Gammaproteobacteria > Burkholderiales > Thiobacillaceae > PFJX01. Next base: position 27,128 of record JAUXXW010000052.1, read on the forward strand.
AGCAGTGGGTGAGGGCCGGTTCGGGTCTAGGAAGCCACGGCCCAATTTTCCAGCAATAGACCGGGAACGCGCTCGAATTCCCGCAGGTTATTGGTCACCAGGGTCAAGCCCTGGCTGCGTGCTTGTGCGGCGATATGGAGGTCATTGACGCCGATGCAGCGCCCTTCCCGTTCCAGCGCGGCGCGAATGGCGCCGTAATGCCAGGCGGTTTCGCCAGCGTAAGGAAGCACGGCGAGACGACTGAGAAAATCCTCCACCACGACCAGATTGCGTTCCGGGAACTGGCTTTTTTCCACGCCATGCGCCAATTCCGCCACCGTGATGGCGGACACGGCCATATGCCCCTGGTGGCGGTTGAAGACTTCCAGCAATTCCAGAGGGCGACGCTTGATCACATAGATGACGATGTTGGTGTCGAGCAGATACTTGAGCACGGCCTACAACGCCTCCCGCGCTTCCTGCTCCTGGCCGGCGCGTTCGGGCAGGAAGTCGTCGCTCACCTTTCCCGTCTGGAGAAAGAAGCTGTCCCAGGCCCGCTCGGCGGGCGCGATGATGCGTTCCTGTCCCAGCACGCGAACCTCCACCTTCTTGATGGAATCCGGAAAGCGAGCTTCCGCCGGCAGGCGCACGGCCTGGGTGCGGTTGTTGGTGAATACGGTGCTGGTGGTCATGGATGCCTCATGCGATATACGTGCGCAATATACACAGCGCGAGCCGCCCAGTCACGCGCGGGATCAGCCCCCCCAGATCGCCCCCCTGACACCGCCCCCCTCGTTCCCACGCCGGAGCTTTGGTGCCAGATCGTGCTTGGTTCGGCCCGCAAGCGGGCCTCCTACCAAGTTACTTCGTCCAGGAGTCCTTCAGCGTCACCGTGCGGTTGAACGCCAGGCGTTCGCCGGAGGGGTGGCCGATACGGTGGTCGTAGCGGTCGGCGCAGAAGTAGCCGAGGCGCTCGAACTGGTAGCGGGTTTCCGGTTCGGCTTGAGCGACGCAGGCTTCGGCCCAGCCGTTCACTACTTTCAGGGAAGCCGGGTTGAGGAATTCCAGGAAGTCGCGGTCTTTGTGGCTGTCCGGTTCCGCGTCGAGGAACAGGCGGTCATACAGGCGCGCTTCGATCGCCAGGGCGTGGGCGGCGGACAGCCAGTGGATGACGCCCTTCACCTTGCGGCCGACGGGGTTCTTGCCCAGGGTTTCGTGGTCGATGGAACAGCGCAATTCGATGACGTTGCCGGCGGCCTCCTTCACCACTTCTTCGCACTTGATGACGTAGGAGTAGCGCAGGCGCACTTCGCCGCCGGGGGTGAGACGCTGCCAGCCGGCGGGCGGGTTTTCGGAAAAATCGTCTTGCTCGATCCAGATTTCGCGGCTGATCGGCACTTCGCGCTCGCCGAATTCCGGATGGTTGGGGTGGAAGCCGGCGCTACGCGCGGCGGTCACGCCTTCCTGATAGTTGCTCAGCACGACCTTGAGCGGGTTGAGCACGGCCATCACGCGCGGCACACGGGCTTCCAGGTCTTCGCGGATGCAGCCTTCCAGCACGGCCATGTCGATCACGTTGTCGCTCTTGGAGATGCCGATGCGGCGGGCGAATTCGCGGATGCCGGCGGGGGTGTAGCCGCGCCGACGCATGCCGTGGATGGTGGGCATACGTGGATCGTCCCAACCATCGACATGGTTTTGCGTCACCAACTGGTTGAGCTTTCTCTTGCTGGTAACGGTGTAGTGCAGTTCCAGGCGCGAGAACTCGATCTGGCGCGGGTGCGCAGGCACCGAGAGTTGATCCAGCACCCAGTCGTAGAGCGGGCGGTGATCTTCGAATTCCAGAGTGCACAGGGAATGGGTGATGCGCTCCAGTGCGTCCGAAATACAGTGGGTGTAGTCGTACATCGGGTAGATGCACCACGCATCGCCGGTGCGGATGTGGTGCGCGCGCTTGATCCGGTAGATCACCGGGTCGCGCATGTTGATATTGGGGCTGGCCATGTCGATCTTGGCGCGCAGGGTGCGTGAGCCATCGGCGAATTCGCCCGCCTTCATGCGCCGGAACAGGTCGAGGTTTTCCGCCGGGGTACGGCTGCGACAGGGGCTTGCCCGCCCCGGCTGGGTCAGGGTGCCGCGATATTCGCGCATTTCCTCGGGCGTCAGGTCATCGACATAGGCCAGGCCCTTGCCGATCAATTCTTCCGCGTAGTCATACAGCGCCTGGAAATAATCGGAGGCCCAGCGCACACCCTCGTTCCACTCGAAGCCGAGCCAGCGCACGTCTTCCTGGATGGCGTTGGCGTATTCCTTGGTCTCTTTTTCCGGGTTGGTGTCGTCGAAGCGCAGGTTGCAGGTGCCCTGGTAATCAAGGGCCAGGCCGAAGTTCAGGCAGATCGACTTGGCGTGGCCGATGTGCAAATAGCCATTGGGTTCGGGTGGGAAGCGGGTAGCGATGGCGGCATGTTTGCCGCTGGCCAGATCGGCTTCGATGATGGAACGGATGAAATGCTGAACCGGTGCGGGATCGCTCATGGCTTGATCGGAAGGGGGGAAAGGCGGGGGAGGAGTTTTGAAATGTGCCCTGCGGGGGCTAGAATTCGCGCGGTCTGGAGGCTCTCTCCACCACCTGCAAAACCGCGAAAAGCTTAGCACACATGGTCACATCCCGTTTCTCCCGCGTCTTACCCATCGCCATCCTTTTTGCCTGGCTTCCCGCCGCTGCCGCGCCCAATGTCCAGGACGCCAACCAGGCTTTCCGGCAAGGCAACAATCCCGCCGCGCTGGAGAAGGTCAACTCCTTCCTGGCGGCCAATCCGAAAGATGCCCAGGGGCGTTTCCTCAAGGGTCTGATCCTCACCGAACTGAATCGCTACAACGACGCGGTGAAGGTCTTTTCCGACCTCACCGAGGATTACCCGGAATTGCCCGAGCCCTACAACAACCTGGCCGTGCTCTATGCCGCGCAGGCCCAGTACGACCGCGCCAAGAACAGCCTGGAAATGGCCATCCGCACGCATCCCAGCTATGCCACCGCGCATGAAAACCTGGGCGACATCTACGCCAAGATGGCCTCGCAGTCCTACGACAAGGCCTTGCAACTGGACAAGTCGAACACTTCGGCGCTGACCAAGCTGGCGATGATCCGCGACCTGTTCAGCCCGGCACAGATGCTGGATGCGGGCAAGAGCAAGGCGCCCGCCAAGGCCGGCGCCGCGAAAACCGGCCAACTCGCGCAGGCCGCCGCCGCACCCGTCAAAGTCGAAGAGGCCGCCAAACCTCAGGCCGTACCGGTCGAGACGGGCAAGCCCGCTGAAGTGGCCGCCGTGGCCGCCGTGGCAATTGACCCCAGCGCGGAGATCGAACGCACCGTCCATGCCTGGGCCGAGGCATGGAGCCAGCGTGATCCCGAAGCCTACCTGGCCTTCTACGGCAAGGATTTCAAGGTACCGGGCGGCGGTGATCGCGCGGAATGGGAAACCGAGCGAAAAACCCGAGTCACCCGCCCTGAATTCATCAAGGTGGACCTGGACCGAATCAGGATCAACCTGCAAGGTGACTCCGCCAGAGTCAGTTTCACCCAGAGCTACACCTCCAACACCTATAAAGACAAGGGCAAGAAAACCCTGATCCTGGAAAAACAGGATGACGCCTGGAAAATCGTCGAGGAGCGTTGAAGCACATGGGCAAATGGCTATCCACTCTCGCGCTGGTTCTGCTGACCGGACTGCCCGGTCTGGCCGGAGCCAACAGCGAGTTGCCCATCCTGGTGGCCAGCGCGGATACGACGCGCTATCTGCCCTCACCCGATGGTCTGATCGCCAAAACGCTCCAGGACATCCGCAGCAATCGCCTCGATGAGGCCTTGCGGGAAGTCAACCGGGTCATCTCGCTGCGCCCCGATTTCAAGCTTGCCCACCTGATTAAGGGCGATCTGCTGATGGCGCGCTCGCGCCCGCTTTCCGGCATCGGCACGATGACGTCCCGCTCGGCGACTTCCGCGCAATCGCTGTCCGATCTGCGCGATGAAGCGCGCGTGCGCCTGCTGCGTTATATCGACCAGCCCGACCCGGCACTCTTGCCCCGCCAGATACTGCAACTCGCGTCCGGGCAGAAATACGCCCTCCTCGCCGATGCCTCGCGCGCGCGCCTCTATCTGTTCGAGAACGTGGATGGCGAACCGCGCCTGAAGGCCGATTACTACATGACCATCGGCAAGAACGGCACCGACAAGCGCGTGGAAGGCGACAAGCGCACGCCGATGGGCATCTATCAAATCGCCAAGCAACTGCCCAGCAAAGGCCTCGCCGACCTCTATGGCGCGGGCGCCTTTCCGCTGGATTACCCGAACGAATGGGATCGCACCCAGCGGCGCGGCGGCCACGGCATCTGGCTGCACGGCGTGCCTTCCGACACTTATAGCCGCCCTCCCCGCTCCAGCGACGGCTGCGTGGTGGTGACCAATCCCGATCTAAAGGAACTCAGCCGCTGGGTGCAGCCCGGCGCCACGCCGGTCGTGCTGGCCGAACGCACCGACTGGATCGACCGCGACGCCTGGGAACAGGCCAGAAACGACCTGCTGGCGCAACTCCAGTCCTGGCAAGCAAGCTGGCAGGAACGCGAAGCGGATCGTTTCCTGGGCCATTACGCCAGTGACTTCCTGAATGGCGAAGGCCGCGCCTGGTCGGAAAACAAACGCCGCAACATCACCGACAAAGCCTGGATCAAGGTGGGACTGGAAGATGTCGGCCTGTTCCTTTATCCAGGCACTGAAGACGGCAAACCCATGGCCTATGCCGAATTCACCCAGCGCTACAGCAGCGACCGCCTTTCCAGCGTCAGCCGCAAACGCCTGTATTGGCAACAGGACGCTGGCCATTGGCGCATCGTCATGGAAAGAACCTCGGAATTACCCACCCGACTCGCGCAACGCTGACCCTATGCTGACCCTGACCCGCATCATCCTGGCTTTTTGCCTGCTCTCTTTTACCGCCGTGAGCTTCGCGGCAACGAAATCCACCTCCTCCAAGAAACCCAAACGAGCCCACACCATGATCAAACTGCAAACCAACTTCGGCCCCATCACCCTGGAACTGGACGCAAAAGCCGCCCCCGAGACGGTCGCCAACTTCGTGCAATACGTGCGCGACGGCCACTACAACGGCACTATTTTTCACCGTGTGATCGACGGATTCATGATCCAGGGCGGCGGCTTCACCGCCGACATGGAACAGAAAGACACCCGCGCGCCAATCAAGAACGAAGCCGACAACGGCCTCAAGAACGTCGCCTACAGCATCGCCATGGCGCGCACCCCCAACCCCGATTCCGCCAGCAGCCAGTTCTTCATCAACCTCTCGAACAACGAATTCCTCAACTTCCGCGAGCCTTCCGCCCAGGGCTACGGCTATTGCGTGTTCGGCCGCGTCAGCGAAGGCCAGGACACCGTCGACCGCATCCGCAAGGTTCGCACCGGCATGCGCGCCGGCCACCAGGATGTGCCGGTGGACAACGTCATCATCGAATCGGCCGAGGTTGTGGAGGGCTGAACACCGCCATGTCACAAGTGGCTTCGGCCACCCTGTTTCTTTCCGATCTACACCTCACCCCGGAACGCCCCGGCCCCGCCGAGTCGTTCCGGCGCTTTCTCGACCAGAAAGCGATCCACGCCGAAGCCCTCTACCTCCTGGGCGATCTGTTCGAGGCCTGGGTGGGTGACGATGACCTTGCCCTGCCCTTCCACACCGAGATCGCCGCGGACCTGAAGCGGGTCTCGAAGAGCGGCGTCCCCGTCTACTTCCTGCCCGGCAACCGCGACTTCCTCGTCGGCCCCGATCTGGCCCGCGCCGCCGGCCTGATCCTGCTGGAAGACCCTACCCTCATCGACCTGTATGGCACCGCCACCCTGCTCGCGCATGGCGACGCCTGGTGCACGGACGATGCGCACTATCAGGCGTTGCGCGCACAGATACGGGAACCGGCCTGGCGCGCCGACTTCCTCGACAAACCCCTGGCGGAGCGCCACGCCATCGCCTCCGCCCTGCGTGAGCGCAGCGAACTGGCCAAGGCCGGAAAACGCCCGGAAATCATGGATGTAAACCCGGAGGCGATTGCAGCGGCATTCCGCCGGCATGGCGTCAGCCGTATCATCCACGGCCACACCCACCGACCCGCGCGCCATAGCCACAACATCGATGGCCACCCTCGCGAGCGTTGGGTGCTGCCGGACTGGTACGATCTGTCCGGTGGCTATCTCGCTTGTGATGACACGGGTTGCCATGCCGAGGCGTGGTAACCACTGTGTGGCGACAATGCCCCTTTGTTGCAATATCCCTTGAGGCAAATCAACAACATGGGGAACCCATACAGCCCAGACGGGTCATCTTGAGGCACTATGTCCGACTTACTCCGACAGCAGTCGATAACGCGTCGGGCAACCGATTTTTCAAGGACGGCCACATGAAAGCATTACCTCAACTCCTGAGCGGCCTACTCATCGCCTCCGTAGCGTTACTAAACAGTAGCGCGGCCTTGAGCAGCGATGCGCGTTCTAACGAAGAACTGACCAAGTCCTCAGCCGGCACCACCCACAAGCAAGCCAAGAAATCGCTCAGAAGAGCGAAAACCGCGCAGAAAAAGACCAGGAAATATCACAGCCAGGCAAAACCAGTCGCCCAGGCACCCGCCGGCGTAGAACTACCGGTCGTTGCCGAGAATGCCTATCTGCCCAGCTCGACCGCCCCCGTCGTCGCGAAAGCGAATATGCCCGCCGCGGCCACCGCCATCACCACCCCCATCACGGTCGTCACCCCGCCAGTAGTAGCCGCCGCCAGCGTGGCGACGGCCGGCGCACAAGATTCCGATACGCCCAAGGCGACAACCGCCACGCCGACCGCTCCGTTGGTCTTGGCCAAATCACTGACGCTGACGTCCACCGTGGCCGGCGTCCCGGCCGTTGCCCAGACAGCCCCGGTGGTCGCTCAGAAGGCCCCATCCAGCAACCCCTGGAATACCGGGGGCGCCGCCGGCGCACAAGCTCAATCGCGGAAGGCCGACACGATCATCGCGAGATCACAAAACCCCTACCTGGCCTACAACGCGGCCTACAACACGACCTACAGCCAGCCGTTTACCGCATTCAACCCGGTCGAAAGTCTTAGCCTGCTGTTGAGTGGCCTGATGTTTTCCCTGCCCTCGCTGCCTTCGGCCAGCCAGCCCGGCCTGGCGTCATTCAATCAAACACCCGCCACGCCCAACGCGGCGGCGGCCGCCGATCTTGGCCAGATGTTCAACAGTTTGAGGGATTTCCTGCCCGCCCCCCACCTGCCTTCACCGGACATAGACATCCTCCCGAGCATCACGAAGGTCTATCCGACCGGTGAAAGGCCACTGTATGTTCTGACGTTCAAATGCCCCACCGAACTGGTCGGCATCACCCCGCCTCCGACCAAAGCGCTGCGTTGGCTGATCTCCAGTGGCATGGAAGCCGTCAACAGCACCAATCTGCTCTCCTTCAGCATGCAGCAGGTTTGCCAGTAACGCCGTCCGCACCTCAATACCGGGTATCGCGAAGTGTCGTTTCCAGGTTGAACCAGGTGTTCGACGCAAGCATGTTCGAAGTCCATTCACCCTGAGTTTGCCTCGGGGGGAATGTGGGCTTCGGCGGCATCAGGCCGAACGCATTTCGCCCGGTTGCCGCCGTGATGGCCGGTCTATTCGGAATTGCGCGCAATCTCCCGCAACAGCCCTTCCGCCGCGTCTTCCACCATATCCAACACCTGCTCGAACCCTTTGCCGCCACCGTAGTACGGGTCCGGCACATTGAGGTTGGGAAAACGGCCGCTGAACGCCAGATAGAGCCTCACCTTGTGCTTGAACTGCTCCGGGCAACGCTGCAGCAGGTTGTGCAGGTTGTCACGATCCATCGCCAGTACATAGTCGAACGATGCGAAATCCTGGTCACTGACCTGGCGCCCACGTAGCGAGGAGAGATCGTAGCCGCGGCTCAGCGCGGTTTTCCGCGCGCGCGGATCCGGCGCGCTGCCGACGTGATAGCCATGGGTGCCGGCGGAATCGATGTCGATCTGTTTCTCCAAACCCGCTTTTTTAACTTTGTCGCGAAATACGCCTTCCGCAGTGGGTGATCGGCAGATATTGCCCATGCAGACAAACAACACGCTGGTCTTGCTCATATGTCTTTCGGTAGGTTGAACGAAGGTGCTGGATTATCCTGGAAACCTCAGTTGACCGCTCCTTAGCCCTCGTGAGGCCGCATGGATGCTGGCGTTATCGCCTCCGATGGCGCCCACCAATCGGGTGATGCCGCTACGCGGTCGATCACGCTGATGGCGTTTGGGGCATCCTGGATGGGTTGCGCCAGACGGCTGGCGGTCAGCACCACGGGTACTTCACCGATGAAATCGGCTTCACTCAGCTCCTTTGCCGCGCAGGGAACCGCCACGAGAACGGCAAATAGTGGAAATAGCGGCTTCACCATGCCGGCGCTTCCCCGCACTCCTTGACCATACCCTCCAGATAAGCCGCATGCGACGCGCATTCCGCAACATCCGCGCGCAACACCTTGAGCACGCCGCGCCGCACCAGGGTGGCGGCCTCGGTTTGAGCCGGGGTGGCGATGTCGATGCCCAGGGTCTCCTGGCCACGGGTCATCGCCAAATACACCTCGGCGAGCAATTGCGCGTCGAGCAGGGCGCCGTGGAAGGCGCGCCCGGAGTTGTCCACTTCGTAGCGCCGGCACAGCGCGTCCAGATTGTTCTTCTGGCCGGGGTGCAAGCCCTTGGCCATCTTCAGGGTATCCAGCACCGTGCAGTAACGCTTGACCGGCCCGTCTTTCAGTTTCGCCAGTTCGGCATTGAGAAAACCCACGTCGAACGGTGCGTTGTGGATGACCAGTTCGGCATCGCGCACAAATTCCAGGAACTCCGGCGCGATGTCGGCGAAACGCGGCTTGTCGGCCAGAAATTCGTTGGTCAGGCCATGCACCGCCATCGCGCCCGCGTCGATCTCGCGTTGCGGGTTGAGGTAGACATGGTAGGTAGCGCCGGTAGGCTGCCGATTGACGATCTCCAGAGCGCCGATCTCGATCACTCGATGCCCCTGCGCCGGGTCCAGGCCCGTGGTTTCGGTATCCAGCACGATCTGGCGCATCAGTTCTTCCCCTGCAAAGCGATCTGCACGCCTTCGTTGGCCAGCTCGTCGGCGCGTTCATTTTCCGGGTGGCCGGCATGGCCCTTGACCCAGAGCCATTCGATGCGGTGGCGCGCCGCCTGCTCGGACAACTCGCGCCATAAATCCTGGTTCTTCACCGCGCTGCCCCCCGCAGTCTTCCAGCCGCGCCGAATCCAGTTCGGCATCCACTCCGAGATGCCCTGCTGCACATATTTCGAGTCGGTATGCACGCGCACCTGGCAATGCCGGTTAAGCGTCTTCAAGCCCTCGATCACCGCTTGCAACTCCATGCGGTTGTTGGTGGTGTCGCGTGCGCCGCCACACAAGGTCTTTTCCACCTCGCCGAAACGTAGCAACACGCCCCAACCACCAACGCCGGGATTGCCCTTGCAGGCGCCGTCGCTATAAAGATCCACAATTTTTTCTTCAGCCATTTCTATTCAATGAGTTACGGGTTGAGCTGGCCCAGATTTGTAGCCCGGATGCAGCGCAGCGGAATCCGGGGAATCGCACCACGTAATGCCCCGGATTCCGCTGCGCTGCATCCGGGCTACCAGTTTGGTTTCTTCAGCCATCTTTGTTCAATGAGTTACGGGTTGAGCTGGCCCAGGTCGGGCGCGGTAGCCAGTGCCCTTCCCACTTGGGTGCGATCAGGCGCATGCCATGCACACGCTTCACGGCATGAATCTGATAAACACCGCCGCCCAGCGCCCACCAGCGGTCTCCGGCGGCTTCCAGAAACGCGAAGCGTTTGATCCAGGCGGCATGTTCAAAAGGAGGGACGTAGCAGGCCATGCGCCCGCCGGCCAACTCGAAGCCGAGCAGAGCCAGCCAATCCTTGAGGCGGGTGAGGTGAATGAAACGCCCACGCCAGGGCCAATCGGTCGCATGGCGATTGAAGCTGCGCCGCAAACCCCACAGGCTCAGCGGGTTGAAGCCGGTAATCAGCAAACGGCCTTCCGGGCGCAACACCCGCTCTGCCTCGCGCAGCACCTGGTGCGGGTGGACGGAGAATTCCAGGACATGCGGCAACGCCAGCAGATCCAGGCTCTGGCTGGCGATCGGCAATTGCTCCGGAAGACAGCGCAGTTCGCCTTCTTCCAACCCGCCGCAAAAGCGATGCGGCATACGATTGGCGCGCAGGCATTCCACACCGCAGTGGCCGACCTGCATGGCGTTGAAGCCGAACAGATCGACGCTGACGGCGTCGAACCAGGCCTGTTCCCGCGCCAGCACGTATTGACCCAACTCGCTATCGAACCATGTCCGCACTGATTGACGTCCTGGAAAACCTGACGGGACAATGCCCGCATGAAAGTGACAGCCATCCCCGCGTTCCGGGACAACTATGTGTGGGCCATCCACGACGACCATTCGGCAATCCTGGTCGACCCCGGAGAAGCCGCGCCGATTTTAGCTTGGCTTGAGCGATGGCAACGTCATCCTGTCGCCATCCTGGTGACGCATCACCATGCCGATCATGTCGGCGGCATCCGCGAAATCACCGCGCGGTATGCCATCCCCGTCTACGGCCCGGGCAATGAAACCATTCCCGGCAGGACACATCCGCTGCTGGGCGGGGAAACCGTCCAGATAAATGAACTCGGCCTCGCCTTCCAGGTGCTCGCCACGCCCGGCCACACCCTGGGCCATCTCTGTTACTTTCAAAGTCGCGCCAGCGACTCTCGACGCTCCCCTCTCCCTCTGGGTGAGGGGTTGGGGTTGAGGGAACCGTTCATGGCCGAGCACGAAACGTTCATGAACGGGGGCGGCCAGCCGGCTATGAACGGTTACGGCCACGGCGCCCTGTTCTGCGGCGACACCCTGTTTTCCTGCGGTTGCGGCCGCCTGTTCGAAGGCACGCCGGCGCAAATGCATGCCTCGCTCAGCCGCATCAAGGCGCTACCGGCGGAGACCCTGGTCTACTGCGCGCACGAGTACACGCTGGAAAACCTTGATTTCGCCCTGGCGGTGGAACCGAACAATCCCGCCCTGCAAACCCGTCTGGCGGAAGTGCGTGGCCTGCGCGGGCAGGGAATACCCAGTCTGCCGGTCAGTTTGAGCACGGAAATCGCCACCAACCCCTTCCTGCGTTTTGATGAACCGAGCGTGATTGTTGCGGCAGCGCAACATGCCGAACACCCCGTCCAACCCGGCCTGGAGGCCTTCACCACGGTGCGAGCCTGGCGAGATGGCTACTGAGCGCATTCCCCCGTCGCATCCCTTTTTCAATCAGAACAGCCACTTGCATTGAGCCCCCCGGCCCTGGCCGGTAAAATGCGGTCTCGTTCAAGGTTCTGCGACTCGTGCCGATATAGGCCTGGTGCCTTGTCGCCCGACCCTTAACCGCCCCACCCCATGCCCCCGAACCGACGTTTACTCCCCCTCATTTTCCTTTTCCTCGGCCTGGCCGCGTCCGTGGCGCCGGCACTTGCCGAGACTGGAAATCAAACCCCGGCCCTGAAGGTCAGCTATGCCTTGTCCGCCCCTCCCGTGGAGCAACAGGGCGTTCTCTGGCGACGTATCCGGTCCGGCTTCAGCCTGGGCGAATCCAACCCCGCCCTCACCCGCGTGCACGAAGAATGGTTCCGCAAGCACCCAAGCTACCTCGAACGAGGCGCCGAGCGCAGCCGCCTGTATCTCTATTTCATCGTCGAGGAAGTGGAAAAGCGCGGCATACCGATGGAGATCGCCCTGCTGCCCATGATCGAGTCGGCCTATAACCCGCTGGCGTTGTCGCCGATGAAAGCCTCCGGCCTCTGGCAGTTCATCCCCTCCACCGGCAAGGTCTACGGCCTCAAACAAAATGCCTGGTATGACGGCCGCCGCGACGTGCTCACCGCCACCCGCGCCGCGCTCGATCATCTGGAAGACCTACACGCCAAATTCGGCGACTGGGAATTGGCGCTGGCCGCCTACAACTGCGGCGAAGGCTGCGTGGCGCGCGCGCAGTCGCGTCGGAAAGGCAAGTCCACCGACTACGCCAGCCTGAAACTCCCCACGGAAACCCGCCACTACGTTCCCAAACTGATCGCCGTGCGCAACATCGTGCTCGATCCGCAACGTTTCGACATCGCTCTGCAAGAAGTGGCCAACGAACCTTATTTCATGCAGGTCAAGCTGAGCCAGCCGATGGAAGCAAAACAGGCCGCGCGCCTGGCGGACATGAACCTGGACGAATTTCTTTCCCTCAACCCCGGCTTTCAGCGCCGCGTCATCCACACCGACACACGCGGCGTCATGCTGCTGCCCACCGAGCGTGTGGAGACCTTCCAGTTCAACCTGCACCGCCAAGGCGTGGACAAGCTCAGCCTGCGCTCCTACCAGGCGAAACGCGGAGAAAGCGCCAGCAAGATCGCCGACCAATTCGGCGTGACGCCGGACTGGCTGAAGGTACACAACCCGGTCAAGTTCCATAAGGGCAAGGTTACCCAGGCACAGACCCTCCTGGTTCCCTCCAAAGTGAAAGTGGCCGGCACCCCGAAAATCCAATCCGCAGCCAAGGCAAAACGTCCGAGCATGCGCACCCACACCGTGCGCCGTGGCGACACCCTGGATCAGGTCGCCAAGCTATACAGCGTGCGGGTTACCGACATTCGCCGCTGGAATGAGGCGGCCGAGCCTCTCCAGCCCGGCGCCACCCTGGAAATTCCACTTTCCGGCTGACCGCCGAATACCTCGCCGGCGGGCGATGCCTCGGACCGTGGCTACGCGAAACTTCCCTTGATTTCATGCAGGCACACGGCATCCGCTGGCAGGGTTTCGCGAGCCAGGTCGATCAGATGCCGATGGTGGGTGAACAGCAACACCTGCGTGGTTCCGGCGAGATCGCGCAGCAGGGGCAGGATGGCGCGGGTGCGGTCGTCGTCGAAGGTAATCAGGAGATCGTCGAGGATGAGCGGCATGGGCTCGTGGTTGGTCTGGTGCAATTCGATGGCGGCCAGGCGTAGCGCGAGAAAGAGCTGATCACGGGTGCCTTCGCTCATGCCCTCCACCGGCACGGCCACCCCCTCTTTCATGCCGACCAGAACGGGGATGTCGTCTTCCGCATAGGTGGTGCCGAGGCTGTTGAAACTGCCGCCGGTCATCCGCTGGAACAAGGCCCCCGCCTTGACCAGCAGCGGCCCCTGATTGCGCGCGCGGAAGACCTCTATCTGGGCCTTCAGGAACTGGATGGCGAGACGCAGGCGCAGGTAACGGGCGGCGTCCCGACGCACCGTGGCGACGGCGTGGCGGGCGGTCTGCAAGTATTCGGCGGCTTCGGCGCCGCTGGTTTCCAGATGCGTTTTTGCATCTTCCGAGCGCGTCAGATTCTGGATGGCCTGTTCGCGCCGCGCTTCCCGATCCCGGATGCGGTCGGCCAGGTCTTCCCGTTCCGTCGCCAGGGTTTCACCGTCTTCTCCACACACACGCTCGATGAAGCTGTCCAGTGTCTCGCCGCGCGCCTGCACATGCAGAGCGGCGCGCAGACTGTCCTGGTCGGCGAGCAGCCGCCGGCGAATGGCAAGGTTGGCCAGCAGGCTTTGCAGGGCATTCATATCCGCCACCCCGGCCTGAACCAGCAGTGCCGTCAGGTCGTGGCGGGCCATTTCCGCGTCCTGTTCCACGCGGGGTAGCTCGGCCGTCAGTTGCTCCAGGTCTTCTTCGACCAGGCTGCGTCGGGTTTGCAGGGCGCGGGCTTGGGAAAGTGTGTCTCCCAGGGCATTGACCTGGATTTCGGCGCCGGCGTCTGTGGAAATCCCCCCTTCCCCCCCTTTGGCAAAGGGGGGGACTGTTACCGCCACCACGAGCGCCCGAGCCTGGCGCTCATAGGCCGCCAGCGCATTGTGCCGTTCCGTCAGCGCGGTACTCAGACGGGTCCAGGCATCGTATCGCGTGACCAGTTCGAGGCGGGCGTCGAGCAGGTGCAGGGCGGTTTCCGGACGATGTTCGCCTCCGTGCCGGTTATCGCGCCAGCGGGTTTGTGCCTGAACCAGCGTGCTTTCGATCTGTGGCCGTTGCCGCGCCAAAACTTCGGTTTCGCGCTGCAATTCAGATAAATCGGCCTCCAGGGCGCGGCGCTCGCCCAACACCTGGTCGGCGGCGCGCAGGCGGCGTTCCGCCAGCTCACGCAGTTCCGGCAAGCCGCCGTCGACGCCGTCCAGCAAGGGGCGCAGCAGGGCTTCGGCGGCGATGATGTCCCGCCGGGCGGCCTGAACTTGGTCGCGCAGGTCGCGCCAGGCTTCGTGGCGGCCACGGAATTCCAGCCATTGTTCACGCCATTCCAGCATTTCCGCGGGGCTGGAGGCGGCCAGGCCGCTGGCTTGCCAGAGCGCGTTCCAGTCGCGCAGCCAGGTCTGGCGGGCGTGGTCCAGGCGCAGCCTTTCTTCCTGTTGTTCCTGGTGGGTGGCTTCGCCTTCCCGGATTTGCCAACGCAGTTCTTCCGCCTGGGCGACGGCATCCGCCTCTTCGCGCAAGCGGTCGGCCAGGGCATCGGCTTGCCGCACGGCGACCGGGTAGGACTCGGCCAGGGGGGCATCATCCCAGGCTTGTTCCGGGGCGCCTTCGCGCCAGCAGGCCAGCACCTGTCGCCAGCCATCGTCACGATGCGCGCGTGCCTGGGCAAGATCGTCGTGTGTAGGCAGGATGCCGCGTGCCTCCAAGCGTTCCAGCTTGGTCTTCATCTCGCGCAGGCTTTTCGCCGTTTTCCGCACCGCTTCGTCCAGTTGCCGCGCGCGCGTCGCCAGATCGGCGGCGGCGGCGTCGAACTCGCGCAGCCGCGAAGCGGCGGGCAACGCCAGGGCATAGGCCGCGGCCGGGTCGGCGGGCGCGCCGACCAACAATGGCTGTTGGCTCGCCAGACGCCGGGACAGGTTTTCCAGCGCGGCCTCCTTGCCGGCCAGGTCGAACGCGGCGGCGGGCGCGGCGACCGCCTGAGCCTCGCGTAACGCGAAGGCATCGGTTTGTGGCAGCAAGGCCAGACGGGCGCGCGTCTTTTCGAGTTCGGCGGCAAGTCGCGCGGCCGCGAGCCGCTGTTCCTCTCCCGCCCGTTCGGCGTCCACCAGGGCGGTGGCGGCCTCGCGCAGCGCCAGTTCTTCGGCGAGGGGAATACGCAAATCGGCGATGTCGGCGGGTTCCGCGTGCAATCCAAGGCGCAACAGACCGGCACGCAAGCCGGCTTCCACTTGTTCAGCCTCCGCCCTGTCCACCGAAAGCGCGTCGCGGCCCTGCCTGTAGACGGCAAGGCCCTCCGCCAGGGCAACGATTTCGGCCGCGTGGGCAAGCACCTCCGCGCGCGGCGTGAGGGTATCGCGACGGGTGGTCAGATCGCCGATGCGCTGTTTCAGGCTCTCAAGCGTCCGTTCGGTCTGAACGAGCCTGTTCTGGGCGGCTTCCACCTCCTTCGCGAAGTCGTCGGACAGGGCCGGCAGCCGCGGCAGTTCACCGAGGCGCGCTTCCGTTTCGCGCAACCGGCCCAGCGTGGGCAGCGCGTCCAGGCAACGGCCCAGCCAATCCTGGCGGCCACGCAGGGTGTGCAGTTCGGCATCCAGCTCGTGCTTTGCGCGCCGCGCGTCTTCGAGCTCGCGCAGAGTGATTTCCCAGGTTTCCGGCTTGACCCGGGTCTGCTTGCTGTTGCGCAGGGCCTCGTCGTGGATGTCCAGCGCGGGGCGGATGCTGGCGTTTTTCCAGGCTTTGCCATCGAACAGCTTGCGTGCTTCTTCGTTCAAGCCCTCCAGCACGCGATGAACCGGCGTGCCGGCCAGGCTGGCCGAGAACAGCGCCTGGCCGAGATCGCCCTTGCCTTGCAACAGGTCGTGGGCGCCCTGGCGCAGTTCATCCGAGCCGAGGCCGAACATGGTGGTGAAAAAAGTTCGATCCACCGGGCCGAGGAAGGGGGCCAGGGCGTCGTCCGGCAGCGCCTGCCCCGCCGCGTCGAGCAGGGTGTTGCGCAGCCCCTTGCGCCGCTGCGCGACGATACGCCGGCCGGACTGGTTCTCGATTTCGGCGCTGATGCGCAGGTCCTTGTAATCGTGCAGGAAATTGTCCGGCGTCTGGGTATGGATGCCGTAGAGCAGATCGCGGATGGCACGCAGCAGGGAGCTTTTTCCCGCTTCGTTGCGACCGTAGATCAGGTGGAAATCGGCGCCGCCGGAGGAAAACTCCAGCGCCAGATCGGTGAACGGGCCGTAGGCGGGGATGGCGAGGCGGCGGAATCTCATGCGCGGCCTATGCCTAGTGTTGCGAACCAGAAATAACGAAACATGAAACGGCGTCTTTTGATGAAACCCCTAAGCGAAGGACTAAGCCGCCAAAAGACGGCGGCCAAGTCCCTGCTTTTTCCGCCATGCGTCGTTGCAGCCCCTTGCCGTATACCCCATACGGCAGCGGGTCTGCGCCTAGCCTGGCAAAAAAATCCATCCGTTTCATTTGTTCCGCTATTTCTGGTTCGCAACACTAGTGGCGCTCCAGCGCGGAGAGCAGGATGCCGCGCACGTCATCGAGCAGGTCGGCGCGCTGTTGCGGGGCCAGTTCCGCCTCGACGCCTTCACGCAATTCCGGCGTCAGGATTTTCAGCAGATCGCGCACTTCACCGGGCAAGGCCAGTTCGCCGGCGGCGGCCTGATCCAGGGTTTCCAGGACGATGCGGGTCAGTTCGTCGCGCGCGGCGAGATCAGCCAGACTCTGACGCGGCGAGGTGCGGACTTCGACGTTTTCGATCCAGATGCCGTCCGGCACACGCTGCGCCTGGTTGATGCACTCGGCGCGCAGGCCCGGCAGATCGCGCTTGAGGGCACTGTGCAGATTCGTGGCGCCGACGAGAACGATGCGCGCGGCGAGTAGACGATCTTCCGCGGCGGAAGCGGCCCGACGCAGTTCATCGCCGATACGGGCATGAACGGTTTCCAGCGCGTCCACATCGGCGATGTCCAGTTCCAGCCGCGCCCAGCGCGCCACGTCGAGGGCGCGGAATTCGGCCGCCATCACCTCCAGGTCGTCGCTCACCGTCACCAGCCGGCAGCCACGGGCGCCGGGTTCGCGGATGTGGCGACCCTGGAGGTTGCCGGGATAGACCACCCAGGGATCGCGCGCGAGCACCTGGGGTTGATGCACATGGCCCAGCGCCCAGTACTGGTAGCCCTTGCCGGCCAGATCGGCCAGGGAACAGGGCGCATAGGGATCATGGCCGGGGGCGCCGGTGAGGCTGGTATGCAGAAGGCCGATATTGAAGCAGCCCGGCAACGGCGACGGGTATTCGAGGGCCAGATTCTCCGGCACGGCGCGTTGCGGGAAACCGCGCCCGTGGATGGCGACGGGCAGGCCCTCCACCTTTTTGCTTTCCGCCACGCGCGTGGAAAAGACATGCACGTTATCCGGCGGGGTGAGGTGCAGGGTCAGCACCGAAGTCGCATCGTGGTTGCCGGCAACCATGTAGACCGGAATCCCCGCCGCCCCCAGGCGCGCCATCTGCCGGGTGAAAAACAGGCCGGTGCTGAAATCCTTCCAGTCGCCGTCGTAGATATCGCCGGCCAGGAGCAGGAAATCCACCTTTTCATCCAGCGCCAGGCGCACCAGATTCTCGAACGCCGCCCGCGTCGCCCCGCGCAAGGCGGCGACCGGCGCGCCGTCATAGGCGTCCAGCCCTTCGAGCGGGCTGTCGATATGCGTGTCGGCGGCGTGGAGGAAGCGGAACAAGGTCAGATGGAATCGGCACGCAGCCAGTTCTCGACCTTGAGGCCGGGAATGCGGGAGAACTCCGAGATGTTGTCTGTGACTACGGTCAGGTCGTGGGCCAAGGCAACGGCCGCGATTTGCAGGTCGTAAGGGCCGACAGGCTTGCCCTCTCGGGCCAGCGTGGCGCGAATCTCGCCAAAAAGCCGTGTTGCCTCTCCAGAGAAGGGCAGGCTCGGAAGCCAGGACAACAAAGTGAGCAATGCCTCACGGTTTTCCTCCTGCCTCTTGCTCTTGTACACGCCAAACCACAATTCGGCCTCCACCGGCGCGCAAAGCTGCAACTCGGCGCGCCCCACCCGGCGCGCCTGGCCCATCACAGCGGAATTGCCCTTCATGACCGCGATCACCGCATTGGTATCCAGGAGGAAAGGCATCAGTCGAATTCCTGCCTGGGAGTATCGACCCCCAGGTCGTCACCGCCGATGTCATCCGGAAAATCGTCACCCAGCGTTCCCGCCACGGCGGCAAGGAATGCCTCGGTATCGCCGCCCTTTTCGGGTTCCTGGTTATAGCGATGCTCCAGAAACTCGATGAAATCCAGTGTCTCCCTTTGCAAAGAGGGCGACAGTGTCTGGATACGGGTCTGGATGGCTTCGGCGAGTGTCATGGCTGTTCTCCTCTATCCCTCGTTACAGTATCCCCGCCGCGTAATCCGCCAGGCGCGAGCGCTCACCGCGCGCCAGGGTGATGTGGCCGCCGTGTTCCCAACCCTTGAAGCGGTCCACCACGTAGGTGATACCGGAACTCCCTTCGGTCAGGTAGGGCGTGTCGATCTGCGCGATGTTGCCCAGGCAGACCACCTTGGTGCCGGGGCCGGCGCGGGTGATGAGGGTCTTCATCTGCTTGGAGGTGAGGTTCTGCGCTTCGTCGATTATCAGGAATTTGTTCATGAAGGTGCGCCCACGCATGAAGTTGAGCGATTTCACCTTGATGCGGCTGCGCACCAGATCTTGCGTGGCCGCCCTGCCCCACTCGCCGGCTTCCTCGTCGGGCTTGTTGAGCACGTCCAGGTTGTCTTCCAGGGCGCCCATCCAGGGGGTCATCTTTTCTTCCTCGGTGCCGGGCAGGAAGCCGATGTCTTCGCCCACCGGGATGGTGACGCGGGTCATGATGATCTCGCTGTAGGTCTTGGTTTCCAGTATCTGGGTGAGACCGGCGGCGAGTGTGAGCAGGGTCTTGCCGGTGCCGGCCTGGCCGAGCAGGGAAACGAAGTCGATCTCCGGGTCCATCAACAGGTTGAGGGCGAAGTTCTGCTCGCGGTTGCGCGCGGTGATGCCCCAGACGTTGTTCTTGTGGTGGGAATAATCCTTCACGGTTTCCAGGGTGGCGGTCTTGCCGGCCACCGCGATGACCTTGGCCTGGAACGGGTTGGCGCCCTCCTGCCAGACGAATTGGTTGACCAGGAAGCTGGGCACCAGGGGGCCGGTCAGGCGGTAGTAGGAGCGGTCTTCCTTCTGCCAGGACTCCATGCCCTTGCCATGCTTGTCCCAGAAGTCGGCCGGCAATTCGGTGACGCCGCTATAGAGCAGGTCGGTGTCTTCCAGCACCTTGTCGTTGAAGTAATCCTCGGCGGGGATTCCCAGCGCGCGCGCCTTGATGCGCATGTTGATGTCTTTCGACACCAGGATGACCTGGCGCGCTGGCTGCTGTTCCTGCAGATAGGAGACGATGCCGAGGATCTGGTTGTCCACCTTGCTGAAGGGCAGCAAGGCGGCGATGTCGCTGGTGATCGTTTGGGTCTGTAGAAACAGGCGGCCGGTGGCGGCCTTGTGGCTGTGCTCGGCGAGGGAAATCCCGTCCTTGATGTCGAGTTCGGAAGGGCTGACGATTTCTTCCAGGAAGCGGGTGACCTGGCGGGCGTTGCGCGCAACCTCGGTCATGCCCTTCTTGTTGTGGTCGAGCTCTTCCAGGGTGGCGATCGGCAGATAGATGTCGTGTTCCTGGAAGCGGTAGAGACAGGTGGGATCGTGCAACAGCACGTTGGTGTCGAGAACGAACAACTTGGTCGGCGCCGCTTTCTTGGCCGTGGCGGGCTTGCGTGTCTGCTTCGTCGTGCCGGTCTTGCTCACCATCTGGGTCTCTCCAGTTAGCCGTTGGGAAATTACAGGGTACGCACGAATTCCAGCACTTCCTGGGCATGACCAGGCACTTTCACGCCACGCCATGCTTTCGCGACCGTGCCATCCGGCGCGATCACGAAGGTGCTGCGTTCGATACCGCGCACCTGATTGCCATACATGTTTTTCAGTTTCATGACACCGAACGCTTCGCAGGCCAGTTCATCCGGGTCGGCGATGAGGTCGAAGGTAAACGCCTCCTTGGCCTTGAAGCCCTCGTGCGACTCCACGCTGTCGCGCGAGAGGCCGAAGACTTCCCATCCCAGCGCCTGGAACAGGGCATGGAGATCGCGGAAATCCTGGCCTTCCGTGGTGCAGCCGGACGTGTTGTCCTTGGGATAAAAATAAAGGACGACACCGCGCCCTTTGAAATCACTGAGTCTGACGTTCTTGCCACCGGTGGCGGCAAGGTCGAAATCAAGGGCTGCGGGCTGATCCATCGGGTTCTCGTTGAAAAGGGGTCGGGGCCATTATCCGGAGGCCCGGGAAGCGCGGCAACCAGCAGACGGCGCGTCGATTCCCAATCCGCGTGAGCAGGACGCGTTGCCGGCCATCCTGGATGGCGCGGATGATGCGGTAATCGCCCACGCGGCAGCGCCAGAAATCACCCAGCGGTCCCGTCAGCGGTTTCCCCGTATCACGACGCTATTGAAGTGATGCCATGTCGGGTTTCGCGGTGGGCGGCGAGCACTTCGACCAGCGGGTCGGAGCACATACCCGGCCCTCCGGACTTACAACCCCGCCAGAAATTCGGCCACCGTCTGAACCAGCAAGCCCTCCGCCTTGTCGCGGTCGTTCATCAAAAAACCGAAATCGCGAATATCGCCTGTGAGCAGCACATCGGCCTTGCAGGCGAGCGCCGCCTGGTAGATCGGACAGCCCTTGGCGGGCAGACCGGGCGGGCAATCGCACTCCCGCGTGGCTGACGCCAGATGAAAATCCCGCGTCAAGGTTTCCAGGCGTTCCAGACGATCAGGGTATTTACGAGCGATGTTGCGGCGCGCTTCTTCCACGGCATAGGAACTGGAAACCACCCGCCAGAGCCCGGCCTGGCCAAGTTCCATGACCAGCGCAGCCTTGCCGTTCGAGTTGTGCGCCGCTGTGAACAGGATGTTCGCATCCAGAAACAGTCGCATTACTTGGCTTGCAGTGCCGTAGGGCGGAAAAGCAGCCTCATCGCGCCTTCCGCCAAGGATTGTCGGAAGGCGCCGGCATGAAGACGCCGGCTTTTCCGACCTACGGGCTGTTGGGCACGCTGCGCTTTGCCCAACCTACGCCACTGGCGCCGGATTGATTGCCAGCGCGTCATGGATCGCCTTCAAGCCGGGCTCCGCCAGCGTGCTTTTGCGCACGTGGATCGTCCGCCCGTCACGACGCCGCAAGCTGGTGGTGACGCGACGCTGAACGCCTAGCGTTTGCCGCAGTAGACGTAGGTTGGGCAAAGCGCAGCGTGCCCAACATGGCGACGGGTTGTTGGGCACGCAGCGCTTTGCCCAACCTACGCCACTTCATGCCGGTGGCTTAATCGTAGGGCGGAAAAGCAGCCTCATCGCGCCTTCCGCCAGGGTTTGTCGGAAGGCGCCGGCATGAAGACGCCGGCTTTTCCGACCTACGGGTTCACTCGT
>JAUXXW010000053.1 GCA_030684775.1 Pseudomonadota bacterium
GCGGTTTCCAGGTCTTCGGCCTGGGCATCCAGGTACTGTTTGCGCTCTTGCGTGGCCGTGAGTTCGTCCAGCGCGGCCATATTGACCGGGCCAAGCGCCGCAATCTCGGCTTCCAGGCGGGTGAGTTCGTTTTTCAGCCAGGTTTCGCTACGAGTGGCAATGGCGGCCGCCTGGGCCGCTGTTTCCAGTTCTGTTTCCTGCACGCCTTCCAGTTCTTCCGCATAGCGCGCTTCGTTGAGCTGGGCTTCCTGCAATTTCAGTTCCAGCGCGACTTCACGTTCCTTGAGCGGCTCCAGGGCGCGTTCGCTGGTAATCCGCGCCGTATCGAGGTCGCGCAGGGCGGCGTTGGCGCCTTCCAGCGTGTCACGCGCGGCGGTCAGGCTCGCTTCGGCAGTCTGACGGCCTGCCAGGGCCGCATCCAACGCCGCCAGGGTGGGGGTTTCCTGCGCCTGGTCGAGCTCGGCCTGTAACCGCTCGAAGGTCTGGGCCAGGTCGTGCAGGCCACGCGCGGCGCGTTGCTTGCGCTCATCCAGGTCTTGCAGACGGGCGCTGAGGGAACGCACCAGGAAAGCCGCCTCCTGCGCTTCCCGCTCGGCCTGGCGCTGGCTTTCGCGCACGCCGTGCAGCTTCTGTTCGGCAGCCTGGCGCGCGGCACGCGCCGTATCCAGACGTGCGCGCGCCTCGTCGTGTTCCAGGCTGGCCTCGCGCTGACGCTCGCTGGCGTCATTCCAGCTTTCTTCTTCCACCGCCATCTGGTCGTAGAGCTCGTTCAGTTCCTTCTCGACCTGGGCGCGCCGGTCGGCCACCCGGCGCGCGGCTTCCTGAACCCGCACCAGGCTGACCTGCAATTCGTGCACCTGGTTCTGCGCCTGCGCCAGTTGCGTCTGCAAGGCCTCGCCCTGGCGCCGCGCGGTTTGCTGCGCGGACTCGGCCTGGATGACTTCCTCGGCCACTTCCTCGACAGCGGCCTGTGCCAGCTCCAGAGATTCTTCCAGACGCTCGATTTCCCGCACCCGCGCGATCAGGCCCTGATGATTCTTCTCCGGCGCGTTGAATATCAGGCTGTCGCGGCTGACCCGGTGGCCTTCGCGGGTGGCGATGAAGCCGCCGGGCGGCAGGCTGCCACGCTGCGCGATGGCGTGATGCAGAGTGTCGGTGGCATAGGCCAGAGCCAGGCGGTCGGCGAGAAAGCGGGCGATCAGGGGATCGTCCGTGTGGATGAGGTCGGCGAGCAGGTTCAGGTCGCCCTCGCCCGTAACGCCGGCTTTATGGCCCAGAGGGCCGGTATCCTTTAGGGCCAGCCGGCTGTTTTCGAAAGACGCCGGCAAGGAGAGCGTGGTTGTTGCCGCCGGGGTTTGGGCGGCATTACAACCACGGCCTACCCCTTGCGGGTATCCCGGCGCTACAAAGGGCAGCAACAACTCGAACCGCGCCTCGGGCGGCTGTTCCGCCCACGACGCTTCGGCTTCTACCGCCAGTGCCGCCATTGCCTCACCCAAAGCCGCCTCCACGGCGGTTTCCCAGCCCTCCTCCACCCGTATCCGTTGCCACAGGCGCGGTACCGACTCCAGGCCCAGACGCTTTAGCCAGGCCGCGCCCCCGCTTTCCGCCTGATGCGCGCTGTTTTGCAGTTTGGTCAGGGCGCCGACTTCCGCTTCCAGACGATGCAGTTCACGGTTGGCGGCATCCTGCGCCTGGCGTGCCTGGCGCAAGCGCGCTTCTTGTTGCGGCCACTCGCCGCGCGCGGTTTCCAGATACTCGCGCAGGCGCTCCACCCGCTCCTGTTCGCTCTCCAGGTCCATCTGCCGGCGCTCGACTTCGGCTGCGTCGTTTTCCGCCAGGAGTTCCTGTTCCTGCATCAACCGGAGTTCGCGCGCTTTCAACTGGTTGATGGCGCGCTCCGCGTGGGCTGCGTTGGCTTCCTCCAGTTGCGCGGCCTGCTCGAACTGGGCCATTTCCCGCTGCACCTCGGCGACGGCGGCCTGCGTCGCGCGCCAGGCGGTATCGACTTCGGGCAGGTTGTCGCTGGCCTGAATGGCACGCTCAGAGAGGATTTCCGCCTGTTCCTCGGCCTGTTCCAGGTCGGTACTTCGCTGTTCTATTTCTAACGCGGCGGCATCCTGTTCGGCCTGGGTGGCGGCTTGCCGCTCGCCGGAGAGGCGAATGTCTTGCGTCAGGCGTTCGCGCGTGGCGTGCAGGTGGCGCAGTTCCTGTTCCACCCGCGACACTTCACCGCTTTCCGCATAGAACTTCGCCTGCGCCTGGTTGAGGGTTTCGGTGGCGTTGAACTGGTCGAGACGGCGGCTTTCCAGGTCGGATTCAAGACGACGCAGTTCCGCGGTTCTGGCTTCGATGTCGTTGCGCGCGGCCTCCCGTTGCCGCGCCAGTTCGGCCTGGCGCGCCTGGGCTTCGCGTTTGCGGGTGAGCGCCAGGAAGCGGGTCTTGAGGGTGCGGTCGGCATCCAGACCGAAAAAGCGGCGCGCGACTTCGGCCTGCACGGAAAGTTTTTCCAGTTGCCGGCCGAGTTCCTCGCGAATGTCGGATACCCGGTCGAGATTTTCCCGGGTGTCGCGCAAGCGATATTCGGTTTCCTTGCGCCTTTCCTTGTACTTGGAGACCCCCGCCGCCTCTTCCAGGAAGCCGCGCAGTTCCTCCGGTTTGGCTTCGATGATGCGCGAGATCATGCCCTGCTCGATGATCGCGTAGGCGTCGCCGCCCAAGCCAGTGCCGAGGAACAGGTCGGCCATGTCGCGTTTGCGAACCTGGACGTTGTTGACCCAGTAGCTGGAATCGCCACTGCGGGTCAGCATCCGCTTGACCGCGATCTCGGCATATTGCGACCACTGCCCCGCCGCCTTGCCGGCGCTGTTGTCGAACAGAAGTTCGACCGACGCCCGCGAGGCAGGCTTGCGCCCGGATGAGCCGTTGAAGATCACGTCCTGCATGCTGGCGCCGCGCAATTCGCGCGCCTTTGATTCGCCCAGCACCCAGCGCACCGCGTCGATCACGTTCGACTTGCCACAGCCATTGGGGCCGACGATGCCGGTCAACTGCGCGCCGGCGGGGAGGGTCACCGGATCGACAAACGATTTGAAGCCGGCGATGTGGATGTGTTTGAGGCGCAAAAGTATCAGTCAGCCGGGTGCTGTTCGACCAACCGCGCGAGTTGGGTAATCAAGGCCGGCACCTCATTCGCCACGATATCCCGAAGAATTCTGTCGCTGATGGCGAAATAGCCATGCACCAGGGCATTGCGCGTGGCCACGATTTCAGTCCAGGGAATAGCCGGCCAGCCGGCCCGAATGTCCATCGGGATATGTGCGGCGGCTTCCCCCAGCAACACGATGTTGAACAACAAGGCATCGCGATCCTTGGGGGCTCGCGCCAGGGCATCAAAATCCAGCCCTTCGGCATATGCCGTGATCCTGTGGCAGAAATCCAGCATGTCGGCGGCAAACAAAGGCCAATCACGCGACATTGATCGCCTCCCGCTCGATTCTCGACTTCAGGCGTGGCCGAACCGCGTCATCGCAGACCAGATCGACCGATGAACTAAACATGTCTTCGAGATAAAACTTGAGCCCCATGTAGCCACGGAAGGTCGGTTCGACAAAGTCCACCAGCACATCCACATCGCTGTCCTCGCGCGCCTCGTCGCGCGCCGTCGAACCGAACAAGGCCAGACGCTTCACACCGAAGCGGGAGACGATTTCCGCTTTGTGGGCTTGCAGGAGAGTGATGGCTTGGTCACGACGCATGGAGAGAGGTAGGCACCTATAATCGGCGCGCCATTTTATCCGTGTTCATGCCCATGCCTACCCTGCCCAGCAAATCCCTGGAAACCTTCGACAACCCGAATCCCGGCCGCGATTACCACATCCATATGGAAATCCCGGAATTCACCTGTCTGTGCCCGAAAACCGGCCAGCCGGACTTCGCCACGTTGTATCTCGATTACATCGCAGACCAGCGTTGCGTGGAGTTGAAGAGCCTCAAGCTCTACATCTGGTCGTTCCGCGAGGAAGGGCATTTCCACGAAGACGTCAGCAACCGCATCCTCGACGACCTGGTGCGCGCCACCGATCCTCGCTTCATGCGCCTGACCGCGAAGTTCTATGTGCGCGGCGGCATTTTCACCAACGTCGTCACCGAGCACCGCAAACCCGGCTGGGAG
Source organism: Pseudomonadota bacterium (assembly GCA_030684775.1). GTDB lineage: Bacteria > Pseudomonadota > Gammaproteobacteria > Burkholderiales > Thiobacillaceae > PFJX01. The sequence goes on from JAUXXW010000053.1 coordinate 4,175, forward strand.
CCGGCGCCACGCGTTGAACTCAGCCAGTTCGCGGGCAATTCCAATACGCGCGGCTGAGGTCAGCGCTCAACCCTGCCGGCGGCGCTCCCGTAGCGCCGGCTTCCAGCCGGCTATAAAAACGCCGGCAAGGATGCCGGCGCTACATCCTCGGCCCCGGGGTCAGCCACAGCAGCGTATCCAGACGGCGCACGTCTTTTTGCTCCACCTTGATGCGCGCCATGCCGGCGGAAGCCACGTTGAGGCTGTAGGCCTGCGCGGGCGACAGGCCGAGCACATGGCAGATCGCCATCCGCATCACCCCGGCATGTGCCACCACCAGAACATGCCCACCGACATGCCCGGCAAGAAGGTCTTCATAGGCGGTGGTGACACGCGCATGGAAAGCTTCAAGCAATTCCGCGCCTGGTGGCCGACGGCGCACCGGGTCGCGCTTGAACTCGAACACGCAGTCGGGAGCCTCGCGCTTGAGTTCGTCCGGCGTCTTGCCTTCCCAGGCGCCGAAGCCGACCTCCTTGAGACGTTCATCGAAGCTCAATGGCAAGCCGGTTTCAGCCGCCAGCCATTCCGAGAAGGCGGCGCAGCGGGCCAAAGGTGAACTGACGATGGCGCTCCAGGGACGATCATCGGCGGTCGCGGCGCGCATCTGCGCCCAGCCTTTTTCCGAGAGGGGATCGTCGATCTGGCCGCGATAACGGCGGCCGCCCACCGGTTCGCCGTGGCGCAGGAAATCCAGTTGCGTGTAAATCGCTTGTGTCTGAATAGCCATCACACGCCCTCCCCGTTCAGCAACCTCTCCACTTCACGCCGCAACGCTTCCAGTTCCAGGATCGCCATCCCGGCACGCGCCCCCAGCGCCGCGATGGTCGCGCCCAGGGCCGCGCACTGGCGATAGGCGGTGCGGCTTTTCAGGCTGGCGGCCAGCAGGGGAATACCGAACTCCGGCAGCATGCCCATCACCTCGCGCGCCAGCACCGTGTTCGGCTGCATCTGGTTGACCACCAGACGGGCCAGCAACTCGGGGTTCTTGTGACGCGCATCGACTATGGCCTCGCGGATGCGCACCGAGGCCCACAGATCCAGCGGCGAGGGAATCACCGGCACCAGGGCGAGGTCGGCGATGCGCAGGGCGCTTTGCGTGACCGGCGCGGCGGCGGCTGGTGGACTGTCGATGACGATGTAGTCGTAATCATCGCGACGGCGGCGCAAGGCCTTGTGCAACTTGCCTTCCTCGCCGGAAACATCTTCCACCACGGCCGGATACCCCTCCCCCATGCCGGCCCAGTGCAGGGCGGTGTTCTGCGGGTCGGCATCGGCCACCAACACCGTGTGGCCGGCATCCGCCAGACTGCCCGCCAGCAACATGGCCAGGGTGGTTTTGCCGGCTCCGCCTTTCTGATTCACCACAGCGATTATTTTCGCGCTCACGACATCACTCCAGAATTCAACCCGCGCCATGGTAGCGCCGACCAACGACCCACGCAGCGCTACAGGTATAATCCGCGCCGTTTCATTAACCGAGTACCGCGACATGGGCTTTCTCTCCGGCAAAAAAATTCTTATCACCGGTCTGATCAGCAACCGCTCCATTGCCTACGGCGTGGCCAAATGCTGCCACCGCGAGGGAGCGGAACTGGCATTCACCTATCAGGGCGAGAAGGTCAAGGACCGGGTCATGGGCCTGGTCCGGGAATTCAGCGGCGGCGAGCCGCTGGTATTTCCCTGTGACGTCGCCAGCGATGAGGAAATCACCGCGCTGTTCGACAACCTGGGCAAGCACTGGGACGGCCTCGACGGCCTGGTTCACTCGATTGCTTTCGTGCCCAAGGATGCGCTGGTCGGCAGCTACATCGACAACGTCACCCGCGAAAACTTCCGCATCGCCCACGACATTTCCAGTTACTCCTTCACCGGTCTGGCGAAGGCCGCCCTGCCGATGATGCAGGGCCGCAATGGCGCCATGCTGACCATGACCTACCTGGGCGCGGTGCGCTCGGTGCCGCACTACAACGTCATGGGCCTGGCCAAAGCGAGTCTGGAAACCAGCGTCTACTATCTTGCATCCAGCCTGGGGCCGCGCGGCATCCGCGTAAACGGCCTGTCCGCCGGCCCGATCAAGACTCTGGCCGCTTCCGGCATCGCCGACTTCAACAAGCTCCTGGCCTGGGGCGAACAGCACTCGCCACTGCGCCGCAACGTGACCATCGAGGAAGTCGGCAACGTCGCCGCCTTCCTGATGTCGGACCTGGCTTCCGGCGTGACTGGCGAAATCAGCTATGTGGATTCCGGCTTCAACAGCACGGCCGGCCTATCGGTAGACGACTGAAGTCTCACCACATAACAAAAAAGCCGGGCATGCCCGGCTTTTTTGTTATGTGCGTACTGCTTACTCCGCCTTGGGCTCCAGGGCACTCGGTTCGATTTTGATCTTGGCCTTGGTTTTGAGGCTCTCCAGATAAGCGCGCATTTCCTCCTGAGCAAGCAAGCGACGGACATCGTTGCGGATGCGCGTGGCCATCTCGGGCTGGGCCTGACCCGCCGTGACCCGGTTGATGCGGTATACCCGATACCCTTCAGCGGTTTCGGCGCCGACATAGGCGGGTAGTTTGCCGGCGGCGCCCTGGAAGATGGCCTTGATCGCCTGCGGCGGCAGGTTGAGCGGTTGCATCCGGGACACGGTCATCGCGGCGGACCAGTTGATCGTCTGGTCGCCCGCCGCATTGCCCAGCGCCTTCTTGCCGGCTTCGATCGCCAGTTTGCGCGCCATCTCCGCGCTCAGTTTCAGGCGAATTTCACCCGCCACCTCGGCCACAGGGCGCTGGCCCGCGGGGCGGTAGTCGGTCACGCGCGCTGATACCAGGGTGTTGGGCATGACCTCAACGGCTTCGGTGTTCTGCCGCTTCTTCTGCGCATCCTCCGAGAACACGGCTTCCAGCAGGCGCTCATTGGCCAGGAGCGCACTTGCCGACTCGCGGTTGAACCAGCCGCTTTCCTCAATGTTGAGGCCGAATTCCTTGGCCGCCGGAGTCAGACTGTCGGGCTGCTCATAAACCATGTTGCTGAAACGCTCGGCTGTTTCCACAAAGCGGCGCTGCGCTTCCTGCTGCCTGAGTTCCTTCTGGATGTCGCCCTTGGCCACCTCGTAACCGATCTTGGCGCCGGGCACGATGCCGTCGAGACGGATGATGTGAAAACCGAACTGGGTTTCCACGAGATCGCTGATGGCGCCCAGTTTCATCTGGAACGTCGCGTCGGAGAAGGGTTTGACCATCATGTCACGGGTGAAGGAGCCGAGATCGCCCCCTTTCTCGCCCGAGGCCGGATCTTGTGAAAGCTTGCGCGCCAGTTCGCCGAACTGCGCGGGTGCCTTCTTCACTTCGGCCAGAATCTGCTCGGCGTTGGCCCTGGTGGCCGCGCGCGCCTTCGCATCGGCGGCGGCATCGATCTTGATCAGAATGTGGCTGGCGCGGCGGCGTTCCGCTTCCTGGAAACGCGCGGCATTCGCCTCGTAGAATTTGTGCGTCTGCTCATCACTGACCTGCACTTTCTCTTCCAGAGCGGCCTGGGACAAGACCAGATACTGCACGCGCAACGAGGCGGGGGTCGCGTAGTCGTTCTTGTGAGCGTCGTATTCGGCTTGTACCGCCTTGTCATCGACACTGGCGGACTTCAGGAAGTCCTTGCGGTCGAAGCCGGCCTCGTTCACTTCACGTTGCTGCGCGAGCAGCGCATTCAACCGAACGGCGGTGGGCATGGGCGCCACGGCGCCCTCGCCGTAACCGATCTGTACCTGTTTGAGCAACAGATCCTGGGCAATCATCGCCATGAGGCCCTGTTGGCTCATGCCTTGAGAGCGCAGCCAGGAATCCAGACGCGCCGGAGAGAACTTGCCCGCCTCCTGGAAGATTTCGATGCCGGAGAGTACGGCCTCCACCTGCGGGTCGAGGACGGTAAAACCGGCTTTCCGCGCCGCCTGCGACAGCAGACTGGTATTGACCATCTGCTCCATCACCTGCGCGCGCAATGCCTTGTCCTCGACCTTGGCGCCCATCTCCTGCTGTATCGCGTCAGCCTGTTCCTTGAGCGTCTTGATGAACTCGCGCTGGCTGATCTGTTCGTCGTTGACTTTGGCCGCGGGCGGCTCCTGGCCATCACTGCCGAAATACCCTTCCACCCCCCAGACGGCGAATGTCAGAGCAATCAACACCAGAATGACGCGGGCAATCCAGCCCTGGGCACGTTCTCGTATGGCTTCTAGCATGGCGTAGGCAAGGCAAAAAAAGTTCAAAAAAAAAGACGAACTCGCGTTCGCCTTTGAGGTGTTGGCGGAGTGGACGGGACTCGAACCCGCGACCCCCGGCGTGACAGGCCGGTATTCTAACCAACTGAACTACCACTCCATGTACTGCGTTGTTACTTCAATTTCGTTGCGGTTGTTTTTGGCAACTGCGAAGCGGACGCATTCTAGCCACGAGAATCTCTGTCCGCAAGGAGATTTCACGACTTGTAGCGATGTTTTTCCGCGCAATCCGAACACAGCGAGGCTGAATTCAGCGCCGTGCAATATAGATAGGCGGCACTCGGTAGATTCAGGGCTCAGGTCGGCCCCAGGCCAGGCGGATTGCCTTTAACCATGAACCGAGATTGTCCATTAGCCGAAGCAGGGCTGTAGCGCGGGCCTCCGGCTAATGGACAATCGGGGATGAATCGACACTCATCCTCAAAAGTCCTGGAACGGTGTCACGCCGATCCCCCCCCGGACACGGCAAATTTGTTCTCACGCTAAGTCTTTGTATTACTGTGAAACGGCCGGCATCGAACTCCCCCGTAGGATGTGGTGAGCGCAGCGAACCGCA
>JAUXXW010000057.1 GCA_030684775.1 Pseudomonadota bacterium
TGCGGTTCGCTACCGCTCACCACATCCTACGGCCTCTGTTCGTTGATCGCTTCCCCTTGCCTGGAAAAAAGAAGGCGCTATTGCCGTTAACTGGTGATGCGGCAGAAAGCGCTTGAGGGCGTGGCCTCCCCCTTTTTCAAAGGGGGAATGAGGGGGATTTAGCGACGTTTTCCTGGGCGGCCGGCTCGCAACCCCCCGCTCATCGTGCCTTCCACATGTTTGGCATGCGGCGGATAACGCCGGCAAGAAGACGCCGGCTCATCCGCCCTACTTGCTACTTGCTCGATCCGCCTGATTGCGGATTTCACGCGTGGTGAAGTTCCTGGCGGATCGTTTCGCGCACCACGTCGGCCAGCGTTTGCCCCTGGATAAACTGGCTCAGCGCCTCATTCATCAAGGTCTGGTAGTTGCCCCCTGTCATTTCGGCGCGAGCCTTGAATACGGCCAGCGTGGCGTTATCCACCCGCATGGTGATACGCGACTTGCCGCCGTGTTCGGCTTGCAGTTTGGCAAGAACGGGCACCTGGGTGACCGGCTTTGCATCGGTAAAGTCCATGTCGGCGTAGCGGTCGAACATCGGATCAGAATTGTTGCTCATAGCGTCTCCGTTGCGGTTGGTTGGCTTTCCAGGCGGAAATCAGACGGGGGTTGTCGCCTCGCGGCGTCCATACCACCAGCAGAATCCGCCCCTTGCTACCCATGCCCAACGATACAAAACGCTGTTCGCCTTCGGCATCCGGGTCTTCGCGCGTCAGCGCATAAGGATCAAGCAGCACGGCCTTTGCTTCGTCAAAGGTTACCCCCCATGGTTCAGGGGGTTGGCGGCAGCCTTCTCCGGGTCGAATTCAATCTCCATGCTAGTTAGCGTATGTACAAAAGAATGCACAAACAAGTTGTGTGAAGCGCGGCATGTTCACCAACCAGATTGAGATGTAAGCAGCAAGGTAGGGCGGAAAAGCGGCTTCATCGCGCCTTCCGCCGGATGCTGGGCATTCGGCGGATAACGCCGGCTCATACGCCCTACACGCTACGCGCTGATCTTCGCGGTTTTCATGGCCTTGTCCGCCATGAAGTCCATCCCCGCGCGCCATCCGCTCATTTCTTGCTCCCTTCGGTTTCTTTGGCCTTGTCGGCGGCGGCTTGCACCAGCGCCTGATAACGGGTGAACAGGAAAGCCACCCGCGCGGCGTCGTCATTGACGCCGGTGTAGCCGTAGGCGGCATCGACGGCGGCGTCGAGTTTCTGGTGGGATTTGACCAGGGGCGCGGTAGTCATGGGGGTGTTGTAAAGCTGGGCCAGAGTGGCGTCGGGTTGGGCGGTGCGGGCGTCCAATACGGCCTGGGCGGCGGTTTCGATGCTGTTGATTTGCGCCGGGGTGGGGGTGGGCCAGGGGAAGTTGTTGTAGACGATGCCGATCGAGTAGCGATAGTCGCTTTTCAGTCGGCCACAAACTGTTCGCATCCAGGCGTTGTGCAGGGTGCTGGACAAAATGCCGAAGTGATAGAGGGTGGCTTTGGGAACGATGCGTAGCAGGTTGCTGGACAGGGTTTCTGGTTGGATGAACCCGATTGGAATGAAGCGACGCCGTTCTGATGACACCTCCGGCACCACCAGATATTCCGCATCCGGCATGAACTCGACATGAAAGCGGCTGGGAAAGTCGGCCAGCTTGCGGGTGGGCGCGCTCTTGCTGGCCAGGCGTAGCGCCTGCACGGCGGCGATGCGCTCGCGGCATTTCGGCAATTTGGCCAGGTCGGCGGCGGAGGCATCGCCCAGCCACAGGCACCAGCGTTCGATGCCGTTGAGGAATTCCTCGGCCCCGAGCCAGGGGCGGAAAAATCGGGCGCTGCCCGGCTCGGCGGCAATGAATTCGGCCTTCTCCTCGGGCGTGAACAAGTAGAAGCCGCCGTCGATGGGTTTGTTGCCGATGCCCATCTCCGGTATGTCGCACAGCGGCTTGCCGCGCCGTTGCAGGACGGCATTGCCGGCATCCACCAGATACGGATTGATGTTCTTCGCCACGATGGCGCGGGGTTCGCCGGCGATGTCGTCACCGTAGTCGTAGATCACCGGCGCTTTATCGGCTTCCAGGCCGAAGCCGATGATGACGCAATGCACGGCGGCCACGCCCCGGCCTTCGTTGCTCCAGCGGAAGGTGCGATGCGCGAAGCGGATGTGGATGCCCTGATTCAAGAGGTAAGGCCATAACACGCCGACCTGCTCGCCCTGGGTGATGGAGTTGGTGGAGACGAAGGCGACGGGAATGGCCGTGCCCTGGATGTAGCGCGCGGCGGTGACATGCCAGGCGGCGACGTAATCGAGCAGGCCGCCGTTTTTCACCGGGGCGAACACGATTTCGGCGTCCGCGCGTTGTTCGTCGTTCATGAATTTGGCGCCGATGAAGGGCGGGTTGCCCATCACATAGCTGCATTGCCCCGGCGGCAACACGTCGGCCCAAGCCATGCGCAGGGCATTGCCGTTGACGATGTTGGCGCGCCGGATCAGGGGCAGGCGCCGGTAGGGCTTGCCGTCGCGGGTGATGCGCTGGTTCATCTGGTGGTCGGTGAGCCAGAGGGCGACTGTCGCGATCTGGACGGCGGAAGGGTCGATTTCGATGCCGTGGAACTGATCCACGTCGCATTCCGGCATGGGGGCGGTCTGGCCCCTGATGCGGCGGATACGGGCGATGGCTTCTTCTTCCAGCAGCCGGATTTCCCGGTAGGCGACGACCAGGAAGTTGCCGCAGCCGCAGGCGGGATCGAACAGTTGAAGCTGGCGCAGCTTGTAGAGGAAGGCGCGCAGCTTTTTCGCGTCCCGCTTGCCGGCTTTCAGTTCTTCCCGGAGTTCGGCCAGAAACAGCGGCTCGATGACTTTGAGGATGTTGGTTTCCGAGGTGTAGTGGGCGCCGAATTCGCGCCGCTTCCGGGTCTTGCCCGCCGCCGCTTCGTCGTCGAAATGCATGATGGCCTGGAATAGCGAGCCGAAGATGTCCGGGCTGATTTGCGACCAGTCGATATTGGCGCAGTCGATTAGCGCCTGGCGGGCGGCTGAATCGAAGTAGCAGGGCGCGATGCGGCCTTTGAACAGTTCGCCGTTGACGTAGGGGAAGGGACGCAGTTCCGGGTAGAGGGCGCGCGGCCTTTCGTCGGGGCGCTGGTTTTCGCCATTCGCGGTGTCCAGGATGGAAAACAGCAGGTCCAGGGTCCCGCTCAGGTCGCGGCCGTCGCTACGGGTGCTGGCGATGAGGGTGGTGAACAGGTGGGGCTCGCCGAATAGTTCGGTGTCGTCGGCGAACAGGCAGAACAGGATGCGTACCAGCAGGGTTTCCAGGTCGTGGCCGGTGTAGCCGGTGGCCTTGATGGCGTCGTGCAGGTCGGCGAGTTTTTCGGCGGCTTCGGCGTTGGCTTGTTCCTGGCGTTCACGGGCGATTTTTTCGTAGCCGCAGAGAAAACCCAGGGATTCGACGTGCAACTGGAAATCAGCCAGTTTGAAGCGGATTGGTTCGGCTTCGGGCGCTTGCCGGTCGTACAGGTGCAGGTTCTGGAAGTCGCTGACCAGGACATAGCGGGGCAGGTCTTCCTCGGGCAGTAGGTCGATATAGCCGCTGGCCTGCTCATAGGCTTTATCCAGGGGCTTGCCGGCGGATTTCATTTCCACCAGCAACAGGCCGGGAAATAGGCCGTCGATCCGGTTGATGCCCTTCGCGATGCCGTCGGCGTCTTTCTTCTTGATGCGCCGTTCGAAACTGACGGCGCGGCGAGAACTCAAGCCATACACCGCGCAGAGGCCACGTATGAAATCCTGCGCTTCACCCATCTCGTAGCTGGCTTCGGCGAAATCCTTGGCGAATTCGTCCGCGCGGGTGTGCAGGGTGTCGAGGGTGGTCGCGTGTTTCTTTCCCGTGTTTTTATTGGCCATGATCGTCAGGTCGGTTGTCGGTGCCGCGCATTATCGAACGCATTCATGCCGGCGTGGTCGGGGATAGCCAACCTGGCGATCAGGCCACCCGACCATGAAACCCGTCCGCCGCTTCTCCACACTTTCGGATCATCCGCCGTATCCGCCGTAATTCCGCTTGGACCTCCCCGCCGCGCAGCCCGTGTTTGCGGGCATTGCCGGCGCTGGCCGCCTTGCCGCTTTCAGCACCGTAGGTTGGGCAAAGCGAAGCGTGCCCA
>JAUXXW010000061.1 GCA_030684775.1 Pseudomonadota bacterium
CGGGCAAGCCCGCTCCTACACGGGGGTGCGGATTCACGGCCCCGTCACCCCCAGGTTGGGCCGGTTCTGCCGTAGCGCCTTGGCGCCCTCCCCTTCCACCCGATGTTTCAGATAGGCATAACGGTTGAGCTTGCCCAGCCAGCGGCTTTGTTCCTCGCTGTCGCCGGGGGCGAGTTCCTGGAGGGCGCGCAGCAGGTCCAGGTATTCCGCCAGGCCGGGCGGGGGCAGGTGGGCGGCTTCGCTGTTCTTGCGGTCTTCCAGCAGTTGTGCGGCCGCTTCCCTCAGGATGCTCTCGGACAACGCCAGGGCGGGATCATCCTGGTCTTCGCCGAAGTGGGCGCGGCCATGGTCGATCAGGAAATCTGCATAGGCGGGGCCGGTCGGCAGATCATGAGTGAGGACGACACAGCGGCGGATGAAGGCGGCGGGCAGTTCGCGTTCCTCGTTGGTGGTGATGACGATGAGCGGCCAACGTTCCTCGCTGGCGGTGAGCGGTTCTGCCAGCGGGGGAATGGTCAGGCGGCGGCTACCCAGCACTTCGAGCAGGCTGTTGGGCAGGTCGCTGTCGGCCTTGTCGATTTCGTCGATGAGGACCACATGGCCCAGGGGCGCCACGGCTTCGCCACCCGCCAGTTCGCGGCCGGCGCCATAGCCTTCGGTGGTCTCCCAGCCGAAGGCTTTCCACAAAGGGCCGGGCTGCCAATACTGCTTTTCGTCCCAACCCGGCTCACGCAGTTTGCAGGCCTGGGCGTCGGACAAACGGCGCACGGCATCGAACAGATAGAGCAGGTCTTGCGCCTCGAAACGGGCGTGGATGGTGGCGGCGTGCAAGGCCCAGCCCAACGCGAAGGCCAGCGCATGCGCCAACTGGGTCTTGCCGGTGCCCGGCTCGCCGCGCACCAGCAAGGGCCGACGCGCCGCCAGGGCGAGGATGGCTGCGTCGATTTCTTCCTGCTTCCAACGGTGTTTCGACGGGGGAAGGCCCTCCATCGGCTCCAGGCGTAGCACCTGGCCGGGCTGCAATTGGCGGAGTTTCTCGATGGCGACGGGCTCGGCGGGGGTCATGAAGCGTGCTCCTTATTTGTTGTAAAGCAGGGCCAGACTGTCCCAACTGGAAAGCAGCCAGTCCTTAACTGGAGCGAGCTTTTCCAACAGCTTGGCGCCGTTGTCGACGCCTTTGCTGAGTGTCTCCAGACCATCGAGAGCGTACTTCAACAGCTTGGCGGATTTCGGCCCACGGTCGGGATCGGCCACGGCTTCCTTGATCTCTTTGGCCTGGGCTTCGACGCGCTCCATGATTTCAGGCGCGGCATGGGCGCGGGCGAGGACGAGGAAGGCGTCCAGAAGCTGGTCGAAGCCTTCCTGGCTGGCGTTGTGGATGTCGCGGGCGGCGGCCTGGGAACCTGGGGCGTTAGCTTGGGCGACGCTATCGCCATTGCCATCGCCAACTTTCCCAACCGGGGCGTTGAAAATGTACGTGGGACTACTCGGTGATTCGGTGGACTGGTCTGATTTCATTGTTATCCGCCTTTCTTCGCGGGAGGGGTGGCCGGGGCTTAGGTTCATGATCAGGGTCGTCAAATCCGTCAGCAAAACTTCCAGTGCGTCATCCGTATTCGCGGGCAGCCCGAATATCACGGTCGGTAGGCGCAATTCATCGTGGGCCTGTTCGCGTATCCGGGGGTCGGCCAGGATATGGTCAGTCTCGCCGGCGCGGACAGCAAGCACGACGCCAATCCCCAGTTTTTCCATATCCTCAAGAACCAGCTCCCGCACTAGTCTGGGTGATGGCAATGACGAACCTGGATTGCTCGGCTGGAACACTTCAAAACGCTTGCCCAACGCGAGTACTGCTGCCCTGATCGAGTCCATGGGCGTCTTGCACTTGTATTCGCTCGGCGCATTGAACGTTTCGATACAAGCCGGCGCCATGAGACTTCCATTCTCGAATTCTATGTAGGGAGAAAGCCCCAGCCAGGCCGCCGCGATCAGATAAGCACTGATGGTCTGCTCCACGCTCACGTTCAGACCGTTCGATGTCGTTTCATCCTTTGTGAACCTGGTTGCCGGATGCTCCCTGATACAGCGCTCACTGACCGCCAGGGCCATACTGGTGAGCAGCTTGCGCACAGGTTCTGGAAGCTGAAGTAATGCCACTTTGCGATCGGGCGCAACCTCGGACAACGCGCGCCGGAGTCGGATCAACAACTTGTAGGGGTCAACACCAGATTCCACGCATAAGCAGTAGAAAACGACAGGCGATTGCTCGACCCGCGAATCCGGAAATTCGGCCTGAATCGCCGACAAATACCCGATCTCTTTCAGGTGACCCCAAACAGGTAACAGTTTTTTCCAGAATGCCTTTCCGGCGGGGGTATGACCCGATGATGGGTCTTCGGCATGGTCGGTAGTGGTTGCCATGCCCGGATTCTTTCCGTGGTCTTCTGCTGTGGCTTCAACCGTGACCCCGTATTTCTCAAGCTTGCCGGTCTCTTGGTCGTAACGCTTGACGATGCTCGCCGCGATTTTCTTCGGCGACATGCTGTCGAGAGACAGATAGCCATCACCGGGCAGGATACCCAGATGGCTCAAGTCGCCGGGATCGCCCACCGCCAGAAGCATCACCCGATTCGGCTGGTTTTCGATCAGCTCGCGGATAAAGCGAAGTTCCAGGCCACACCACTTCTTCTTCGGGTAGTCCGGGCTGAGCACCACCACCACCAGCTCGCTTTCGGCGCGGTAAAGGTTGGGCAGGTGGACATTGAGGTTGGGGCGGGCGAATTCCTCTCGGTGGAAGTGATCGTAGAGCACCCTTTCCTGCGTGTATTGACGCGCCAGAGCCTGGGCTACGGGCTCTACCGTCTTGGCCCGTTGCTCACCGGCGAAGGACAAGGCGATGGCGAAACGGCGTCGTGCTTCCATGTTGCGCTCCTGAAATTTTTTGTTTTATTTACTGCCTGGAGTTTTCGCGTCAGCCCCACCTGGGCTCACGCTGCCCGCCGCAGCGGTTCGACCTCCGGGGCCGGTTTCTGCGCCGCTCGCCAGAGATCCCACTTCATTTGGCCAGTCAGCCAGGATTCCGGGGTGGTGTTGGTCAACAAGCCGATGCGGATGGCCATGTCGGCGCTGATGGCGGAGCGGGCGTTGAGAATGCGGGACAACTGCACGCGGGAAATCGCCAGGCGGCGGGCCATTTCCTCGATGGTCATGTCGTCCGGGAGGAATTCCCGGAGCACCTCGCCCGGGTGCGGGGGATTGAACATGCGGCTCACGATGGCTCCTAGTGATAGTCCTGATAATCCACCAACACGGCGTCTTCGCCCTCGAAGGTGAAAGTGAGACGCCAGTTTTCGTCCACCCAGACGGCCCAATGGCCTTTCAGTTCGCCTTTGAGCGGGTGGAGTTTCCAATTGGGGGCGTCCATGTCTTCCGCCTTGCGGGCATCGTCGAGGCGGGAAAGCTGAAGGCGCAAGCGCTTGTCATGCTTGGCCTGGATGCCGGCTTTCGATCCCGTCTCGAAAAATCGTTCGATGCCTTTGTGGCGGAAGCGCTTGATCATGCGGGCAATGTAATTCGTAACATCACATGTTACAAGACGCAAATGGGTGGATGTGTTCTTGCTGATCCCCCGCTGGCCATTCAACCCAAAGACGCCGGCTGGAAGCCGGCGCTACTTCTTACCGCTGAACCGTTCTCCCAACCGCTCCATATACAAATAAATCACCGGCGTGAGGTACAGCGTGAGGAACTGCGACAGCGCCAGGCCGCCGACCACGGCTAGGCCCAGCGGTTGGCGGATTTCGGCGCCGGCGCCCCAGCCGATGGCGATGGGGAGGGTGCCGGCCAGCGCGGCGAGGGTGGTCATCATGATCGGGCGGAAGCGGACCAGGCAGGCTTCGCGGATGGCGTCGGCCGGGGCCATGCCGTCCTGGCGCTGCCGGCTCAGGGCGAAGTCGATCATCATGATGGCGTTCTTCTTGACGATGCCGATGAGCATGATGATGCCGACGAAGGCGTAGAGGCTGAGGTCGACCTCGAACAACCAGAGGGTGAACAGGGCGCCGAGGCCGGCGGAGGGGAGGCCGGAGAGGATGGTCAGCGGGTGGACGAAGCTCTCGTAGAGAATCCCCAGCACCAGGTAGACCACCAGCACCGCGACCAGCAGCAGCAGGCCCAGGCCTTTTTGCGAGTCCTCGAAGGCCTGCGCCGTGCCTTCGAGGCTGCTGCTGAGCGAGGCGGGCAGGCGCAGTTCCTGTTCCAGCGCGCGGATGCGTTCCACCGCCGTGCCCAGGGAGACGCCCGCTTGCAGGTTGAAGGAGATGGTCACCGAGGGCAGTTGTCCCGAGTGGTTGATGGTGAGGGCCTGCGCGGCGCGGGTGACTTTCGCCACGGTGTCGAGCGGTACCAGGGCGCCGCTGCTGGCGCGCACATGCAGGCGAGAAAGGCTGGCGGGGTCTTCCTGGAATTCCGGGGCGAGTTCCAGGATGACCTGATACTGGTTGCTGGCGCCGTAGATGGTGGAGATCTGCCGCGCGCTGAAGGCGCTTTGCAGGGCGTCTTCCACCTGGCCGAAGGTCAGACCCAGCGCGGCGAGCTTGTCGCGATCCACTTCCAGGGCCATCACCGGGCTCTTGTTGTTGAGGTTGCTGTTGACGTCCTCGAAGCCGGGCAGTTTGCGCAGGCGCGCGAGCAGCACGTCGGTCCACTCGTACAACTCATGCAGGTCCGTACTTTGCAGGGTGTATTGATAGAGGCCGGTGGTGGACTGGCCGCCCAGACTGATCGGCGGCGGGTTTTGTAGCGAGACCTTGATGCCCGGCACGGCGGCCAGCTTGGGCCGCAGTTTCTCGATGACCTCGTCGGGGCTCATCTTCCTTTCCGCGCCCGGCTTCAGGCGCAGCAACAGGATGCCGCTGTTCGGCGTGATGCGGGAGCCGCCGGAGCCGACCACGGACATCAGGATTTCGATATTGGGGTCCTGCGCGGCGATGGCCGCCACCGCGCGCTGGCGTTCCACCATGCCGGCGAAGGAGGTGTCCGGCGCGCCCTCGGTGCGGCCCATGATGCGGCCGGAGTCGCCGCTGGGCAGGAAGTCCTTGGGGATTTCCTGGTACAGGACGACGCTGCCGGCGATGCTGAGGAAAAAGGTGGCGAGCACCAGGCGCGGATGCGCCAGGCTCCAGGCGAGGCTGACGCGGTAGCCGCCGAGCAGGCGGTTGAAGGCGTTCTCGAACAGCCAGTACAACTTGCTGTGCTGTGTGCTTTTCTCCTGGCGCAGATAGCGGCTCGCCAGCATCGGCGTCAGGGTCAGGGAGACGAAGCCGGAGACCAGGATGGCGGCGGAAATGGTCACCGCGAACTCGTGCAGCAGGCGGCCGATGATGCCGCCCATGAACATCACCGGAATGAACACGGCGACCAGCGACAGGGTCATGGAGACGATGGTGAAGCCGATCTCGCGCGCGCCCTTGATCGCCGCGTCGAACGGTTTTTCACCCGCCTCGATGTGGCGCACGATGTTTTCCAGCATGACGATGGCGTCGTCCACCACGAAGCCCACCGACAGGGTCAACGCCAGCAGCGAGAGGTTGTCCAGGCTGAAGCCCAGCGCGTACATGGCGGCGAAGGTGCCGATTACGGAAATCGGCAGGGCGAGGGCGGGAATGGCGGTGGCCGAGAGATTGCGCAGGAACAGCAGGATCACCAACACCACCAGGCAGCCGGCGAGCACCAGGGTGAACTGCACGTCGTTGACCGATTCGTGGATGGTGATGCTGCGGTCGTAGAACACGGAAAGCTGGATCGAGGCCGGCAGCTTCTCCTGGAAGGCCGGCAGGATGGCCTTGATCGCAGCCACTGTGGCGATGGTGTTGGCGCCCGGCTGGCGCTGGATGGCGAGGATGATGGCGCGCTGGTCGCCGTTTTTATCGACGATCCAGTTGGCGCGGCGGTTGTCCTCGACGCTGTCGCGCACCACCGCCACCTCGCCCAGGCGCACCGGCGCGCCGTTCTTCCAGGCGACGATCAGCGGCCGGTAGGCGGCGGCGTCCTCCAACTGGCCGTTGGCGCTGAGCGCGAAGGTCTGCTTCGCCCCTTCCAGGTTGCCGATCGGCTGGTTGACGTTGGCGGTCGCCACCGCCTGGTGCAGTTCGTCGATGCCGATGCCGCGCGCTGCGAGCGCGTTCGGGTCGGCGTGGATGCGCACGGCGTATTTCTGTTCGCCGTAGATCAGCACCTGCGCCACGCCGGGAATGGTGGAAATGCGCTGCGCCAACTGGGTCGAGGCGTACTCGTTCACCGCCGGCAGTGGCAGCGTGTCCGAGTGCATGGCGAGATAGAAGATCGGCGAGTCGGCCGGGTTCACCTTGCGGAACGACGGCGGCGTCGGCATATCCGAGGGCAGCTTGCGCTGCGCGGCGGCGATGGCCGCCTGCACGTCCTGGGCGGCGGCGTCGATGTCGCGGTCGAGGCTGAATTGCAGGGTGACCGAGGTGGCGCCGCGCGCGCTCACCGAACTCATGTTGTCCAGCCCGGAGATGGTGGAAAACTGCGCTTCCAGCGGCGTCGCCACCGCCGCCGCCATGGTCTCCGGCGAAGCGCCGGGCAGGCTGGCCGAGACCGAGATGGTGGGGAAGTCCACGCTCGGCAGTTCCGACACCGGCAAGGCGCGATAGGCAATGACGCCGAAAATCAGAAACGCCGCCATCAGCAGCGTGGTCATCACCGGTCGGCGGATACAGAGTTCGGGGAGTTGCATGGGTGGGTCAGGCGTATTGAAAAAGCACAGGCGGCGCTACAACGGCGCACTCCGTCCTCATTCCTTGCCCCCCGGCCACTTCACTTTCACCTTGGCGCCGGGTGTCAGGCGGGAATGGCCGTCGGTCACCACCGTTTCACCGCTGGCGAGGCCTTTGCCGATGGCGGCCTGGCCTTCTCGTACCTGGATGACCTCCACCTTGCGCACCAGCGCGCCGCCCTCCCCGTTCAAGACATATACGAACGATCCCTCCGGCCCCTGCTGAATCGCCTCGGCGGGGATCACCACGGAGTCGCGCAGGGTATCCAGGAGCAGGTTGACGCTCAGAAACTGGCCGGGCGCCAGGCTGCTGTCGGCATTGGCTATCTCAGCCTTCAAGCGCAGCGTGCCGGTGGCGGAGTCCACCGCGTTGTCGAGAAATACGACCTTGCCGGGCACTTGCTTGCCGCCGGGCACACCCACATTCACCTGCAAGCGCCCCCCGGACTGGGCCGCGTTGATGGCGGGCAGGTATTTTTCCGGCACGGCAAAGCTGACGTACAAGGGCCGCACCCGGTTGACCACGGCCAGCACGGTTTCGTTGATCTTCACCGCCGCGCCGGGAAACACCAGTTTGGCGCCCGTCACCCCGGCGAATGGCGCGCGGATCTGCGTATAGGAGCGTTGCAGTTGGGCCAGTTCCAGCGCCGCCTGGTCCGCTTGCACCGTAGCTGTGGCCGCCGCCGCGTTGGCGCGCATTTCCGCGACTTTTTCCTGGGAAACGAACTGTTGTTCGAGCAGGGATTGATAGCGCGCGACATCCGCCCGCGCCTTGTCCAGCAAGGCCTGATCGCGCGCCAGATGGGCCTCGGCCTGTTTCACGCGGGCCTGGAAATCGGCCGGGTCCAACTTCACCAGCAGCGCGCCCGCCGCGACCGGCTTGCCCTCGGCGAAGGGCACGGCCAGCACCTGGCCATCGACGCGGGATTTCAGGGTGACGGTTTCATAGGCTTCGCCGCGCCCGACCACCCCGAGGATGACAGGCAGATCGCGGGTAACGGCTTCAGCCACGGCCACCGGAACCGGCGGCAACGCTTTCCCCTGTTTCCCCGGTGCGGCCGGCTTCTGAGTCAGCCAGCCGTAACCCACCGTGCCGGCGAGTGCGAGCAGCAACAACGTGGTCCCGAGTTTCTTCATGGTGATGGCCGTAAAAGCGCGCGACGCGCGGCTGCGATGTTAGCGGAGTAATCGCTGGACTGCCGCAAGGCTGCTACACCGTGGGCTTCTCCGGCGCGCTACGCAGATAGCGCATGGCCAGGGTGCGGTAGAGGGGCGGGCAGACGGTGCGGGAAATGCCGGAGGCGAGCAGGGAGACGATCATCAGGTCGATCACCAGGCCGTAGCCGCTGACCATTTCCATGACGATGACGAAGGCCGTGATTGGTGTCTGGGTGACGGCGGCGAGGAAGCCGGCCATGCACAGCACGTTGATCATGCCGGGCGAGTAGCCGCCGCTGAACAGATCACCCAGGTTCTGGCCGAGGCCGGCGCCGATCGCCAGCGAGGGCGCGAAGATGCCGCCGGGTATGCCGCTGGCGAAGGACACCAGGGTGGCGAGGAATTTATCGAGGCCGTAATGCCAGGGCAAGGCGCCGCTCTGGTCGAGCAACTGCTTGGCCTCGCCGTAGCCGGTGCCAAAGGTGGTGCCGCCCGACAGCCAGCCCAGGAAGGCCACCACCAGACCGCAGGCGGCGGCGAATCGCACCGGATAACGAGTTCTCCACGCGCCCAGGCGGCCATTGCTTCCCGAGGTACTCCAGATCAGCAAACGGGCGAACGAGCCGCCGGCGAGGCCGCACATCAGGGCGATGGCGAACAGCATGCCGGGGTGATGCGGCGTGGTCGCGCTGGCGAGGTTGAGCCAGCCAAAATAGGTATAATTGCCGAAGAACGCCTGGGTGACCACGCCGGCGATGACGATGGCGGTGATGATCAGGCCGCTCATGCGGTCGGCCATGCCACGGCTGAGTTCCTCGATGGCGAACAGGATGCCGGCCAGCGGTGTGTTGAAGGCGGCAGCGATGCCGGCGGCGCCACCGGCGGCGAGCAGATGGCGGCGGTCGACCTGCAAACGGCGCGGCAGGCGCTCGCCGATGGCCGCCATCAGGGCGGCGCCGATCTGCACCATCGGCCCTTCACGGCCCATCGAGAAGCCGGAAAAGATCGCGCCGGCGCCCAGCGTGATCTTGCCGAATACGATGCGCAGGGAAAGCAGGGGTTTGAGCGGTTTGTGGCGGTCGCCATGACGCGCCATTTCGGCCATCACCTGCGGGATGCCGCTGCCTTCGGCACCGGGGAAATAACGCCGCGTCAGCCAGACCACCAGGGCGCCGCCCGCCGGGGCGATAACGAAGGGCCAGAACGGGTACTGGCTATGCAACCCATGCAGCGTTTCTACGCAAAGGTCGATGAGTTCGGCGAAGCCCACCGCCAGCAGGCCGATGGCCACCGCCCCACCCCAGAAGATCAGCCGGCCCAGCCAGAGATGCCGGTACGCCACCTGCCGCCGCCGCCAGCGCGCCAGCGCGGCGGCGGCACGGGAGGTGTGGGTGGTCGGGGGCGTTTCGTCCGGCATCAGCTTGCCGTCAAACCTTGTGATACACCTCGGCGCCCTGTTTCACGAACTCCACCGACTTGATTTCCATGCCTTTTTCCAGGGCCTCGTTTTCGCTCAGGCCTTGTTTCGCGGCGAAGTCGCGCACGTCCTGGGTGATCTTCATGGAGCAGAAATGTGGCCCGCACATGGAGCAGAAGTGGGCGACCTTGGCGGAATCCTTGGGCAGGGTTTCGTCGTGGAATTCACGCGCCTTGTCCGGGTCGAGGCCAAGGTTGAACTGGTCGGCCCAGCGGAATTCGAACCGTGCCTTGCTCAGCGCGTTGTCGCGGATCTGGGCGCCGGGGTGGCCCTTGGCCAGGTCGGCGGCGTGTGCCGCCAGTTTGTAGGTGATGATGCCTTCCTTGACGTCATCCTTGTCGGGCAGGCCCAGGTGTTCCTTGGGCGTCACGTAGCAAAGCATGGCGGTGCCGTACCAGCCGATCTGGGCGGCGCCGATGGCGCTGGTGATGTGGTCGTAGCCGGGGGCGATGTCGGTGGTGAGCGGGCCCAGGGTGTAGAACGGCGCTTCATCACACCATTCCAGTTGCAGGTCCATGTTTTCCTTGATCAGTTGCATGGGCACATGGCCGGGGCCTTCGATCATCACCTGCACGTCATGCTTCCAGGCCACTTGCGTGAGTTCGCCCAGGGTCTTCAATTCGCCCAGTTGCGCCTCGTCGTTGGCGTCGTAGATCGAGCCGGGACGCAGGCCGTCGCCCAGCGAGAAGGCGACGTCGTAGGCCTTCATGATTTCGCAGATTTCCTCGAACCGGGTGTAGAGGAAGCTTTCCTTGTGATGCGCCAGGCACCACTTGGCCATGATCGAGCCGCCGCGCGAGACGATGCCGGTCATCCGGTTGGCGGTCATCGGCACATAGCGCAGCAGCACGCCGGCGTGGATGGTGAAGTAGTCGACGCCCTGCTCGGCCTGTTCGATCAAGGTGTCGCGGAACATCTCCCAGGTGAGTTCTTCCGCCTTGCCGTCCACTTTTTCCAGCGCCTGGTAGATCGGCACGGTGCCGATGGGCACCGGCGAGTTGCGGATGATCCATTCGCGGGTTTCGTGGATGTTCTTGCCGGTGGACAGGTCCAT
>JAUXXW010000074.1 GCA_030684775.1 Pseudomonadota bacterium
TTGCAAGACGCCGGCTGGAAGCCGGCGCTACCGGGGCGCGAGTGCTGTTCTGACGCCCCACCGTCCTGCGCTAAACTGCCGCGAGCTTACCTGCCCCGCCACCATGTTCGACACTCCTCAATCCGCCCGCCCCGGCACGCTTTACATCGTCGCCACACCAATCGGCAATCTGCGTGATCTGACCCTGCATGCGCTCGATGTCCTGCGTTCGGTGGATCTGATCGCCGCCGAGGACACCCGCAACACCCAGGGGTTGCTCTCCGCCTATGGCATCCAGGCGCGCCTCACACCAATGCACGAACACAACGAACAGGCCGCCGCCGCTCGCCTGGTGATGACGCTGCAAGAGGGAAAAAGCGTGGCGTATGTCTCGGATGCCGGTACCCCCGGCATTTCCGACCCCGGCGCGCGGCTGGTGGCGGCGGCGCGGGCGGCGGGGGTGGTGGTGGTTCCCATCCCCGGCGCCAGCGCGGTGGCCACCGCGCTTTCGGTCTCCGGGCTGGAGTCGTCCTGGCTGTTCGTCGGCTTCCTGCCGGCCAAGACTTCCGGCCGGCGCCGCGCACTGGAAAACCTGCGCGATCTGCCTTATGCCCTGGTGTTCTATGAGGCACCGCATCGGGTGAAGGAGACGGTGGTGGACCTGTGCGCGTTATTGGGTGGTGACCGTCGCATCCTGTTCGCGCGCGAACTGACCAAGCGTTTCGAGCAACTGCATGCCTGTCCGCTGGCCGAAGCACTTGCCTGGCTGGAGGCGGATGAAAACCACCAGCGCGGCGAGTTCGTGCTGGTGCTGGACCCGCCCGCCGCCAGGGAAGAGAACGACGATGCCGAGGCGCACCACGTGCTCGCCCTGCTCCTGGAAGAACTCCCGGTAAAGCAGGCCGCGCATCTGGCCGCGCGCCTTACCGGCGCCCGCAAGAACGCGCTCTATCAACTCGCTCTGGAAATGAAACAACAAGGTGAAAGCGATGGACCAACTGAAGATCACCCGGCCTGACGACTGGCATGTGCATCTGCGTGACGACGCCATGCTGGCCGCCGTCCTGCCCGATACCGCGCGGCGGTTCGCGCGCGCCATCGTCATGCCCAACCTGAAGCCGCCGGTACGCACGCTGGCGGAAGCCGCCGCCTATCGCGCTCGTATCCTTGCGGCGCTGCCGGTGGGACTCGATTTCACGCCGCTGATGACGCTTTATCTCACCGACAACACCACGCCAGAGGAAATCTTCAAGGCGAAAGAAAGCGGTTTTGTCCAGGCGGTGAAGTACTACCCGGCCGGCGCCACCACCAACTCGGATTCCGGCGTCACCGACATCACCAAGGTACAAGCTGCGCTGGAAGCCATGCAGGAAGCCGGCTTGCCGCTGCTGTTGCACGGCGAGGTGACCGACCCGGAAGTGGATGTGTTCGACCGCGAAGCGGTGTTCATCGAACGCATCCTGGAACCGCTACTCAAGCGCCTGCCCGGCCTGAAAGTCGTGCTGGAGCACATCACCACGCGCCAGGCGGCGGCGTTTGTAACTGCCGCGCCGGCCAACGTGGCGGCCACCGTCACCGCGCATCACCTGCTCTACAACCGCAACGCCATGTTCCAGGGCGGCATGAGGCCGCATTACTACTGCCTGCCGGTGTTGAAGCGGGAAAGCCATCGCCAGGCGCTGATCGAAGTCGCCACCAGCGGCAACCCGAAGTTCTTCCTCGGCACCGACAGCGCGCCGCACGCTCGCGACGCCAAGGAAAGCGCCTGCGGCTGCGCCGGCATCTACACGGCGCATGCCGCCATCGAGTTGTACGCGGAAGCCTTCGAACTGGCCGGCGCACTGGACAAACTGGAAGCCTTCGCGAGTTTTCACGGCCCGGATTTCTACGGCCTGCCGCGCAACACGGCAACCCTCACCTTGCGCCGCGAACCCTGGGTGGTCGCAACCGATCATGCCGCCGGGGTAGTGCCGCTGCGTGCCGGTGAAAGCGTGAACTGGAGGGTGCTGACCTCCTAGCAGCCTGTCGGACTTTGGTCGTCGATAGCGAAAAACGACCCCGGCGAGGCCAGTTTTTGCCGGATTCGCCGCCTCATAGTCGAACTATGGGGCAAGAAGCCGGCGAAAAATGGGCCGTCGCGGTCGATTTGCAGCCGACGATTCCAAAGTCCGACAGGCTGCTAGACTCGCCGCCATTATCAACACCTTGAGCCGGCGCCAAACCGGACCCGAGGATGGCGGAAGACAGCGATCTCGAAAAAACGGAAGCAGCGTCCGGGCGCAAGCTTGAGCAGGCGCGTGAGCGTGGCAATGTGCCGCGATCGCGCGAGCTCGCCTCGCTTGCCGTGCTGCTGATGAGCGCGGGGGTGGTCTCGTTTCTCGGTGTCTTCATGTTCCAGGGTCTGTATCGGGTGATGCAGAACGGCATGCGTTTCGATCTGGCCGATGTCGCCAGCCCCGCCATGATGGGGCGCGATCTCATGCAGGCCAGCTTCGATGGCGTGGTGCTCTTCCTGCCGCTGGCATTGGGCGTGGTGATCGCGGCGGTGGCGGCCAATCTGATGATTTCCGGCTGGGTGTTCTCGCCCAAGGCGCTGGAAGTCAATTTTTCCAAGCTCAATTTCTTCTCCGGGGTGGCGCGCATGTTCTCGCGCCAGTCGCTGGTGGAGTTGCTCAAGGCGCTGATGAAAGGTGGCCTGATCGCCGGCGTGGCGGGCTGGATGATCTGGAAGCAGCGCGAGGGCATCCTCACCCTGTCGGCGGAGCCACTGGAGGCCGCCGCCGCGCATTTCGCGCAAATCACCCTGTTTACCTTTCTCGCGGCGGCGTCGGCATTCGCCTTCATCGTCGTTCTCGATGTGCCGTTCCAGATTTGGCATTACCACCACGGCCTGCGCATGACCAAGGAGGAAGTGCGCAAGGAATCGAAAGAAACCGAGGGCGACCCACAGATCAAGGCGCGCATCCGCTCCCTGCAACGCGAGGCCGCGCGCCGCCGCATGATGCAGGCGGTACCCAAGGCGGATGTGGTGGTGACCAACCCACTGCATTTCGCGGTGGCGCTCAAGTACGAGGAAAACGCGATGGCCGCCCCCCTGGTGGTGGCCAAAGGCTCGCAACTGGTGGCGGAACGAATCAAGGAACTGGCGCGGGAGAACCGGATACCCATCGTCGAAGCACCGCCCCTGGCGCGCGCTCTGCATCGCCACGTGGAAGTCGGCGAAGCCATCCCCGCCACGCTGTTCACGGCGGTGGCGCAGGTGCTGGCTTATGTCTACCAGTTGCAGAAGCAGATGCAGCCGACCGCGCCGACCGATTGGCAGGTGCCGGCGAAACTGGACCCGGCGAGCCGGACTGAGGTGGCCTGATGGCTGAAGCTGCTTTCAAGCACGCCATGAATTGGCAGAAGCTCGGCGCGCCCATCCTGGTGATCTTGATCCTGGCCATGATGGTGCTGCCGCTGCCGCCCTTCCTGCTGGACATGCTGTTCACCTTCAACATCGCCCTGGCGATGATCGTGCTGCTGATCAGCCTGTACACCCTGAAACCGCTGGAATTCTCGGTATTCCCCACGGTACTGCTGCTGACCACACTGCTGCGTCTGTCGCTCAACGTGGCCTCCACCCGCGTGGTGCTCATGGAAGGCCACACCGGCCCCGACGCGGCGGGCAAGGTGATCGAGGCGTTCGGGCATTTCCTGGTGGGCGGCAATTATGCGGTGGGCCTGATCGTGTTCCTCATCCTGGTGCTGATCAATTTCATGGTCATCACCAAGGGTGCCGGACGCATCGCCGAGGTGAGCGCGCGCTTCACCCTGGACGCCATGCCCGGCAAGCAGATGGCCATCGACGCCGACCTTAACGCCGGCCTGATCGGCGAGGACGACGCCCGCCGCCGCCGCGCGGAAATCTCTCAGGAAGCCGATTTCTACGGTTCCATGGACGGTGCTTCCAAGTTTGTGCGCGGCGACGCGGTGGCCGGCATCATCATCATGCTGATCAACGTCGTCGGCGGCCTGATCGTCGGCATGGCGCAGCACGACCTCCCTTTCGCCCAGGCGGCGGAGACGTACACCCTGTTGGCGATCGGCGACGGTCTGGTGGCGCAGATTCCCGCCCTGGTGATTTCCACCGCGGCGGGCATCGTGGTTTCGCGCGTATCCAGCTCAGAAGACCTCAACCAGCAAATTCTCAACCAGATGTTCGGCCGCCCGCAGGCCATCTTCCTCACCGCCGGCATCCTCGCCCTGATGGGGCTGATCCCCGGCATGCCGCACGCCGCTTTCCTGCTGATCGCCGGCACCCTGGCCGGCGCCGGCTACATGCTGCTGCAACGCACGCGCGCCGAGGCGGAGGCGGCGCCGGCCGAAGCCGGGCCCGCGCAGCCGGAGGAGCCGGTGGAAGTCGGCTGGCATGATGTGGCGGCGGTGGATCGCCTGGGACTGGAAGTGGGTTATCGGCTGGTGCCGCTGGTGGATCGGCATCAGGACGGCGATCTGCTGCGGCGGATTCGCGGCATACGCAAGAAGATCGCCCAGGATCTGGGTTTCCTGGTTCCCGCCGTGCACATCCGCGACAACCTGCAACTCAAGCCCAACAGCTATCGCGTCACCCTGAAAGGCGTCACCGTGGCCGAAGGCGAGGCCATCGCCGGCAAGTACCTGGCGATCAATCCCGGTCGCGTGCTCGGCGCGGTGCAGGGCCAGGCCGCCACCGATCCGGCCTACGGCCTGCCGGCGGTGTGGATCGAGGCCAACCTGCGCGACCAGGCGCAGACCTACGGCTACACCGTGGTGGACACCGGCACCGTGGTCGCCACCCATCTGACCAAGGTCATCAACGAACACGCGCCGGAACTGCTTGGCCGCGAGGAAACCCAGCAACTCCTCGACCACATCGCCAAGCAATACCCCAAGCTGGTGGAAGACCTCACCCCCAAGGTGATTTCCGTGACCGGCATCCAGAAAGTCCTGCAAAACCTGCTGGAAGAGCAGGTTCACATCCGCGACATGCGCAGCATTCTGGAAACCCTGGCCGAACACGCCGGCCGCACCCAGGACCCGGACGAACTGACCGCCGCCGTAAGGGCCGCGCTGGGCCGTGCTATCATCCACGAGACCTTTGGAGGAGCGCAGGAATTGCCGGTAATGGCCCTTGAGCCCAACCTGGAGCACATCCTGATGCAGGCCCTGGCCACCCGGGGAGACGCGGGAGCCGGACTGGAACCCGGATTGGCTGAACGCCTGGTGCGGGAAACGGTTCAGGCCGTGGAACGCCAGGAAAACGCGGGACTGCCCGCCGTCTTGTTGTCTCCGCCCGCCATTCGCGCGCTGCTCGCACGCTTCCTGCGCCGCTCGGCACCCAGCCTCAAGGTGCTTTCCCACGCTGAAGTCCCGGATGGCAAGACCATCCGCATCACCAGCCTGATCGGCGGCAATTCATGATCAAAAAGTTCTACGCCACCACGACCCGCGACGCCCTGCGCCAGGTGCGCGACGCGCTGGGTGCCAACGCCATCATCCTGTCCAACCGGCAGGTGGCGGGCGGGGTGGAAATCATCGCCGTGGCCGATCTGGATATGGCGAGCCTGACCGCGCAGGCCGAGCCGGCCGGCACGGTGCTGACCCATTCCCCCCGGGTTCCCCAGCCCACCGCCCAGCCGACTCCGGCGGAACCGCCGAAACAAATGACGCTGGAGGACGTAAGCCCTCAGCTCACCGCCTTCGCGGACTACCTGGCGCAGCGCGACACCTCCTTGATCCGCCCTTCCCCGGCACGTCAGGCGCATAGCCGCGCCGCCGCCCAGCAGGCCGGCGCGCCGAAGCCGGCGGTGCCCGTGGCCGAGGCGGTCGCAGCGCGGCCGGATGCAGCGCCGGCACAGCCCGAGGTGCATGAACTGGCGCGCGAAATCCGTATGTTGCGCGGCCTGGTGGAAGGGCAACTGGCCGGGTTCGCCTGGGGTGACATGACCCGGCGCGACCCGTTGCGCGCCGAAGCCATGAAGCGCCTGCTCGCCGCCGGTTTTTCCAGCGCCTTCGCGCGCCAGTTGCTGGACAGCCTGCCGCGCGAGGAAGCCGACCTGAATCGCGCCCTCAAGTGGGTGAAGTCCGCCATCGGCCACAACCTGCGCATCGCCGGGCCGGAGGAGGACATCGTCGAACGCGGTGGCGTCTACGCCCTGGTGGGGCCGACCGGCGTGGGCAAGACCACGACCGTCGCCAAACTGGCCGCGCGCGCGGTACTGCGCCACGGCGCCGCCAAGGTCGCTCTGGTGACCACCGATACCTATCGGATTGGCGCCCAGGATCAGTTGCGCATCTATGGCCGCATCCTCGGCACGCCGGTATTCGCCGTGCGTGACGAGGGCGATCTGGAACTGACCCTGGCCGACCTGTCCAATCGCCACCTGGTGTTGATCGACACCGTCGGCATGAGCCAGCGCGACAAAAGGGTGGCGGAACAGATCGCCCTGCTCTGTGGCGAAAATGACGGCGAAGCGCGCGGCGTGAAACGCCTGCTGCTGCTGGGCGCGCCCAGCCAGGGCGTGACCCTGGAAGAAGTGGCGCGCGCCTACAGCGGCCCCGGCCTGATCGGCTGCATCCTCACCAAGATCGATGAAGCGCTGACCTTCGGCCCGGTGCTGGACGTGGCGATCCGCCACGAACTGCCGTTGCACTACGTCACCAACGGCCAGCGGGTGCCGGAAGACCTGCATCAGGCCAACCCCACTTATCTGGCCGACCGCGCCTTCCGGGTGAATCAGACAGATTCGCCGTTCACCCAGGAAGAAGGCGACTACCCCATTCTGATGGCGGCGGCGCAGGAAAACGCCCTCGCCGCCGTCGAGTCCACAGGCACGCGGGGAGCCCTGGGTGCGGCTCGCTGATCCGCTCGACCAGGCTACCGGCCTGCGCCGCCTGTTCGCCACCGACCAGGCGTTTCGCGCCGTCGGCATCCTCGGCCCGGATGCGCGCCGCAATGCCCGTTTCACCGCCGGCATGGCGCTGGCGCTGGGACGGCGCGGTAGCCGGTCGCTGATTCTGGACGAAGCCGCCGCGCCACATAACGTGGCTTCGCTACTCGGCATTCTGACCCGCCGCACGCTGGCCGACGGCGTCCGCGCCGGGCATCTGGCGCAAGCCATCCAGCCCGCCGGCCAGGGGGTCGACCTACTCGCGGCACAGGATGGCATCAAAGCCCTGGCGCGCATGGACGAACGCGAAGTCTTGCGGCTCGCGGATGGCTGGCACAACCACGCTGAAGCGCCGCAGTGGCTGCTGCTCAACAGCACGCCCGGTTCCGGTCAAGGCCTCTCGGCCACGGCGGATTTGCGCGTGCTGGTGCTGCCCGGCGCCAAAGCCCGTCTGGCCGAGGCCTACACCGTCATGAAGAGCGCGCACACGGTGTGGCCGGGCAGCGCCTGGCTGGTGGTTGTGGAAGGCGCGGAAACGGCGGCGGGAGAGTCGCTGTTCACCGCGCTGCGGGAGACCGCGCAACGTTTTCTCGGCATCCAGTGTGATTTTCTCGGCACCCTGCCGCGCCGGCGCGAAGGCGCGCACCCGATCCTGGCGGATGCCGACGTTATCGGGCACAACTCCACGGCGGGCGGGAGTGCCGGCAGAAGCCCGGAAATGGGCATAATGGCGGAACGGCTTACCAGCCAGCCGGTTGGTGAAGCACTCGAATTCGAACAATATTGGCAGCGCATGTGGTTGTATTGCCGGATGACCGCAGAAGCGGACATGAGGCGCACCGCCCCCGGCGCGGCCCCTCGGGCCGCGTCGCCCCCCGATGGGACTGATAAAAACCTGGGGCGGCCCGGCGTTTTTATTAAGGGCACGTGATGTACGTTGGAGCGGATAACAGGGATAAGAATGCGTTGGCCCAGGAGTTCCTGCCCATGGTCAAGCGCATTGCCTACCACATGATGACCAGGCTGCCCGCCAGCGTGGAAGTGGATGACCTGATTCAAGCCGGCCTGATGGGGCTGATGGACGCCGCCGACCGCTACGACAGCGAGCAGGGCGCGCATTTCGAGACTTATGCGACCCAGCGCGTGCGCGGCGCCATGCTGGATGAACTGCGCGAGGCGGACTGGGCCTCGCGCAACGTGCGGCGCGCCGGGCGCCAGATCGAGAACGCCGTGCACCACCTGCAACAGCGCAACCAGCGGCCACCCTCGGAACAGGAAATCGCCGATGAAATGGGCCTCGACATCCACGCCTATTTCGATCTGCTCAACGATGCGCGCGGCGCCCAGTTGGTCTACTACGAAGACCTGCACGAGGGCGATGGCGACGACTTCCTGGAGCGTTTCGCCGATCGCGGCCACCAGGCGCCTTTCGACGTGCTCTCCTCGGTCCACTTCAAGAAGGCGCTGGCGCAGGCGGTGAGCATCCTGCCGGAGCGGGAAAAACAGCTCATGGGCATGTATTACGAGCAGGAAATGAACTTCAAGGAAATCGGCACCGTGCTGGGTGTTTCCGAGTCCCGCATCTGTCAGCTCCACAGCCAGGCCATCGCGCGCCTGCGCGGACGCCTGCGCGAATGGTCGGCGGCCTGAAGGTAGCGCATGGACATCACCAGCATTCTCGGCATTACCCTCGGCCTCTCCGCCATCCTGATCGGGCAGGCGCTGGAAGGGGGGCACATGGGCTCCCTGTTGCAATTCACCGCCTTCATGATCGTGATCGGCGGCACCCTGGGCGCGGTGATGTTGCAAAGCAGTACCCGGGTCTTCCTGGATGGACTGTCCATGCTCAAGTGGGTGTTCCAGCCACCACGCGTGACGCCGCATGACACCCTCAAGCTGATTATCGAGTGGAGCCATCAGGCCCGACGCGGCGGTCTCCTGGCCCTGGAACCGCTGATCGAGCAGCAAACCGACCTGTTTCATCGCCGTGGCCTGCAGATGCTGGTCGACGGCGCCGAGCCGGAGGTGCTGCGGGAAACCCTGGAAGTCGACTTGCAGGCCTATGAGAACCACCACACCGATGCCGCCAAGATCTGGTTCGCGGCCGGTGGTTATTCACCCACCATCGGTATTCTGGGCGCGGTGATGGGGCTTATCCATGTCATGGAGAACCTCTCCGACCCCTCCAAACTCGGCTCCGGCATCGCCGTCGCTTTCGTCGCCACCATCTACGGCGTCGGCTTTGCCAACCTGCTCTATCTGCCCATTTCCGGAAAATTGCGCTACTGGGTCGGCCGCCAGGTAGCCGACAAGGAACTGTTCATCCTCGGCATGGTGGCCATCGCCAACGGTGAGAACCCGCGCATCATCGAAGCCAAGTTGCAGGGGTATCTGTCGTGAGCGGCGCTGGCGTAGGTTGGGCAAAGCGCAGCGTGCCCAACATCGCGACGGTTTGTTGGGCACGCTGCGCTTTGCCCAACCTACGTGTCTAACGACTACTCCCATGCGCAAGAAACGCGAAGAAGAACACGAGAACGTCGAGCGCTGGCTGGTCTCCTACGCGGACTTCATCACCCTGCTGTTCGCCTTCTTCGTGGTGATGTACTCGATATCCTCGATCAATGAAGGCAAGTACCGGGTGATGTCGGATTCGCTGGTCGACGCCTTCCGTGAAATGCCCACCAGTGACAAACCCATCCAGATGGGCGCGAAAAACGCCGAGATACTGCAAGGCTCCGGCAAACCCATCGGGGTCGCGGCGCCGTCGCCGGAACGCCAGCAGGCGGCGGAGCGGATGAAGAAGGTGGCGAAGAACGTCCTCGACGCCATGCAGCCACTGAGCCAGGACGGCAAGGTCCGGGTGACCCAGTCGCCGCGCGGCGTCACCGTGGAAATCAACGCCAGCCTGCTGTTCAGCAGCGGCGACGCGGTACTGCAACCCCTCTCCAAAGAGGCCCTGGCGGCGGTCGCCAAGGTCCTGTCCGGGGTCGAGAACCCGATCCAGGTGGAAGGCCATAGCGACAACATCCCGATCAACAGCCCCGCCTATCCCTCCAACTGGGAACTGTCATCGTCGCGTGCCGGCAGCGTGGTGCGCCTGTTCGCCGAACTGGGCGTGCCCACCACGCGCATGGTCGCCATCGGCTACGCCGACAACCAGCCGCTCGATACCAACGCCACCGCCGACGGCCGCGCCCGCAACCGCCGCGTCAACGTCCTGATCCTCAACGAAGTCGGCGGCGCGGCCCAGGAGCTCAGCCTTCAGGGTGAAGCGCGGACCGGCACACCCTCTACCATCGCGCCGCCCGCCGCGCGTTGAGGCGGCGGCCGACCTCCGACAGGCTTTCGGGACGTGTGCGGCGCGTCATCCGGAGTGGCGTAAATCACCGGCAAAACCGGAAGGTTCTGGCAAAGTAGCGGCATTCCCCACCTCATTCGAGTTGCATCATGTCGCGTCCCACCTCGTTCCATCTCCCCCGTTCGCTTGAAGGCCCCCTGTCACGCCGTGATTTTCTCTGGCTCATGGGGGTTGCCGGCTCCGCCGTGCTGTTGCCGCTCTCGGGCTGCGCGACCGACCCGGTCACCGGCCAGAAAACCCTGGTGGGAATGTCCGAAGAGCAGGAAAAAAGTCTCGACAAGAGCCAGTCGCCGAACCAGTTTTCCTCCGACCTCGGCGCGGTCCAGGATGCCGGCCTCAATCGCTACGTGGGAGAAGTCGGCACGACGCTGTGGAGCCAATCGCACCGCCCGCAAATGCCCTACTCGGCGCGCGTGCTCAACGCCAATTACGTCAACGCCTACACCTTTCCCGGCGGCAGCATGGGCGTCACTCGCGGCATCATGCTGGAGATGAACAATGAAGACGAACTCGCCGCCCTGCTCGGACACGAGATCGGCCATGTCAACGCGCGCCACTCGGCGGAACGCGCCGGCAGGGAGTTGCTGGCCAATGTGGCGCTCACCGCCGCCAGCGTGGCCGTCGCCAGTTCGGAAAACGGCCAGCAATACCTGCCCCTGCTGCAACCGCTGAGCCAGGTCGGCGCCTCCGCCCTGCTCGCCAAATACAGCCGCGACAACGAACGCGAAGCGGACAGCCTGGGCCTCGACTACATGGTGGCCGGCGGCTACAACCCGGATGGCATGCCCGGCCTGATGAACATGCTGCGAGGCGAATCGCGGCAAAAACCCAGCCTGCTGGAAACCATGTTCGCATCCCACCCGATGAGCGAGGAGCGCTACCAGACCGCCCGCCTCACCGCCGAACAGAAATATGCCGGCCAGCGAGCTCGCCCGACGCGGCGCGAGCGCTACCTGGACAACACCGCGGGCCTGCGCCGCATCCAGCCCACGGTGGAGTCCTGCCAGAAGGGCGAGGCGCTGATGGCGAAGAAACAGTTGCCGCAAGCGGAAGAGCAGTTCGGCCTGGCCCTGCGCCATACCCGCGACGACTATGCCGCCAACGTGCTGATGGCCAAGGCCTTGATGGCGCAGAAGAAAAGCCGGGAAGCCGATACCTATCTGGCCGCCGCCAAATCGATCTATCCCGGCGAAGCTCAGGCCGTGCATCTGTCCGGCCTCGCCAAACTGGCGCTGCGCCAACCGGAGGCCGCCCTGGCCGAATTCGTGGCCTACGACAAACTGCTGCCGGGCAATCCCAGCACACTGTTCTTCGTGGGCGCGGCCAACGAAAACATGGGCAACAAGCGCGAAGCGGCCAATTACTACTACCGCTATCTACAGTCCGGCGCCCAAGGTGGCGAAGCCCAGTTTGCGGTGGCGCGGCTCAGAGACTGGAAGGTCATCAAGTAATCGGAGAGGCCGGCTCAGTCCTGAGCCGGCTTTACGCCACAGACCCTTGAGCGCCTGGCGCGGGGCCTCCTCGGCGACGACGCGGTCGAGACGGACGTTGTCCGGTAGGGCGGGTTTTGTTGCCTGAGAAGGAACGGCGGTTCTACTGTCCGGCCGCCTCATCCACGGGTGGTTGCGGCGGGGATTCTTCGTCGGCGGGAGGCTGCTGCGCTCCACTTTTTGCCAGCCGCTTTTCTTCCTTCTTTTGTTTCTTGGCCAGGTCTCGCTGACGCTTTTCGAATGCATAGTTGGGTTTGGCCATGGGCAATTCTCTTCGGTTGGGTTCAAGGTGCTTGTCAGGGTAACCCGATTTGCCACGCGGTTGGCGTAGGCCGGAGTGGCGCGGGTGGATACACTTGCTCGCATGGACACAAAGGAGAAGGCGATGAGTACCCCCCAGAGCGGCATCCTGGCACCCGTTCCACGCCTGGCCAGGCACCTGTTTTTCGCGCTGGAACCGGGGGCCGCCCCCGCCGACGCGCGCGCGGCGCTGATCGCGCTGGTCGGCCGTACCGATGGCGAGGCCACCGTGGCCGGGCTGGGCGGCACCCTGATCGCCGCGCTGGGCGCCGGCATCGACGGCCTGCATGGATTTCCCACTTACGAGACGGCGGGCGTCGCCATTCCTTCCACGCCGTTTGCCCTGTGGTGCTGGCTGCGCGGCGACGACCGCGGCGAACTCTTGCACCGCGGCCGCGAACTGGCGCAGGCCCTCGCTCCGGCGCTGCGTCTGGATGCGGTGGTCGACGCCTTCCAGTACGGCCCCAGCCTGGACCTGACCGGCTACGAGGACGGCACCGAGAACCCCACGGATGCGGCGGCGTTGGCGGCCGCCGTGGTCACCGGGCAAGGCCCCGGCCGTGACGGCGCGAGCTTCGTGGCGGTGCAGCAATGGGTGCATGAACTGGATCGCTTTGCCGCCATGAGCGGCGAACGACAGGATCTGACCATCGGTCGCCGCAAAGCGGATAACGAGGAAATCGACGACGCTCCGGAATCGGCCCATGTGAAACGCACCGCCCAGGAGAGCTTCACCCCGGAGGCGTTCGTCCTGCGCCGCTCCATGCCCTGGGCCGACGCCCGCTCGGCGGGGTTGGTCTTCGTCGCCTTCGGCCACTCCCTCGCCGCCTTCGAAGCACTGCTGCGCCGCATGGTGGGCGCCGAGGACGGTATCCGAGATGCCCTGTTCAACTTTACGCGGCCGGTCAGCGGCGCCTACTTCTGGTGCCCGCCGATGCGCGAAGGAAAGCTCGATCTGAGCGCGCTGGGACTGTGAGGCGAATGCTCGACGGCGTTCACGCCTTGCGTCGCCGCCGCAACCCCTGCCTGCCCACCCAATCCGCCGCGAACTGGCGGGCAACCCGGCCGGAGCGACCGCCTCGGGCAATCGCCCAGTTGATGGCTTCCTGGCGCATGGTTTCGTCTTCGCGCCCGCCGAGTGTCGCAACCCAGGCGCCGACGATGGCCAGGTAGTCGTCCTGATTGAACGGCCAGAAGGTGAGGGTGAGGCCGAAGCGGTCGGACAGGCTGATCTTCTCCTCGATGCTTTCCGCCGGCCGCACTTCGCCCCCCAGGTGTCGGGTGGCTTCGTTCTCCGCGAAAAACTCCGGCATCAGATGGCGCCGGTTCGAGGTGGCGCAGATCAACACGTTGTCCGGCAAGCCCGCCACGGAACCGTCGAGCGCGGCTTTCAGCGGCTTGTAGGCGGCGTCATTCGGCTCGAAGGAAAGATCGTCGGTGAACAGAATGAAGCGCCAGGGCTGGCCTTCCAGGCGCGCGGTGATGTCGGGCAGGTCGATCAGGTCTTCGCGATCCACTTCCACCAGGCGCAGGCCTTTCTTCGCATGGCGCGGCAGCAGGGCCTTTATCAACGAGGATTTGCCGCAGCCCCGGCTGCCGGCGAGCAACACGTTGTTGGCCGGCAGAAGATCGAGGAACTGGCGCGTGTTGCGCTCCACTTCCGCCTTCTGCTCGGAGATGCCGGTGAGCGCCTCCCAGGGCGGGCAATTCAGGGTGGTGACCGGCAGCAACAGGCCGCGCCCCATCTGCTTGCGCCAGCGGCAGGCCAGGGTCACGCGCCAATCCACCCGTGGCGGCACCGGCGGCAGCCAGGCATCCAGGCGCGCCAGCAGGTCGTTGGCGCGGGCGACCAGGAGCGCGAGTTCCGGGCTGACCTGATAGATCGGGGCGACGTCTTCCTCGTCGTCAAAGTCTCCGTTCATAGCGTCGCTCCAAATGTAGCGCCGGCATCCTTGCCGGCTTGTCAGTTCAGATTGCGAAAGACGCCGGCAAGGATGCCGGCGCTACATCAGGTGCGGTATTCCGCGTTGATCTTCACGTAGTCATAGGAAAAATCGCAGGTCCACACCGTTGCTACCGTGTTGCCACGCGCCAGGTCGACGCGCACCGCGATTTCCGGCGCCGCCATCACGCGGGCGCCTTCTTCTTCCCGGTAGGACGGGGCGCGACCGCCGTTTTCCGCGACCAGCACGTTGCCCAGCCAGAGGCGGATGCGGTCGACGTCGAGGTCATGGATGCCGGCATAGCCGATGGCGGCGAGGATGCGGCCGAGGTTGGGGTCGGAGGCGAAGAACGCGGTCTTCACCAGGGGCGAGCGGGCGATGGCGTAGGCCACCTGTTTGCATTCGGCTTCGCTGTTGCCGCCTTCCACGCGGACTTCCATGAACTTGGTGGCGCCCTCGCCATCGCGCACGATGGCTTGCGCGAGTTCGATCATCACTTCGGTAATGACGGACTGGAGGGAATCAAAACGGGAATCGCCGTCGTCCATGATGACCGGCGCTTGCGTGCTGCCGGTGGCGATGAGGATGCAGGAATCGTTGGTGGAGGTGTCGCCATCCACCGTGATGCAGTTGAACGACTTGTTCACCGCGTGGCGCAGCATGGCTTCCAGCGCCTCGCAGGAGACTGGCGCGTCGGTGGCGACGAAGGACAGCATGGTCGCCATGTTCGGATGAATCATGCCGGAGCCCTTGGCGATGCCGGTGACCGTGAAATCCACGCCATTCAGGGCGGCGCGGCGGGAAGTGGCCTTGGACACGATGTCGGTGGTCATGATCGCCTCGGCCGCCGCCGCCCAGTTGTCCGGCTGGAGGTCGTCGAGGGCGGCGGGCAAAGCGGCGATGATCTTGTCGTGTGGCAGGGGTTCGAGAATCACGCCGGTGGAGAAGGGCAGCACCTGTTCCGGTTTGAGGTTCAGGTTTTCCGCCACGGCGGCGCAAGTCTCGCGGGCGCGGCGCAGACCGTCCTCGCCGGTGCCGGCATTGGCGTTGCCGGTGTTCACCACCAGGGCGCGGATGCCTCCCTCCTGATGCAGATGTTCCTTGCACACGGTCACGGGCGCGGCGCAGAAACGGTTCTGGGTGAACACGCCCACTACTTCGGAATCATGTGGGAGCGTGATTACCAGCACATCGCGGCGGCCCGGTTTCTTGATGCCGGCGCAGGCAATGCCCAGTTCGACACCGGGAACGGATAGCAGGGAGGCGGGATCGGGAGCGGAGAGATTGACGGGCATGGCGGGAAGGGTCGAGGTGGGAATGCCCCGATTTTAGCGGAGGCTTGCGCTGTTCAAGTCCGCGCGATTGCTGCCGATAACGACGTGTCGTCCACAAAACCAGGGAGCCATCATGCAAGTTCGACAAACCGTCCTTTCCGCGCTGGATGCCGCCGCGCTCACGCCACTGGCGGAAATCTCGCCCAATCTGGTGCTGGTGTTCGCCGCGCCCGCGTTTTTCACCAACACAGCTTTCGCCACCGTGTTGGCGCGGGCATTTCCCCAGGCGCGGCGTCTGGCCTTGTCCACCGCCGGAGAAATTGCCGGCCAGGGGGTGAGCGACAACAGCATCGTGGTCACCGCCATACGCTTCGAGCACATCCTTTTCAAAGTAGCGTCCACCGACTTCGCCGGCATGGAAGACTCCGCCGATGCCGGCCGGCGTCTCGCCGAGCAATTGCTGGCGCCGGACTTGAAAGCCGTGCTGCTGCTGTCGCAAGGGGTCGCGGTGAACGGCAGCGAGCTGATCGGCGGCGCGGTTTCCGTGCTGGGCAAGGGCATCCCCCTGACCGGTGGCTTGGCCGGCGACAACGGCGCTTTCACGCGTACTTGGGCGATGCTGGATGAGGTGGTGTCGGATCGCTTGATGCTGGCGGTCGGCTTCTATGGCGATGCGGTCAGCTTCGCGCACGGCTCCTTCGGCGGCTGGCAGAGCTTCGGCCCGGCCCGGCGCGCGACGAAAGCAGCCGGCAATGTGCTCTACGAACTGGACGGCGAACCGGCGCTGGCCATCTACAAACGCTATCTCGGTGAATACGCCAAGGATCTGCCCGCTTCCGGCCTCCTGTTCCCCTTCGCCATCCTCTCGCACGAGCGCGAGGAAACCGGCTTGATCCGCACCCTGCTGGGCATCGACGAGGCCGACGGCAGCCTCACCCTGGCCGGCGACATTCCCCAGGACGGCTATCTCAAGCTGATGCACGCCTCCACCGAGGCCTTGGTGGATGGCGCCGAAGCGGCGGCACAAGCCGCCAGCCGGATGGCCAGGGCGGATGGCCAGTCGTTCGCCCTCCTGATTTCCTGCATCGGCCGCAAGTTGGTGATGGGTGATCGGGTGGACGAGGAAGTCGAGGCGGTGGGCGCGGTGTTCGGCCAGGGTTGCGCGCTCACCGGTTTCTATTCCAACGGCGAGATCAGCCCCTTCCTGGAAACCACCGAATGCAAGCTGCACAACCAGACCATGACCATTACCTGGCTGGGCGAGGTGGGCGAGGTGGGCGAGGTGGGCGAGTGAAGAACCCTCTTTCCTGACGCGACCACCAAGAACCGACATGCACCGCCTCCTGGAACGCCAGATCAAGCGCGCCCTCGGCCTGGAAGCGGGGCAGTGGCCGCACCTGGGGGAAGCGCTCAAGACGCTGGCCGACCAGTGCGCCGGCGAGGACGCCGGCTTGGCGCGCGCACTGTTCGGCCTGCCGACATTGCTGGAGCGGGTGTCCGAGGCCTACACCCAACAGGAGCGCGATCTCGCCCTGATCCGGCGCGGCCTGGAGTTGTCTTCCACGGAGCTCAGCGATGCCAACGAGAAATTGCGTGACGAGGCTCAGGCCAGTGCGCAAGCGTTGGCCGCCCTGCAAGGCGCCTTCGATGCCCTGCATGGCGAGGAAGGCGCGCAGGGCGGCGATCTGGTCGCCCTGGCCGGGCAGATCGCCGCCCTGACCCGCGACCGCGAGCAAATCCGCGCCGCCCTGGCGAAGAGCGAGGAACGCTTCGACCTCGCCATGCGCGGCGCCAACGACGGGGTATGGGACTGGGACATGGTCCACGGCAGTGTTTATTACTCGCCGCGATGGAAGGCCATGCTCGGCCACGGCGAGGATGAGATAGGCGCCACCTTGGGCGAATGGTCGGAGCGCGTGCACCCCGACGATCTGGCGGCGGCCAGAGCCGCGATCGAAACGCATCTTTCCGGCACGAGCGACAAGTTCGAAACCGTGTTCCGCTTCCGCCACAAGGATGGACATTATCTCTGGATGCTCTCGCGCGGCCAGGCGGTGTTCGCCGCCGACGGCACACCGCTACGCATGGTCGGCACGCATAGCGACATCAGCGCGCAGAAACAGGCGGAGGTGGCCCTGATCCAGGCCAAGGAAGCGGCGGAAGCGGCGAGCCGATCCAAGAGCGAGTTCCTGGCCAACATGAGCCACGAAATCCGCACCCCCATGAACGGTATCCTCGGCATGCTGACCCTGACGCTGGACACCTCGCTCAACGCGGAGCAGCGCGAATACCTGGGCCTGGCGAGTTCCTCCGCCGATGCGCTGCTGCACATCCTCAACGACATCCTGGATTTCTCCAAGATCGAGGCCGGGCGCCTGGAGGTGACGGCGGAAGCCTTCGACCTGGGCGCCCTGCTGCGCGAACTGGTGCGCCTGGAAATGCCGCGCTGCCGTGAGAAAGGCCTGGCGCTGACCCTGGAACTCGCGCCGGATCTGCCCGCCACCCTGCTCGCCGATCCGGCCCGGGTGCGCCAGGTGTTGCTCAACCTGCTCGGCAACGCCATCAAGTTCACCCCGCGCGGCGCGATCATCCTGGAAGCGCGGCGCGACGGCGATCAGGCCCGCATCGCCGTGCGCGATAGCGGCATCGGCATTCCGCTCGACAAACAACCCGCCGTGTTCGAGGCGTTCACCCAGGCGGATGGCTCCATCACCCGACGTTTCGGCGGCACCGGCCTGGGACTGACCATTTCCAGCCGACTGGTGCAGCTCATGGGAGGGCGGATGGGCCTGAACAGCGAGCCGGGCGTGGGCAGCGAGTTCCATTTCTCCTTACCGCTGGGGATGGCCCCGCCAGGCGCGGCCGCGCCCGCGGCCGTTTCGGCGATCACGCGCCGCGCGCCGCTGGACATTCTGCTGGCCGAGGACAACCCCATCAATCAGCGTCTCGCCATCGCCCTTTTGGGCCGCGAGGGGCACCGCGTCACGTTGGCGGAAAACGGACTGGAAACCCTGGCGCGGCTGGAACAGGCCCGCTTCGATCTGGTGCTGATGGATATGCAGATGCCGGGCCTGGATGGACTGGAAACCACACTACGAATCCGCGAACGAGAGGCCGGGAAAGGTAGGCGCCTGCCGATCATCGCCCTGACCGCCAACGCCTACGCGGAAGACCGCGATCGCTGCTTGGCCGCCGGCATGGACGATTTCGTGAGCAAGCCGATCCGGCGCGAGGAACTGCTGGCGGCGATCGCCGCCGTAGTCGATGTGTAGAAACCCATCACGGCGACGAAACCGTGGGATCGATGGGTTTCGCTATCGCTCATCCCATCTACGACGTGCCGCCCACGGTCAAGCCGTCCACCCGTAGCGTCGGCTGTCCCACGCCGACCGGCACGCTCTGGCCTTCCTTGCCGCAGGTGCCCACACCGGGGTCGAGTTTCATGTCGTTGCCGATCATGGAAACGCGAGTGAGCACATCGGGGCCGTTGCCGATCAGGCTGGCGCCTTTCACCGGACGGGTGATGCGGCCGTCCTCGATCAGATAGGCCTCGGCGGCGGAGAACACGAATTTGCCGCTGGTGATGTCGACCTGGCCGCCGCAGAAGTTGGCGGCATAGAGGCCTTTTTTCACCGAGGCGATGATTTCCGCCGGATCTTTGTCACCGGCCAGCATGTAGGTGTTGGTCATGCGCGGCATCGGCAGATGCGCGAAGGATTCGCGACGGCCGTTGCCGGTGGGGGCCATGCCCATCAGGCGCGCGTTCATGGCGTCCTGCATGTAGCCCTTGAGGATGCCGTTTTCGATGAGCACGGTGTTTTGCGTCGGGGTGCCCTCGTCATCGACGTTGAGCGAGCCGCGACGATCGGCGAGGGTGCCGTCGTCGACCACGGTGACGCCGTCCGCCGCCACCCGCTCGCCGATGCGGCCGGAGAACGCGGAAGAACCCTTGCGGTTGAAGTCGCCTTCCAGGCCGTGGCCGATAGCTTCGTGCAGCAGGATGCCGGGCCAGCCGGCGCCGAGCACCACGGTCATGTTGCCGGCCGGGGCCGGGATGGCATCGAGGTTGGTGAGCGCCTGGGCCACCGCCAACTGCGCGTATTCGAGCAACTGGTCGTCGCTGAAGTGCGCATAGTTGAAGCGGCCGCCGCCGCCCGCCGAGCCCTGTTCGCGGCGTCCGTCCTGTTCGACGATGACTTGCAGCGAGACCCGCACCAGCGGCCGCACGTCGGCCGCCACCCGGCCGTCCAGGCGCGCCACCAGCATCACTTCATATTCGCCGGCGAGGCTGGCCATGACCTGGCTGACCCGGGGATCGAGTTCGCGCGCGTATTTCTCCAGCCGGTGCAGCAGGGAAACCTTGTCCGCCTCGGTGAGCGAAGCCAGCGGGTCGATCGGCGCATACAGCGCGCGCCCATGCACTTTATTGACGATTCGCGTGCCGGCGGACTGGCCGGCGGCGGCGATGGCGCGCACCGTGGTCGCGGCCTCCCGGATGGCTTTCAGGCTGATGTCGTCGGAATAGGCGAAGGCGGTGCGATCACCGGTCACCGCGCGCACGCCGACGCCCTGGTCGATATTGAAGCTGCCGGATTTGACCTGGCCTTCTTCCAGGCTCCAGGCCTCGGACCGCGAGTACTGGAAATACAGGTCGGCGTCATCCACCTGATGCGCGCCGATCAGGCCGAACACCTCATCGAGTTGCGTGAGATCGAGCTCATTGGGCAGCAACAGGGTGGATTCGGCGGTGGAGAAGAGATAGAGGTTGGGGTCGACGGCGTTCATGGGGGTTCTCGTAGCGCCGACAGGGTTGCCGGCTTGGGAGGGAGGCCGGCAACACCGCCGGCGCATCCTGCGTGTTCAGGATTTAATCAGTTCTACCTTGATGCCTTTCTTGCACTCCAGCGTGCGGTGCTTGAGGGCGGGCAGACTGGTGCGCAGGCCGGCCTGGTAGCCGGGATTGAGGCCGGCGATGACCACGCCGGAACCGCGCGGCAGGCGGTCGAGGATGTTGCCCCAGGGATCGACGATCATGCTGTCGCCGTGGGTTTCGCGGCCGGAGATATGGTAGCCGCCCTGCGCCGGGGCGATGACATAGGCCAGGTTCTCGATGGCGCGGGCGCGGATCAGGGTTTCGAAATGCGCCTTGCCGGTGGTGGCTGTGAAGGCGGCGGGAACCACGATCATGTCCACGTCGCCCATCGCCCGGTATAGCTCGGGGAAGCGCAGGTCATAGCAGATCGACAGGCCGAGGCGGCCAAACGGGGTATCCACCACCACCACGCGGTCACCCGGCTCGATGGTGCTTTCCTCGCTGTAGTGCTCGTTGCCGAGGTCGAGGCCGAACAGGTGGATCTTGTCGTAGCGCGCCGCCAACTTGCCCTTGTCGTCGTAGACCAGGCAGGCGTTGCGCACCTTGCCGGGATCGTCGCAGGCCATCGGAATGGAGCCGCCTATCAGCCAGATGCCGTGTTTCTTGGCCTGGGCGGCGAGGAAGCGTTGCATCGGCCCCTTGCCCGGCTGTTCCCGCACCTTGATCTTGTCGGTGTCGTTGAGGCCCATGATGGCGAAGTTTTCCGGCAGCGCC
This sequence comes from Pseudomonadota bacterium, assembly GCA_030684775.1. Classification (GTDB taxonomy): domain Bacteria; phylum Pseudomonadota; class Gammaproteobacteria; order Burkholderiales; family Thiobacillaceae; genus PFJX01. The sequence goes on from JAUXXW010000074.1 coordinate 20,843, forward strand.
ACCAGCTTGGCGCCGGCTGCGGCCGCCATGCCGATGAGTCGCTCGGCTTCCGCCAGGTTGGCCGCCACATTGGGGCCGGAGGCCATCTGGATGGCCGCCACCCGGGTGATGCCGCTGGTTTCCTTGGCGGGTTTCGGGGCGGCGCGGGATTTGGTCTTGGCGAAGCTGGAGGGTTTGGCGCGGGTCACGAGGGCATCCTTGCGGCGTGAGGGAGAGGCGGGCTTGAGGGTACACAAGGATTTCGCCGCACCGCAATAGCGCAGCGTGTGCCGCGCGCACGTTCAGGACGTAGGTTGGGCAAAGCGCAGCGTGCCCAACATGGCGGCGGTTCGTTGGGCACGCTTCGCTTTGCCCAACCTACGTTTCTCTAGTAACCGGTTCAAACGTCCACCGGGTCGACATCCAGCACCCACTTCACGCCACGCGCCGGAAGCGCGGCCAGGGCCTCCAGCCAGTGCCCGAGAAAGGCTTGCAGGCGGTTACGGGTGGCGGATTGCAGCAACAGTTGCAGGCGGTGGCGGCCGGCGATGCGCAGCATCAACGCCGGCACCGGATCGAAAAGCTCCACGCCCTGGTTCATTTCCATACCGGCCTCGCGGGCCGCGAGCAGGAAGCCCAGGGCCGCTTCCTCCGTACTTGCCTCGGCGCGCAATACCGCTTGCGCCACGAACGGCGGAAAGTCGGCGGAACGGCGCTCGCGCAGGGCGGCCTCGGCGAAGCCGGGGTAATCGTGGCGCACCACCGACTGATACAGGGGATGACCGGGGTAGCGGGTCTGAATCAGCACTTCGCCGGGGTGCTCGGCGCGGCCGGCGCGTCCCGCCACCTGCATGAGCTGCGCGAACAGGCGCTCGCTGGCGCGAAAGTCCGGCGATACCAGGGCCTGGTCGGCGCCGATCACGCCCACCAGGGTGAGATGCGGGAAGTCGTGGCCTTTGGCGACGATCTGGGTGCCCACCAGAATATCCACCTCGCGCGCCGCCACCCGGTCGCGCATCGCCGCGAAGGCGCCTTTGCGCGCGGCGCTGTCGCGGTCGATACGCAGAATCCGGGCTTCCGGGAAATGCTCCGCCAGGGTTTCTTCCACCCGCTGTGTGCCCTGGCCGGCCGGGCGCAGATCGACACTGCCGCAGTCCGGGCAGGCTTCCGGCGGTCGCGTATCTAGGCCGCAGTGGTGGCAGACCAGGCGATAGCCGGATGCATTTCCGGCCCCGGCGCGGTGCAGCACCAGATGCGCGGAACAGCGCGAGCAGGGAAATACATGGCCGCAGCCGTTGCACAGCAGGGTAGGGGCATAACCGCGCCGGTTGATGAAGATCAGGCTCTGTTCGCCGCGTTGCAGGGTCGCTTCCAGCGCGCTGAGCAGGGCGCGGCTGAGGCCCTGTTTGGGACGGTCGTTGCGGCTGTCGATCAGTCGCACCTTCGGCAGGCTGGCCTGTGCATGGGCGCGGGCGGCCAGGCTGAGTAGCCGGTAGCGCCCTGCTTTGGCGTTCTTCCAGGTTTCCAGTGCCGGGGTGGCGGAGCCCAGCACGACCGCCACCCCAGCCTGGCGCGCGCGCCAGACGGCGACATCGCGCGCGGAATAACGCATGCCTTCCATCTGTTTGTAAGAGGTGTCGTGCTCCTCATCGACCACGATCAGGCCCAGGCGCGGTAATGGTGTGAATACCGCGAGACGGGTGCCCAGGATGATGTCGGCGCGCCCACGCAAGGCCTCCAGCCAGCCCGCGCGCCGTTCGCCGTCGGCCAGACCGCTGTGCAGACCGATCAGGTTGCGGCCGGGGAAGCGTTGTGCGAAGCGCTCGGTGAGTTGCGGCGTGAGGTGGATTTCCGGCACCAGGATCAGCGCCTGCTGGCCGCGCGCCAGGGTATCGGCGACCAGCCGCAGATAGACCTCGGTCTTGCCACTGCCGGTGACGCCATGCAGCAGCCAGGGCGAGAAACCCGCGCCCGCCGCGCGAATGGCATCCAACACGGCTACCTGGTCCGGCGTCGGAATGGGAAGGCTGGCCTCGCTAGACGGCAAGGCGGGCGCTGCATGGCCTTGCAGCCAGCCGTGTTTCAACCAACCGCGCAGCAGCGCTTTTTCCCGGTCGTTGAGATCGGCGCGCGCCAGTGGCTCGGCCAGCGAGGTAGCCAATAAGCGGGCGGCGAGGGCGAATTGCGCGGGTTTGCGGGCGTCGATCACGGCCACTTCGGCGCGCCCCGTTTCGCTCAGCGTATAGGCCGCCGGTTCCGCGGCGCGCACCGGGCGGCCACTACGGCGCAGGGCAGGCGGCAGCAGGCTGGCCAGCACCGCGCCCAGGGGGTGGTGATAGTAGCCGGCGGCGAAGCGCGCCAAGGCAAGCAACTCGGCCGGCAGCGGCGGCGTCTCGCGGTCGATGTGCTTGAGCGCTTTCAGGGCGGCGGCCGGCACCTCGCTGTGCTCGGCCAGCTCGACCAGCACACCGACCAGCGTGCGCGGCCCGAACGGCACTTCGACGCGGCGACCGATGTCGGACGCCGCCGCTTCCGGCGCCAGGTAATCGAACAGGCGGTCGAGTGGGGTGTCGAGGGCGACCCGGGCGATGGCGCTCATACCGGTACCGTAGGTTGGGCAAAGCGAAGCGTGCCCAACATCGCGACGGTTCGTTGGGCAAGCTGCGCTTTGCCCAAGCTACGGCCGAAATCAAGTGAAGGTTTCATGTTGCATAGCCGCATTCTTGCCGGTCAATTAACGCTCGAAGTTAAAGTGGTTTGTAACAACAGAAGGCGAAGCCGATGCCGTTTAAGGAGGTTTTCGAGTTGTCCACCGAACCTGTGGATAACCATGTGGACAAGCTGTCGCCAAACCGTCAAAAACGCTTGTAGAACGGGCGCTTATGCCATTGGCCTGTTTTTTATGCACAAAACAAATTATTGAAAATCAATGAGTTACGTTAGGCGTCTGAATATATCCAAAGGCAGGTGCGGGAAGTTAAGTCAAGCCTATTAATGTGCATAAGTGCTTGCTAATTTGCTGTTTTTCCAACGCTCTCGGGCGCGCTTGAAGCCATTTCACCCGCGCGGGAATCCAAAGTATCGGTGGCCCACTCCACCAGCGCGTCCTGCGCGCGGCCACCGGCGCCGGCGTTGCGATGGTTTATCAGGAACACGACGACGCGGCGCCGCCCGTTCGGCGTGCGTGCGTAACCGGCCCGGTAACGCACGCCATTGAGGCTGCCGCTCTTCAGCCAGGCCTGGCCAAGGGCGGCGGAGTCGTTGAGGCGGTTCTTCTGGGTGCCTTCCAGCCCCACCGCCGGCAACGAAGCGGCGAACTCGAACCAGGCCGGTTGCAGGGTGGCCCAGCGCAACAGTTTGGCCAGGGAGGCCGCCGAGATGCGCTCGATGCGTGAAAGGCCGGCGCCGTTTTCCAGCACCAGCTTGCCGCATTCGAGATCGTGTTCCACCAGCCAGGCGCGCAGTGCGCTCACTCCCTTGTCCCAGGTGGCGGGCGCGCCGTAACGAGCGGCGCCGAGGTTGAGCAGCAGCATCTTGGCCATGACGTTGTTGCTGAACTTGTTGGTGTCGCGCACCAGTTGCGCGACCGGCTGAGAGTCGAACTCCAGTAGCGGCAACGCCGTGATCGGGGTCTGGCCGCTCACCACGCCGCCACTGAGTTGGCCACCCAGCTCGTTCCAGAGACGGCCGAACCAGGCCGCCGTGGTGGCATCCGGCGGCAGCAGGTTGAGGCTGATGGCCTGATCGCCGCAAGCCATCGGATATCGGCCCGTCAGGGTGAGCTTGTCGGCCTCCAGCGCCATCTGTTCGCGCGGGCCATTGCAGGCGCCGTCGCCGGGTGTCAACTGGTTGGCGAGCACGGGGGCTTCGAGCGGCGGATCGAAGCGCGCGTCGACCTTGGCGCCGTCACTGGCCAGGCGCAAGGCCACGGTGTTGAAGTTGACCAGTAGCGCGGCGGGCGGGGCGTTGTAGGGTCGCAGCGGCGCCTGGTCGAAGTCGGCGGGGTCGATCGGGTCGAGCTGGTAATAGCCGCCGTCGAGGATCACTTCGCCGCGTATCTCGCGCACTCCGCGCGCGCGGATTTCCCTGAGCAATAGCCAGAAGCGTTCGACGGTCAGGGACGGGTCGCCGCCGCCCCGCAATATCAGGCGGCCGTCGAGAACGCCGTCCTTAAGTGTGCCGTCCAGCAATACGCGGGTCTTGAAGGTGTGCGCGGGGCCGAAACTGTCGAGCGTGGCCAGGGTGGTGACCAGTTTCATCACCGATGCGGGGTTCAGGGAACGCGCGCCACCATGCATCAGGAGGGGTTCGGGGGCATCGAGGTCATGCACCACGATAGCCACGTTGCTGTCGGGAATGCCGGCCACGCGCAGCGCTTGGGCGACCGGTTGTGGGAGATCGGCGTGGGCGCCGGCGGCGAGAAAAACGAACGCTACCGTCGACCGTAAGCAGATCAAGGCGTGGTACGTCCCGCATCGAGATGCTTTATTGGGCATGACGACCCGCAACCGCCCGATACCGACAGATTACGTGGCACCCGTCTTGGTGGCCTGGTGCGCCTTCGACTTGGCGCGGCAATCCGCGCATTTCCAGCGTTTGGCGCCGTTCGCGCAGCGCACCAGGGCGCCGCCCAGGAGCGGTTTGGTGCGGCCGCAACTGGAGCAGAAACGCCGCTCCTCCATTTCGCTCGCCGCCAGCATTACTGATGTTTCTGGTGTTTCCTGTGTCATATATCCGCCTCTACCGTGTTGCCTTTTGCTTCCATCCATTCCCGGCGTGAGCCGGCCTCTCCCTTGCCCATGAGCATGTCGAACATGGCGGTCGCCGCCGCGATTTCCTCGCGCGACACCCGCACCGGCAACACCCTGCGGGTGGCCGGGCTCATCGCGGTTTCCCGCAATTGTTCCGGATTCATCTCGCCCAGGCCTTTGAAACGACCCACTTCGATGGACTCCGGTTTCACCCCGTCGCGCATCAGACGGTCGCGAATCGCGGTCAACTCGTCGTCATCCAGGGCGTAGAAACGGCGCATCGGCTTCTTGCCGCGCGCCGGTACGTCCACCCGATACAACGGCGGTTGCGCCACACAGATGCGGCCCTGTTCCACCAGCCGTGGAAAGTGCCGGAAAAACAGGGTGAGCAACAGCGTATTGATGTGGGAACCATCGACATCGGCATCCGCCATCAGCACTACCTTGCCATATCTGAGGCCGGAAAGGTCGGGATGATCGTCGATCCCGTGCCTTTCCACCCCCAGAGCAACGGCGATGTCGTGCACTTCGTTGTTGGCGTAGAGCCGTTCCGGCTCCACTTCCCAGGTGTTCAACACCTTGCCGCGCAGGGGCAGGATGGCCTGGGTTTCGCGGTCCCGCGCCTGCTTGGCGGAGCCGCCGGCGGAGTCGCCTTCAACCAGAAACAGTTCGTTGCTCTCCGTGTCACTGCCGCTGGCGTCCGACAGCTTTCCGGGTAGCACCACCACGGAGGATTGTTTGCGCTTCTCCACCTTCTGCGCCGATTTCAGCCGGGAGGCCGCCGCTCGCGCCGCCAGTTCGGCCAGCGTCTTGCCGTGTTCGACATGGCCGTTGAGCCAGACCTCGAAGGGGTCGCGCACCATGCTGGATACCAGTTTCACCGCCTCGCGCGAGTTGAGTTTCTCTTTCACCTGGCCCTGGAACTGCGGGTCGAGGATGCGCGCGGAGAGCACGAAACTCATGCGCCCGCAGACATCCTCCTGGCGCAACTGGACGCCACGCGGCAACAGGCCGTGATGTTCGGCGAAGGCCTTCACGGCGTCGAACACGCCGGCTTTCAGGCCCGCCTCGTGGGTGCCGCCCTGGGCGGTGTGGATCAGGTTGACGAAGCTTTCCGCCGCGCCGGCCCCGTCCGCCCAGGTGAACACCCAGGCCGCGCCCTCACCCTTGGCGTAGCCGTTGCTACCGTCGGCATAACGCTCGCCGGAGAAGGCGGGCACCAGGGGTTCGGCGTCATTGAGCAATTCCGCCAGGTATTGCGGCAGGCCGTTCGGGTAGGCCCAGGCCTTTTCCTGCTCGCCCTCCTCGCGCTCGATGATCAGCTTCACGGTCACACCAGGCAGCAACACCGCCTTGGCGCGCAGCAGGCGTTCCAGTTCCGCCAGCGAAATGCGCGGGCTGTCGAAGAAAGCCGGGTCGGGCCAGGCGCGCACCAGGGTGCCGCTGTCCTTTTTCGCGCACTTGCCGGTGACTTCCAGCGGCTTCTCCAGGCGACCGCCGTCTACGAACTCGACCTGATGCACCTCACCATCGCGCTTCACGGTGACGCTCAAGCGGGTGGACAGGGCGTTGGTCACCGAGACGCCGACCCCGTGCAGCCCACCGGAGAAGGCGTAGGCGCCGTCGCCACTGGTCTTGTCGAACTTGCCGCCGGCGTGCAGGCGGGTGAACACCACCACCACGGTCGGCTCCTTCTCGGTGGGATGCGGCCCCACTGGAATGCCGCGGCCATCGTCCGCCACCGAAACCGAGCCATCGAGATGCACGCGCACCGTGAGATTGCGCGCATAGCCGGCCAGGGCCTCGTCGGCGGCGTTGTCGATCACTTCCTGGATGACATGGGTGGGCGAGTCGGTGCGCGTGTACATGCCCGGCCGCGCGCGCACCGGTTCCAGGCCTTTCAGTACCTTGATTGAGGATTCGTCGTAAAGCGTCATGCGGAAATCGGGTTGGAAAACCAGAAGCGCTGTAATACAAGAGCGCGAGCAATCGGGCAAGTGGCTGGCGCGGCAAGCCAGGTTGTAATGAGCGGCTTGATATCCCGCGCCAAGTCGCCATGAAGCCCCATGGCCCGCTGGAAAGTCATCTCTGACACCCCGCTTTTGCTTGCCAATATTTGACAGTCCTTGCCAGCTTGGCTAGCTTCGAATTCTCCTCCCGCAAGGACCTCGCCATGACCATGAACATCAACCTCACCCCGCAACTTGAATCCATGGTGCGTGAAAAAGTCAGTTCAGGACGCTATACCTCGGCCAGCGAGGTGGTGCGGGAGGCGTTGCGCCTGATGGAAGAGCAAGATCACCTGCGCGCGGCGAAGCTGGAACAGTTGCGCCAGGCTATCCGTGAAGGTGTGGCAAGCGGCGTCGCGACGCCATTGAGCATGGCGGAGGTGAAGGCCGAAGGGCGTCTTCGCCGCGCAACACGCCAAGCCACACCGGAAGCGCGGGATTGACCGTGCCGTTTGTTTTCAAGCGGCCCATGGCGTTGGTGGACCTGGTCGAGATATGGGGTTTCATTGCGGATGACAACGAAGTCAACGCGGATAACTTTCTCGCCCGTCTGGAATCCAGACTGGACCAACTTGCTCATCAGCCCAGGATGGGCAAGCCGCGAGATGAACTGATGAATGGCCTGCGCAGTTACCCATTCGGCCGCTATGTGGTTTTCTATCTGCCCCATCCCGATGGCGTCGAGGTGGTCAGGGTGCTGCATGGCGCTCGTGACATCGATGCCGACTCCCTCAACCCGGCCGCGTAATTCCGGAGCCTTTCATGCCCATCGTCGCCCATAACGACCTGCCCGCCCTGCAACGCTTGCGCGAGGCGGGAACGACCATCGTGCTGCCGCAGGAACGGGCGGCGCATCAGGACATTCGCGAACTGCACATCGGCCTGTTGAACATGATGCCGGACGCGGCGCTGGAGGCGACCGAGCGGCAATTCTTCCGTTTGATCGGCGAGAGCAATCCGATCGCGCAGTTCTATGTGCACCCCTTCACCCTCGACGCCATTCCGCGCGGCGAGAAAGCGGCGGCGCATATCGCGCGCTATTACGAATCGTTCGAGACAATCCGCGCGGAGGGCCTCGACGCACTGATCATCACCGGCGCCAACGTCAGCGGCGAGGATTTGTCGAAGGAACCGTTCTGGGGGCCGCTGGGCGAGGTCATCGACTGGGCCTGGGGCAACGTCACCACCACCCTGCTGTCCTGCCTGGCCACTCATGCGGTGCTCCATTTCCGCTACAAGCAGCCGCGCGTGCGACAGCAAGCCAAGCGCTGGGGCGTGTTTTCGCATCGGGTGATGGACAAGCGGCATCCGCTGGTCGGCGACGTGAATACCCGCTTCGATGTGCCGCATTCGCGCTGGAACGATGTCTCGCGCGCCCAGTTCGAGGCCGCCGGCCTGCGCGTGCTGGTGGAAAGCGAGGCGGTGGGCGTGCATCTGGCCACCAGCCACGACGGCTTGCGCATGGTGTTTTTCCAGGGCCACCCGGAATACGACACGATTTCCCTGTTGAAGGAATACAAGCGCGACGCGCTGCTGGCGGCGCAAGGCAGGCTGCCCTTGCCTCCCCCCTTCCCGGACAACTACCTGCGGCCGCATGAGCAGGCCATCCTGCTGGAATGGCGCGAGCATCTGCATAAAGCGGTAACGGCGGGCGAGTCCCCGCCGGCATTCCCGGAAGCCCTGGTGGCGGCCAATCTCGACAATACCTGGCACGACACCGCCGAGGCCGTGATCGGCAACTGGATGGGCTGCATGTATCAGGTGACTCACCGCGACCGGAAAAAGCCGTTCATGGATGGGGTAAACCCGGACGACCCATTCGGCATTTACGCGTAGCCCGGATTCCGCCATCGCATCATCAACCGTTGTTCCCTCACCCCCCGCCCCTCTCCCAATGGGAGAGGGGAGCAAGGAGACACCCATGCAACATCTGACCCCCAAAGAAACCCACGATTTTCTGCACAGCCATCCGGACGCGGTGTTCATCGACTGCCGTTCCGAGTTCGAATTCCTCTTCGTCGGGCATCCGGTGGGAGCCATCCTCATCCCCTGGTACGAGGGCATCAACTGGGATCTCAACCCGCATTTCCTCGGCCAGGTGCGCATGGCCGCCTCGCACCATCGCCCGGTGCTGCTGATCTGCCGCTCCGGCAACCGTTCCAAGGAAGCCGGCGAGTACCTGGAGAAAAATGGGTTTTCCGATGTCTACAACGTGCTCTACGGTTTCGAGGGCGAACTGGACGACAACCACCAGCGTTCCACCCACAACGGCTGGCGCTTCGACGGCCTGCCCTGGGAGCAGTGCTGACCTGTCCCTCCTCCCCAAAGGTGGGTAGTCGTAGGTTGGGCAAAGCGCAGCGTGCCCAACATTGCGGCGGTTTGTTGGGCACGCGCAGCGACGCCCAACCTACGCTTCTGAAACGGGCGGCGTGGGCTTCCAGCGCGAAGACAGCGAAACCCCCTTTCCGCAACGGGTTGTACATCTGGCCCGCGAGGCCAACAATCCCGCCTCCGCCAGCCACACGAGTCCCGCATGAGCGAATATCTGAACGGATTGATCGACCTGCCCTGGTGGGGTTATGTCCTGGTCACTCTGGCGCTGACCCACATCAGCATCGCCGGCATTACCATCTTCCTGCACCGCGCGCAGGCGCATCGGGCGCTCGACCTCCACCCCATCGCCAGCCATTTCTTCCGCTTCTGGCTCTGGCTCACGACCGGCGCCGTCACCCGCGAATGGGTCAGCGTGCACCGCAAGCACCACGCCAAATGCGAAACCGCCGAAGACCCGCACAGTCCCGTCATCCTCGGCATCGGCACAGTGCTGACGCGCGGCTATGAGCTTTACAAGACGGCGGCCAGTGAACCCGCCACCTGCGAGCGATACGGCCACGGCACGCCGGATGACTGGCTGGAGCGCACGCTCTATAGCGGCCGCCGCAATCTGGGCATCACGCTTATGCTGCTCATCGACCTCGTGCTGTTCGGCGCCATCGGCCTGACCATCTGGGCGGTGCAGATGCTGTGGATGCCCTTATTCGCCGCCGGCATCATCAACGGCGCCGGCCATTATTTCGGTTACCGCAATTTCGCCTGCGATGACGCCAGCACCAACATCGTGCCCTGGGGCATCCTGATCGGCGGCGAGGAACTGCACAACAACCATCACGCCTATGGCAGTTCCGCCAAGCTCTCCAACCGCTGGTACGAAATCGACATCGGCTGGGGCTACATCCGCGTCCTGGAGTTTTTCGGCCTGGCCAACATCAAGAAAGTCGCACCCAGGGTGCGCTGGGGCGAGATTAAACATTTCTGCGATGTCGAATTGCTGCATAGCGTGGTCACCCACCGCTACGACGTGCTCACCCGCTATGCGCGCGGCATGAAACGCACCTATGCCGAGGAACTCGAAAAACTGGGCGCCAGCTTGCCCCAGGGCATCACGCTCAAACAAGCGCGAGCCTGGTTCGGCCGCAATCTCGCCGACCTGAAAACCAGTGAGCGCCAGCACCTGCAAACCCTGCTGGCGCAAAGCCCGCGCCTCAACACCCTGTACCAGATGCGCCAGGAACTCACCGCGCTGTGGGGCCGTTCCACCGCCTCCAGTGAGCAGTTGGTGAGGCAACTCCAGGACTGGTGCCAACGCGCCGAAAGCAGCGGCATCGAAGCACTCTCGCAGTTCTCGTTGCGGCTGCGCCGCTATGCCTGAGTCGGCGGGCGACATCCGGCCGCCATGCTGTCGCCAGGTTTGAAATTTCTCCGTGTAGTCGGCCATATCCTGGCCGGCACACTCCTCGTGCTGCTGCGCTTCCCGTCGCTGGATCGGCCGGAACGGGCGCGCCGGGTAACACGCTGGGCGACGCAATTGCTGGCGATTCTCGCGGTGCGGGTACACGTTCGCGGCGAGCCGCCGGCACCGGGCGGCGCCCTCGTCGCCGCCAACCATGTCTCCTGGCTGGATATTCATGTGCTGCACAGCCTGTTGCCGGCGCGTTTCATTTCTAAGGCCGAAGTGCGCAACTGGCCGGTGTTCGGCAGATTCGCGGAGGCCGCCGGCACGGTGTTCCTGGTGCGCGAGAAAAAAGCCGACGCGATGCGGGTGAACCAGCTCATGGCGGAACATCTGCGCGCGGGCGATTGCCTGGCGCTGTTTCCGGAAGGCACCACCTCGGATGGCAGCAACCTGCTGCCGTTCTTCCCCTCGCTGTTCCAGCCGGCGGTGGAGGCTCAGGCGACGGTCTGGCCAGTGTGCATCCGCTACCTGAATGGTGACGGCACACCCTGTATCGAAGCGGCCTATTACGGCCGGATCAGCATGGGCGAATCGCTGTGGAACATCCTGAAGTTGAAGGAAGTGCACGCTGAAGTGGTGTTTCTGCCGGCGATCGCCAGCCGGGGACTCGCCCGGCGCGATCTGGCGCGAACCGCCGAAGAGGCGGTTCGCGCCGCACTGTCCGCCGCCTCTTAAACCCCTGCGTCGGCCTTCAGCGCTTCCGCCTTGTCGGTCATTTCCCAGGTGAATTCCGGTTCGTCGCGGCCGAAGTGGCCGTAGGCGGCGGTCTTCTGGTAGATCGGGCGGAGCAGGTCGAGCATCAGGACGATGCCTTTGGGGCGCAGGTCGAAATGCTTGGCGATCAGCTCGTTCAGGCGCTCGTCGGAAATCACGCCGGTGCCGTAGGTTTCCACCATGACGCTGGTGGGATGGGCCACACCGATGGCGTAGGAGACCTGCACCAGGCATTTGCTGGCCAGCCCCGCCGCGACGATGTTCTTGGCGACATAGCGAGCGGCGTAGGCGGCGGAACGGTCGACCTTGGACGGGTCCTTGCCGGAGAACGCGCCGCCACCGTGCGGGGCGGCACCGCCGTAGGTGTCGACGATGATCTTGCGGCCGGTGAGGCCGCAATCGCCCTGCGGGCCGCCGACCACGAAGCGGCCGGTGGGGTTGACCAGATATTTGATTTCGCCCTTGATCAGTTCCGCCGGCATGACCGGCTTGATGATGTCCTCGATCACCGCTTCGCGGATGGTTTCCAGGGTCATTTCCGGGGCGTGCTGGGTGGACAGCACGACGGTGTCGATGCTGTGCGGCTTGCCGTCGACGTAATGCAGGGTCACCTGCGATTTGGCATCCGGGCGCAGCCAGGGCAGGCGTCCGTCCTTGCGCAGCAGGGATTGGCGTTCCACCAGACGGTGCGCCAGGTAGATCGGCAGGGGCATCAGGGAAGGCGTTTCGTCGCAGGCATAGCCGAACATCAGGCCCTGGTCGCCGGCGCCCTGGTTGAGGTAGTCGTCGGAAGCGCGGTCGACGCCCTGGGCGATGTCCGGGCTCTGCTTGTCATAGGCCACCAGCACCGCGCAGCCGCGATAGTCGATGCCGTAATCGGTGTTGTCGTAGCCGATGCGCTTGATGGTGTCGCGCGCGACGTGGATGTAATCGACGTTGGCGGTGGTGGTGATCTCGCCGGCCAGCACGACCAGGCCGGTGTTGGTCAGGGTCTCGGCGGCGACGCGGGCGGTCGGGTCCTGCGCCAGGATGGCATCGAGGATGGCGTCGGAAATCTGGTCGGCGACTTTGTCCGGGTGGCCTTCGGAAACCGATTCGGAAGTGAAGAAGTAGTCTTTGCTCATGTGTAGCTCCTGTGTGATTCCCCAATATTGGTCGGCGTGGCCGACTCCGGGGACAAGGAGCGGACGCTTTAGCTGAATTTGTATCCCGCCCGCAATTTGTCTTTGCATTGCTGCAATTAACTCGGCGGCTGCGATAATTCTACGCAACTGCACAAATATTGGTCAAACCTCCCTTGCTTTTCTTTCTCCGCCTGTTCTCCCGGTTGCCGTTGCCCGTGGCACATGGGCTCGGCGCGTTGCTGGGGCTGTTGGGTCTGTTGCGGCGGCGGCATCGGGAATTGTTGCGGGACAACCTGAAATTGACCGGCCTCTATCACCCTTTCTGCCTGCTCCGCGCCGGCATGGAGTTGGGCAAGGGCCTGGCGGAACTGCCCCTGGTCTGGCTGGCACCGCTGCCGCGCGTGTTCGCCCTGGTGCGCGAAGTTCGCGGCTGGGAGCATGTCGAAGCGGCGCGCCGGGAAGGACGCGGCATCGCCCTGCTGGCGCCGCATCTCGGCTGCTGGGAGATTTGCGGCATGTATATCGCCACCCGCCTGCCGTTCACCGCCCTCTACTCCCCGCCGCGCCAGGAATGGGTGCATGAAATGATGCGTGATGGCCGCGAGCGCGCCGGGCTGAAGACCGTGCCTCCGACCACGGGCGGGGTGCGCGCGCTGCTCGGGCGGCTGAAGAAGGGTGAGGCAACCTTCATCCTTCCCGACCAATCCGCCAACCGAGGCGAAGGCCTGTGGATACGTTTTCTCGGCCACCCGGCCTACATGCCCGCGCTGCCCTATCGCTTGATCGCCGGCACCGGCGCCGTGCCGCTGATCGTGTTCGCGGAACGCCTTTCCCGGGGGCGCGGCTTCCGTCTGCACATCGAACCGTTGCCGGCCATGCCGGATACCTCGCGGGAAACCCTGGCCCGTGTCGCCAACCAGGCGCTGTCCGTGCTCATTCGCCGCCATCCCGAGCAATACCTGTGGAGTTACCGGCTGTTCCGCCGCCACGCCGACGTGCCGCCGCCGCCGGAGGATTTGTCTTGAGACGGTTGGGCATCGCGCTACTCTGGCTGCTCTGGCGCCTGTTGCCGGCCAGCGCGCTCGGGCGTCTGGGCGAGTGGCTGGGAATGCTGCTGCATGTCGTGGCCGGCGCGCGCATCCGGGTGGGGCTGACCAACCTGCGTTTGTGCTTTCCGGAGCTGGATGAGGCCGCCCGCCGCACTCTGCTGAAATCCCACTTCCGCACCCTCGGCCGCGCCACCCTGCAGGAAACCGTGTCGTGGTGGGGCAACCGCGAGGAAGTGGAACGCCTCACCCGCTTCGAGGGCACGGAACACCTCGAACCGCACCTAAGCAAGCCGGTGATCTGGCTGGCGCCGCATTTCGTCGGCCTCAACATCGGCGGCGTGCGGGTGACGGCGGCCTACGCGCCTATCGTTTCGCTGTATGCCACGATCAAGAACCCGATCATCAACCGCCTGATGCTGCGCGCGCGCACTCGTTTCGGGCGAGATGGTGTGCAATCCGAGATGTACTCGCGCGCCGACGGCATCAAGCCGGTGTTGCGCGCGATCAAGAAAGGGCGGCCGTTCTACTACCTGCCGGACATGGATTACGGCGCGCGCGATGCCGTGTTCGTGCCCTTTTTCGGCACCCCGGCGGCCACGATAACCGGCCTGTCACGCATTGCCCGTGCCGGTGGTGCCGTGGTGGTGCCGTGCATCACCCGGCAGGAGGGCGGTGGCTATGTCACCCGCTTCTATCCGGCCTGGGAGAACTTTCCCACGGACGACGTGACGGCTGACACCCAGCGCATGAACGCCTTCATCGAAGAACGCATCCGTGAATTCCCCGAGCAGTATTTCTGGCTGCATAAACGCTTCAAGACCCGTCCGACTGGTGAGGCCAGCTTGTATGAATGAAATCGAAATTTCCCCCGTGCGCCTGGAGGGGGCAAAAGATGAGGCCGAAGCCGTGGTGGACCTGGCCGGCCGCGTCTGGCGCGCGCATTACCCCGGCATCATCACGCCGAAACAGATCGAATACATGCTGGCGCAACGCTACCGGCCGGTGCTGGTGCGCCAGTTTATCGCCCGTGGCGACCACTGGCTGGCGGCGCGAGCGGAAGGGGTGCTGATCGGCTTCGTCCACGGCCACCCCCTCAACGAGGGTGATTACAAACTCGACAAGCTCTACGTGGATCTCGACTGGCAACGCCACGGCATCGGCGGCAAGCTGATCGATGAACTGGCCGCGCGCGTCGTCCGCCAGGACTTTACCCGGCTGGTGTTGCGGGTGAACCGGCAGAATCAACAGGCGATCAACGCCTACCTGAAACACGGTTTCACGGTGTCCACCATTCACCTGGAAGACATCGGCAATGGCTTCATCATGGACGACTACGTCATGACCAAGGAGTTGAAATGAGCTTTCACAACCCCGCCACCGAAGACCTCAAAGCCTTGCTGACGCGGGTGAAAACCATCGCCGTGGTCGGCCTCTCGCCAAAGCCGGATCGGCGTAGGGCGGAAAAGCGGCTTCATCGCGCCTTCCGCCGGGCATGTCGGAAGGCGCCGGCATGAAGACGCCGGCTTTTCCGACCTACGCGAAGCTGGCGGATATTCCTTTCCCGGTGGACCTGGTCAACGTGTTCCGCGAAGCCGCTGGCCTCACCGTGGTGATGGATCGCTGCATCTGGAAGGACTACATGCGCTACATGCCGTGATAATCCGCCCATGAAACTCAAGTTCACCAAAATGCAGGGCGCTGGCAACGACTTCGTCGTGCTCGACGGCATCAATCAGCGTATTGCGCTCACCCTGGCGCAATACCAGGCCCTCGCCGACCGCCATTTCGGCATCGGCTGCGACCAGATATTGCTGGTGGAGCCCGCCACCCGCCCCGACTGCGATTTCCGCTACCGCATCTTCAATGCCGACGGCGGCGAAGTGCAGCAATGCGGCAACGGCGCGCGCTGCTTCGTGCGCTTTGTGTCGGAACAAGGGCTGACGGCGAAGACGGAAATCCGCGTCGAAACCGCCGCCGGCGTCATCGTTCCGCGCCTGGAAGACGACGGCCAAGTTACCGTCGACATGGGGCCGCCGCGCTTCGAGCCTGCGGAAATTCCATATTTGCCGGAGCGAGCCACTGGTTTTCCCCCTCTCCCGCAGGCGGGAGAGGGCCGGGGTGAGGGGAGTTGCAACATGGATGCGGCTACCCTGGCCAAAGTCCCTCACCCCAACCCCTCTCCCGCCTGCGGGAGAGGGGCTATGTCGGAGGGCTCCGTTTATGTCATCGATGTCGAGGGCGAGCCAATCGAAATCTCCGTCCTGTCGATGGGCAACCCCCATGCCGTGCGCGTGGTCTGCAATGTGGACTCGGCCCCGGTCGTTGAACTGGGCGCCAGAATCGAATGCCACCCGAGCTTCCCGGAACGGGTCAACGTCGGCTTCATGCAGGTCATCCATCGCCGCGAGATCAAGCTGCGCGTATTCGAGCGCGGCGCCGGCGAAACCCTCGCCTGCGGCACCGGCGCCTGCGCCGCCGTGGTCGCCGGCATCAGCCGCGGCCTGCTCGACGCCAGCGTCCAGGTCCACACCCGTGGCGGCGACCTTTCCATCCGCTGGGCCGGCAACGGCCACAACGTCTTCCTCACCGGCCCGGCCGTCACTGTTTTTCAAGGCGAAATCACGTTGTGAACCTGCGTCTTACATCTGCCGAGGTGGCTGCCCCTGTAGCGCCGGCTTCCAGCCGGCTTGTTTGTCGAATCAGAGGTACAAAGCCGGCTGGAAGCCGGCGCTACACGCGGGGTCTTCACGGTGACCTCGGCTAGGGTTGAGCGGACTTGCCATCCCCATCGACCATGCGCGCGACGAACGCCCACGGTCGTCGCGGTAGTCCGAGACAAGGTAGATCTGACGCGGGGATATACACTTGCCCCTAAGCCGCCTTTGCGGAATAGCGGAGGGATGAAATGGACTCACCGGTAGACCTGGACCCCGTCGCGGAAGGCGCGGCTCGCGCCTTCCTGGAGCAAATCAGGGATCACTACGACCTGATAGACGCCATCCTGTTCGGTAGTCGGGCCAGGCGTGACCACCGCGCGGACAGTGACATCGACATCGCCTTGCTGTTGCGCGGACATCCGGGCCGGTTTCTTGCCACAAAACTCGACATGGCGGATATCGCCTACGACGTGCTGCTGGAAACCGGCATGCGTGTCCAGCCCTTTCCCATCTGGGAAGATGAATGGGCACACCCCGAGAACTACCCCAATCCCAGGTTGCTTCAGAACATCGAACGGGAAGGTGTCGCGCTGTGAACGGGAACGAGTTGGTTCGGAAAAGGAGAAGCAATGAACATCCAGATCGAAGCAATGGTGGAACAGGCCAAGGCATTGACGGCTGAGGAGCGCGTGACCCTGCTGGACGCACTGAATGAACTCATCAATCCGCCGGATGCCGCATGGCAAGAGGCCTGGGCCAAGGAATGCGAAGACCGGCTTGCCGCTTATGAACAAGGCAGAATCGAAGCGGAGGACTTTGATGTGGTGATGGAACGGTTGCGCAAGGAATATCTCCCAAAATGAGAGTCCGCACGCTCTCCGTCGCTGGGATCGAAATGGCAGAAGCGATGGCTTGGTATCACGAGCGAAGCCCCCGCGCCGCCGAGGGATTCTGGCTAAAAATACAGGAGGCCAGGCGATCCATGTCCCTCTTCCCCTTTGCCGCGCCGCTGATTTCCGAGAATGTCCGCCGTTTTGTCTTGTCTGGTTATCCCTACGACTTGGTTTACGCGGTGTGTGCGGAGGAAATTGCAATACTCGCGGTCGCGCACCATAGTCGGCAGCCGGGATATTGGTTGAAGCGGCTGGAGCAATTGCATTGAATTGCGAGCCCGGTCCTTTGGGCTCACGTATCGTTTTGCCTACGGATAAAACGTGTGAATTTCGTGGTCTGACCCCAATTGTTTCGGTTGCATCAAAGAATCCATTTGTAGGCTTTAAGGCAAGCCGTCCTGAGAATCCAGGCTATAGGGTTACAGTGAAGGACAATCGGGGTCGCACATCTACTTCTGAAGGACATGCATATTGAGTCGACCCTAACGCATACGTCCCACTTCCCTCATCCAACTCAAGCCCACACCCATGAACATCAGCCCCGAACAGATCAATGAATTTCTCAAACTCAACCCGGAGTTTTTCCTGGGCCATCCTGAACTCCTGACCGAGATCACCGTGCCGCACCCTTACAGCGGCCAAGCGATTTCTCTGGGCGAGCGGCAGGTGCTGGCGCTGCGCGACAAGTCGCGCGGGCTGGAAATCAAGTTGCGCGAGTTCATCCAGTTCGCCGAGGAGAACGACGCCATCGGCGACAAGCTGCACAAGCTGTCGTTGGACCTGATGCGCGCCAAGACCCTCGAAGCCGTTTTGCAGTCGTTCTACCTGGACTTGTCGGAGAGTTTCTCGGTGCCGCACACCGCCGTGCGTATCTGGACGGCGAATGCGCCGGACATGCCGGAATTCGCCAAGGTGAGCGTGGACATCCAGGTGCTGGTCGAGGGGCTGAACCAGCCGCAATGCGGCCCCGGTGTACCGGAGGAAGTGCGCGGCTGGTTCGGCGAGGTGGGTGCGCATCAGAACTCCTTTGCGCTGGCGCCGCTCAAGGAAGGCAACCTGACCGGCCTCATGGTGCTGGCCTCCGAGGACAACAAGCGCTTCTATCCGGAAATGGGCACCCTCTACCTGACCTGGCTGGCACAACTGGCCGGCGCTGCCTGCGCCCGCTTTGTTTGAACCTAGAAACCTCAGTTGAACGCGCCGTCACCCGATTGGTGAGCGTCATCGAAGGCGCTAACGTCAGCATTCATGCGGCCTCACGAGGGCTAAGGAGCGGTCAACTGAGGTTTCTAGGTTGAACCTCATCTGAGCTCCCGCAACGGGACTCAGCGCACGCCGCCTCGGTAGTCGTAGGTTGGGCAAAGCGAAGCGTGCCCAACAACCCGTCGCCATGTTGGGCACGCTTCGCTTTGCCCAACCTACATTACAAGCCCTGCTTGACCATGCTTTTCACCCCACTTCGCCTCGCAACTTAAAGTGACACTTTAAGTTCCACCCTTATGCTGCTCATTCGAAACGAACATTCGAGTGGGGCGCCTGTCTTTCGTAAGTCCTTGACCTAATTGAAATTTTTCCCATTTCGTCCTTGACGGTGGGGATTTGTGTTCTCTATAGTGGGGATCAGTGGGATTTAGTGTGGATTGGTGTCGCTAAGTGGACCACGGAGGAGAGAACAAGGCATGTTTACGGGATCAACGCAGATGGCGCTGGACGGGAAGGGTCGCTTGGCCATTCCTGCGCGCTTGCGTGAGCGCCTGGCCGGGGTTTGCGGTGGGCATCTCGTATTGACGGCCGATCCGACCAGCGGTTGCCTGCTGCTCTACCCCTTTCCCGAGTGGGAAAAAGTTGCCGCCAAGCTCAATGCGCTGCCCAGCCTGGACCCCATCGCCAAGGAGTTGAAGCGCTTGGTGATCGGTTCGGCCGAGGAAGTGGAGCCGGACAGCGCCGGCCGCATTCTGATTCCGCCCATGCTGCGCCGCTTCGCCAAGCTGGAAAAAAGCGTGGCGCTGGTCGGCCAGGGCGAGAAGTTCGAGCTTTGGGACGATGCCTCCTGGCAAGGCCTGTTCGAGCAGGCCGCGCAATTTCCGCAGCAACTGGCGGTGGCGGCGCGCGACGGCACCCTCTCCGAAGGTCTCAAAGGTTTTTCGCTGTGAGCGTCGCGCATGCTCACCGCCGGGCCGACCCAAGCCAGGTGGATGCGGGCGTCGCCGGGGGGCATGTCAGCGTCCTGCTGGACGAAGCCGTCGCCGCCTTGAACTTGCGCGACGACGGCATCTACGTGGATGCCACCTTCGGCCGTGGCGGCCACAGCCGGGCGATTCTGGAAAAACTGGGGCCGCAAGGGCGATTGATCGCGCTGGATCGCGATCCGGCTGCGGTGGCGGTAGGGGGTGACCTGGACGATGCGCGTTTTCGCATGGTCCATGCGCCTTTCTCGGCGTTGGCCGAGGCGGTGCGCGCGGCGGGTGTGGCGGAAGTGGATGGGGTGTTGTTCGATCTGGGGGTATCCAGCCCGCAGTTGGACGAGGCGGAGCGGGGCTTCAGTTTTCGTTTCGATGCTCCTTTGGATATGCGCATGGATACCAGCCGGGGCATGACCGCCGCGGAGTGGTTGAACCAGGCACCGGTAGAGGAGATTGCCCAAGTTGTCAGGGACTATGGCGAAGAGCGGTTTGCTAGGCAGGTTGCGCGGGCGATTGCGCAAGCAAGAACGGAGTCGCCTATCACGAGTACCCGCCAGTTGGCTGTCGTCGTCGCCGGCGCCGTGCGCACCCGCGAACGCGGCCAGGACCCGGCGACGCGCACGTTTCAAGCTGTGCGGATTTTCATTAACCGCGAGCTTGAAGAGATTGAACAGGCGCTGCCGCAAGCTGCGGCCTTGCTGAAGACGAGTGGGCGCCTGGTGGTGATCAGTTTTCATTCTCTGGAAGATCGCATGGTGAAGCAGTACATGCGCCGCGAATCCCAGGGCGAGCAGGTGCCGCCCGAGATTCCCGTGCTCGCCTCCGATCTGCGCGGTGGCTGCCTGCGCCTGGTCGGCCGGGCGATGAAGCCTTCCGATAGTGAATCCAGGGCGAACCCGCGCGCGCGCAGCGCGACCATGCGGGTGGCCGAGCGCACGGAGGTGCCATGGTCAAGCTGAACATGATCCTGGTCGCGGCCCTGGTCGCTTGTGCTCTCACCGTCGTATCGGCGCGCCACCAGGCGCGCAAATTGTTTGTGGCGTTGCAGTCGGAACAGGCCCGCGCCCGCGCCCTGGATGTGGAATGGGGCCAGTTGCAACTGGAGATCTCCACCTGGCTGATGCACAACCGGGTGGAAGAAGTGGCGCGCGACCGCCTAAAAATGGCGATTCCCGGGCCCGGGCGTATCTATGTATTGCATGCGCAGTCCGGGGCGCGGCCATGAGCGTTCCGCACGGCCGCCCGAAGGAACGCGAAGCCCCCCTCGGGGGGGGGGCGCGTAGCGCAAGGGGGGCCAAATGAGCGTTCCGCGCAAGTCCCACACCATGCTGCACCTGGATCTGCAACGCTGGCGCATGCGCCTGACCCTGGCGCTGTTGTTCGGTGGCTTTGCCGCGCTGTCGGTGCGCGCGGTCTACCTGCAAACCTGGCATAACGATTTCCTCAACGAGGAAGGCGAAAAGCGGGTGCAACGCGTGGCGCCCATTCCGGCCTATCGCGGTGTGATCAGCGACCGCCGCGGCGAGCCGGTGGCGGTGAGCACACCGGTGGAAACCATCTGGGTGAACCCGCGCCAGGCCGACGCCAGCCCGGAGCAGATCAAAACGCTGGCCACCATTCTGGAGCGCGATCCCAAACAGCTCGCGCATGTATTCGCCGACAAGAGCAAAGGTTTCGTCTATCTGGAACGCCTGCTTGAGCCGCCCAAGGCGCGTCAGGTGATGGCGCTCAATCTGGCCGGGGTGTTCAGCAAGCCGGAATACCGTCGTTATTACCCGGCCGGCGAGGTCATGGGCCATGTCCTGGGCATCACCAATCTGGATGACAAGGGCCAGGAAGGCGTCGAACTGGCTTTCCAGTCCTGGCTGGCGGGCGAGGCCGGCGCGCAGCGCGTGGTGCGCGACCGCCTCGGCAACGTGGTGGAAGTGCTGGAGCAGATCAAGCCGCCCAAGCCGGGGCGTGATCTGGTGTTGAGCCTGAACCAGCACATCCAGTACCTGGCTTACCGCGAACTCTCGGATGCGGTGACCAGGCACAATGCGCGCGCCGGTTCCGTGGTGGTGCTCGACGCGCGCACCGGCGAAATCCTGGCGCTCGCCAACACCCCCAGCTTCAATCCCAACAGCCGCGCCACCTACCGCCCGGAGGGACTGCGCAACCGCGCGGTCACCGATGTGTTCGAGCCCGGTTCCACGATGAAACCCCTGCTGGTTTCGGCCGCCCTGGATGCCAAGGTGGTGTCCCCGGAAACCACCATCGACACCGGGCCGGGCTGGTTCATCGTCGGCGACAAGAAAATCACCGACACCCATGCCAAAGGTGTGATGAGTGTCGCCCAGTCGATCCAGGTGTCCAGCAATGTGGCCGCCGCCAAGATCGCCCTGGAAATGCGCGGTGAGGACTACTGGCGCCTGCTCAACCGCGCCGGCATCGGGTCGCGGCCACAGTCCGGCCTGCCCGGCGAAGTCGGCGGTCGGCTGCGCCCGTTCGATACCTGGCGTCCGATCGAGAAAGCCACCATGGCTTATGGGCACGGCCTCTCGGTCAGCCTGTTGCAACTGGCGCACGCCTACACCGCGTTCGCCAACCAGGGCGTCATGCCCGCGCTCACCACGCTGCGTCGCGAAGGCGCGGCAACCGGGGTGCGGGTGATGTCGGCGGACGCGGCGAACAAGGTACTGGCCATGCTGGAACTGGTCACCCAGAACGGCGGCACGGCGCCGATGGCGCGGGTGGCGGGTTATCGCGTCGGCGGCAAGACCGGCACCGCGCACAAGTTCAAGTTGAACGGCGGCGGCTATGAGCCGGACAAGTACATCAGTTCCTTCGTCGGTCTGGCGCCCGCCTCCAATCCGCGCCTGGTGGTGGCGGTGATGATCGACGAGCCGGGTGGCCGCGATTACTACGGCGGCCTGATCGCCGCCCCGGTGTTTTCGCGGGTCATGGCCGGCGCGCTGCGTTTCATGGCGGTGCCGCCGGATACCCGCTTCGACAGCGACAGCGCCCCGCCGGGTGAGGCGCCCGTGATCGCGGAGTCGGTGTGATGGACTACGCCGCCGTGATTTCCCAACTGCGCGCCCTGGCCCCCGGCGCGCGCGGCATGACCGCCGACAGCCGGCGCGTCGGCGCGGGCGACGTGTTCCTCGCCTATCCCGGTGGCGCCCACGATGGCCGAGACCACATCGACGCCGCCCTCGCGGCCGGCGCCGCCGCCGTGCTGTGGGATGCGGAGAATTTCACTTGGAACGCGGGCGAGGCGGTCAACCTGCCCGTGGCGAACCTCAAGGAACATGCCGCCGGCCTCGCCGCCGCCTGGTACGCAAACCCCTCGCAACATCTCTGGATAACCGGCATCACCGGCACCAACGGCAAGACCTCGGTAGCGCACTGGCTATCCGCCGCCTGGACGACGCTCGGGCGCAAGACGGCGGCCATCGGCACCATCGGCAACGGCTTTCCAGGTGAATTGGAAGTGGCCAGCCACACCACGCCGGACGCGGTCAGCCTGCAAGCCTTGCTGGCCGATTACCGCGATGTCGGCGCCGGCGGCGTGGCGATGGAGGTTTCCTCGCACGGACTGCATCAGGGTCGCGTTGCCGGCGTGGCATTCGATGTCGCGGTGCTGACCAATCTGACGCAAGACCATCTCGACTACCACGGCGACATGGCCAGCTACGCCGCCGCCAAGGCGCGCCTGTTCGCCTGGCCCGGCCTGAAATGGGCGGTGCTCAATGCCGACGACGAACTCGGTGTCAGCCTGGAACAGCAACTGCGCGGCGGCGCCACCCAAGTGCTGAGCTACGGACTGCATGGCGGCGATGTTTGCGCGCAACGCATCCGCGCCGACCGCAATGGCCTGCGCATGGAAATCGTCAGCCCCTGGGGCATGGGCGAACTGGCCAGCCCGCTGCTCGGTGAATTCAACGCCTACAACCTGCTCGCCGCCCTCGGCGCGCTGCTGGCCGGTGGCGTGCCGCTGGCCGACGCGCTGGCCGCGCTGGCAAAGGTCGAAGCGGTGCCGGGGCGGATGCAAAAAGTAGAAAGAGAAGCCGGCGAGCCGACCGTGATCGTCGATTTTGCCCACACCCCGGATGCCCTGGAAAAAGTGCTGGCCGCCCTGAAACCGCTGACCAAAGGCAAGCTGGTCTGCGTGTTCGGCTGCGGCGGTGGCCGCGACACGGCCAAGCGCCCGCTGATGGGCGCCGTGGTGGCGGCGCGCGCCGATGTCGCCATCGTCACCAGCGACAACCCGCGCAATGAAGACCCGGCCCACATCATCGCCGACATCCTCGCAGGCATGCCGCCCGGCCAGGACGCCATCGTCGATCGCCGCGCGGCGATCCACGCGGCCATCAGTGCCGCCGGCCCGGAAGACATCGTCGTGCTGGCCGGCAAGGGGCACGAGCCCTACCAGGAAAGCAACGGCGTGAGAGTCCCGTTCTCGGACCGGGAAGAAGCGCAAAAGGCGCTCGAACAGTCATGGCGCAAGCGTCCCGCTGAATCATGATGGTTACGAGCGCCATGACTGTTCTCCCTCACCCCCAACCCCTCTCCCGATGGGCGAGGGGAGCGTCTAGAGCCGCTCTCGCGGCTTTACAGGAAGAAAGGAAGCAACGTGCATCTACATGAAGCCGCCCAGGCCCTCAACGCCGGCGCCGTCGGCGCCGACGTGGCGCTGGGCGTCGTCTCCAGCGACACCCGAGATCTGCCGCCGGGCTGTTTGTTCGTGGCGCTGAAAGGGCCGCGTTTCGACGGCCATGCGTTCGCCGCGAAGGCGCTGGAACAAGGCGCCGCCGCCGTGATGGTGGCGGCAAATGCCGGACTGAACGTCACCCCGGCACTGGTGGTGGAAGACACCCGTATCGGCCTCGGCCGGCTCGCCGCCTGGCACCGTTCACGCATGCCCGCGAAGCTCGCCGCCATCACCGGCAGCAACGGCAAGACCACGGTAAAGGAAATGCTCGCCGCCATCCTCGCCGCCGAGGCGGGGGAGGACGCGGTGCTGGCGACCGCCGGCAACCTCAACAACGACATCGGCATGCCGCTCACCTTGCTGAGGTTGACGCCAGCGCATCGTTACGCCGCGATCGAGATGGGCATGAACCATGCCGGCGAGATCGACTATATGACTCACCTCGCCCGCCCCGACGTGGCCCTGGTCAACAATGCCTTGCGCGCTCATCTGGAAGGCCTCGGTAGCGTGGAAGCGGTGGCGCGCGCCAAGGGCGAGATCTACGCCGGCCTGAAAGACGACGGCATCGCCATCATCAACGCCGACGACCCGCACGCCGGGCTGTGGCGTGGCCTGGCGGGCAAACACAAGGTATTGAGCTTCGGTTTCGCGGAGGGTGCCGACGTGCGCATCCGTGGGAGCGGGCTTGCCCGCGATGGCAAAGGTGGCAATCGCGAGCAAGCTCGCTCCCACGATCTGGTTTTGGATACGTTTGCCGGCGCCATAGAAACCACTCTCGCCGTCCCCGGCGAACACAACCTGCGCAACGCCGCCGCCGCCGCCGCCGCCGCGCTGGCGTTGGGTATCTCGGCGGAGGCCGTGGCGCGCGGCCTGGCGGCTTACGGTGGCAGTAAAGGCCGCCTGCAAGCGCACCCCTGCATCCTCGGCGCCACCCTGATCGACGACACCTACAACGCCAACCCCGACTCCGTGCTCGCCGCCATTCAAGTGCTGGCCGCAAGGCCGGGCAAGCGGATTCTGGTGCTGGGCGACATGGGTGAACTGGGGCCGGAAGCCGCCGCCCTGCATCGCGAAGTGGGTGAGCGCGCACGCGCCGCCGGCATCGACCGCCTGCTCTGCCTGGGCGAAATGTCGATCAACTCGGTGTGGGGATTTGGCCAGGGCGCCATGCACTTCGAGCGCATCGAAGAAATGTTGGCGGAAATCGAATGCGCCCTGATAGATGGACAGCCCCCACGCTCGCAAAACACGCTCGCTGCCCCCCAGGGGGGTGCCATGCCCGCCTTGGGGCTGCCCGGCGGCGGGCAGGACGTGACCGTGTTGGTCAAGGGTTCCCGCTTCATGAAAATGGAACGGGTGGTGCAGTCGTTCATGGAGAACCAGACATGCTCCTGATGCTCGCCAAGTGGATCGGTCATGACATCCGCCTGTTCAACGTCTTCAACTACATCACCCTGCGCGCGGTGTTGGCGGCGCTGACCGCGTTGCTCATCTCCTTCGTCGTCGGCCCGTGGATGATCCGCAAGCTCACCCACCTGAAGGTCGGTCAGCCGGTGCGCGACGATGGCCCGCAGACCCATCTGATCAAGGCCGGCACGCCGACCATGGGCGGCGCGCTGATCCTCGCCTCGATGGCCATCACCACGCTGTTGTGGGCGGATCTCACCAACCAGTACGTCTGGATCGCCCTGTTTACCCTGGTCGGCTTCGGCGCCATCGGCTGGGTGGACGATTGGCGCAAGGTGGTGGAGAAGAATCCCAAGGGCCTGGCCTCGCGCTGGAAATATTTCTGGCAGTCCGTGATCGGCTTCGCGGTGGCGGGTTGGTTGGCCTGGTCGGCGCACCTGCCGGCGCAGACCGAACTGATCGTGCCCTTCTTCAAGAATGTCGTGATGCCTCTAGGGGCGGTGGGCTTCGTGCTGCTGGCCTATTTCGTCATCGTCGGCACCAGCAACGCGGTGAACCTGACCGACGGCGCCGATGGCCTCGCCATCCTGCCGACCGTGATGGTTGCCGGCGCGCTGGCCATCTTCGCCTACGTGGCGGGACACGCCGTGTTCTCCAAATATCTGGGACTGCCGCACATCCCAGGCGCCGGCGAACTGGTGGTGTTCTGCGCCGCCATGGTGGGCGCGGGGCTGGCCTTTCTCTGGTTCAACGCCTATCCGGCCGAGGTGTTCATGGGCGACGTCGGCGCCCTGGCCCTGGGCGCGGCATTGGGCGTGGTGGCCGTGATCGTGCGCCAGGAAATCGTGCTGTTCATCATGGGTGGCGTGTTCGTCGCCGAGACGGTGTCGGTGATGTTGCAGGTGGGTTCATTCAAGCTGCGCGGCAAACGCGTGTTCCTCATGGCGCCTATCCACCACCACTTCGAGAAGAAGGGCTGGAAGGAAACCCAGGTGGTGGTCCGCTTCTGGATCATCAGCATGATTCTGGTGTTGATCGGCCTTTCGACGCTGAAGCTGAGGTGAACATGAATGAGGCGTCAGGCGTGAGGAACGTAGGATGTGGTGAGCGCAGCGAACCGCATCAAGCGGCGCGTGCCAGGCCGATGCGGTTCGCTGGGCTCACCACATCCTACGTGCTGCGATGAACACCTTGCCCCTCACCCCTCACTCCTCACTCCAGGGCCGCAAGGCACTGGTGGTGGGCCTCGGCGACACCGGCGCGGCTTGTGTGCGTTGGTTGCTGGAGCACGATGCCCAGGTGCGTGGTACCGACACGCGCGACGAGCCGCCGCATGCGCAACATCTGCGCGAGGCTTTCCCGGAAGTGGCGCTGACGCTGGGTGGCTTTTCTCCGCTGGATTTCGACTGGGCCGATCTTATCGTCGCCAGCCCCGGTGTCGCCCTGGCCACCCCCGAACTGCAAACCGCCATCAAGGCGGGCAAGGAAGTGGTGGGTGACGTGGAGCTGTTCGCCCGAGCTATTCAGAATAGCCAGGCCAAGGTCATCGCCATCACCGGCTCCAACGGCAAAAGCACGGTCACCAGTCTGGTCGGCCACTTGTGCGCGGCTGTCGGCCTGGAAACCGTGGTGGCCGGCAACATCGGCCTGCCGGTGCTGGAGGCATTGGAAAACAGGGAAACCATGAGGCGCGACCCCGACGTGTGGGTGCTGGAACTGTCCAGTTTTCAGTTGGAAACCACCTCCAGCCTGCATCCCGATGCCGCGACCGTGCTCAATATTTCGCAAGACCACATGGATCGCTATGCCGGTCTGGACGACTACGCGGCGGCAAAAACGCGGGTGTTCGCGGGCGCGGGCGTGCAGATCCTGAACCGGGACGATCCGATGGTCATGGCGATGGCTCTGCCGGGGCGAGCGCAATGGACTTTCGGTATCGCTGAGGGCGCGCTCCTTGCAACCGACCAGTTCGGCCTGGCCACCCGCAAAGACCGCCTCTGGCTGTGCGAGGGCGAAGGAGCCCTGTTGCCGGTGGACAAGCTGCCCATCGCCGGGCTGCATAACGCCGCCAACGTGCTGGCGGCATTGGCGCTGTGCCGCGCCATCGGCCTGCCCTACGCGGGCCTGATTCCGGCGCTTAAAACCTTCGAGGGTTTGCCGCATCGCGTACAGCGGGTGGCCGAGGTGGCGGGGCGCACTTTCTATGACGATTCCAAGGGCACCAACGTCGGGGCCACCGCGGCGGCGCTGCTCGGGTTCACCGTTCCGGTGGTGTTGATCGCCGGGGGTGACGGCAAGGGGCAGGATTTCTCGCCGCTCAATGAAGCCGTGAAGAAGGCCCGCGCGGTGGTGCTGATCGGCCGCGATGGGCCGCTGCTGGCGGAGGCCATTGGCGACGCCGCGCCGATATTTCGGGCGGAAAGCATGGAAGAGGCCGTGACCGTGGCCTTCCAGCGCTCCCAACCCGGCGATGCGGTGCTGTTGTCGCCGGCCTGC
Source organism: Pseudomonadota bacterium (assembly GCA_030684775.1). GTDB lineage: Bacteria > Pseudomonadota > Gammaproteobacteria > Burkholderiales > Thiobacillaceae > PFJX01. The sequence goes on from JAUXXW010000074.1 coordinate 48,591, forward strand.
GCCAGTTGGGACATGTTCCGCAATTACGCGCACCGCGCCGAAGTCTTCATCGCCGCCGTGGAAGTGCTGCAAGCCGTGGGCGGCGAGAACCGCCGCGAGCAGGAACGACGCATCCGCGGCGCCACGACGCAGAGCGAAGAGCGGCGCCGCCGCGAACGTCGAAGGTTGCGGCATGTTCCATAACGCGGCCCTTAAACGCACCGCTCTGACGCCCTATGACTGGGGCCTGGTGTTTGCCGCCACAGGCTTGCTGGTGATCGGCCTGGTGATGGTGTTTTCGGCGTCGTCCACCGTGGCCGAAGCCAAGTCCGCCGCGCATGAGCACACCTATTACCTGGTGCGCCACGCCATGTATCTGATCATCGGCCTGGGTGCCGGCTATGCCGCCTTCCAGGTGCCGACCCCGCTATGGCAGAAAATGTCGCCGGGCCTGTTCATCATCGGCGCCGTGCTGCTGCTGCTGGTGCTGTTTCCCTTCATCGGCAAGGAAGTGAACGGCAGTTGGCGCTGGATTCCCCTGGGCCCACTGGGAAATTTCCAGCCCTCCGAATTCATGAAGTTCGCCACCATCCTTTACGCCGCCGACTACACCGTGCGCAAAGCGGCGCACATGCAGAACCTGGCGCGCGGCTTTCTTCCCATGTTCCTGGTGATGCTGGGAGTCGGCGCCCTGCTGCTCATGGAACCCGATTTCGGCGGGCTCGTCGTAATCGTCTCCATCGCGCTGGCGGTGCTGTTTCTGGGCGGATTCAACGCCCGCCTGTTCTTCGGCCTGTTCGGCCTGTTGATGATCGGCTTCGTGCTCATGGTGGTGCTCTCGCCCTATCGCCTGGAGCGGGTCACCAGCTACCTGTACCCGTTCAAGGACCCCTACGGTGCCGGTTATCAGTTATCCAACGCACTGATTGCTCTGGGCCGCGGCGAAATCACCGGTGTCGGCCTGGGCGACAGTATCGGCAAGCTGTTTTACCTGCCCGAGTCCTACACCGACTTCCTGCTCGCGGTGATCGGCGAGGAAATGGGCCTGATCGGCGTGCTCGTGGTGATCGGCCTGTTCGCCTGGCTGACCTGGCGCGCCTTCTCCATCGGTTGGCAAGCCAGCCTGATGGGGCGCAATTACGCCGCATTGGTGGCGCAAGGCGTGGGCGTCTGGATCGGGCTGCAGGCGTTCATCAACATGGGGGTCAACCTCGGCCTGCTCCCCACCAAGGGGCTCACCCTGCCGCTGATGAGCTACGGCGGCTCCGGCATCGTCGCCAACTGCCTGGCCCTCGCGCTGCTGCTGCGGGTGGATTACGAGAACCGCTGCCTGATGAAGGGGAAGCGGGCATGAGTGTTCCTTTCCTGCCCCGCACAGTCTTGGTCATGGCCGGCGGCACCGGCGGCCATGTCATGCCGGCGCTGGCGGTGGCCGAGGCCTTGCGCGGCGACGGCTGGCGCGTGGTGTGGCTGGGCACCCATGCGGGCATGGAAGCGAAACTGGCCGTGGCCAAGGGCTTCGACATGGCCTGGGTGAAAGTGGCCGGGGTGCGCGGCAAGAGCCTGGCCACCAAGCTGCTGCTGCCGTTCAACCTGCTTGTCGCCTTCTGGCAGGCCGCGCGCGCGATCTTTCGCGAGCGCCCCGATGTGGCGCTGGGCCTCGGCGGCTATGTCGCCTTTCCTGGCGGCATGATGGCCGTGCTGCTGAACAAGCCGCTGGTGATCCACGAACAGAACGGCGTCGCCGGGCTGACCAACAAGATACTGGCGCGCATCGCCGACCGCGTGCTACTCGGGCTACCCCTCGCGTCCCCGCTCTCCGCGAAACAGGAATGGGTCGGCAATCCGGTTCGCCTGGAGATCGCGGCCTTGCCGGCGCCGCAACAACGTCTTGCCGGCCGCGAAGGTCCGTTGCGTTTGCTGGTGATCGGCGGCTCGCTGGGCGCGGCGGCATTGAACGAAATGATTCCGCGAGCGCTCGCGCTGCTGCCGACGGAGCGGCGCCCCGAAGTGCGGCACCAGTCCGGCGCGCGGCACCTCGACGCGCTCAAGTCCAACTACGTCAGCGCGGGTGTTGTGGCAGAACCGCTGGCCTTCATCGACGACATGGCCGCCGCCTACGCCTGGGCGGACGTGGTGATCTGCCGCGCCGGCGCCCTGACCGTGGCGGAAATTGCCGCCGCCGGGCTGCCGGCGCTGTTCGTGCCGTTCCCCTTCGCGGTGGACGACCACCAGACCGCCAACGCCGCCTTCCTGGCCGACCGGGACGCGGCCTGGCTGATGCAACAGCAAGACCTCGGCCCGGAAAAACTGGCCGAGTGGCTACGCGGCCTGACGCGTGAGGAACTGCTCGAACGCGCGGTGAAAGCGCGCGCGCTGGCGAAGCCGAACGCGACCGCGCGGGTGGTGGAAGTGGTGAAGGAGTTGGCGAAATGAGGCTGCGTGACGCATTAGACGTAGGTTGGGCAAAGCGCAGCGTGCCCAACAAACCGCCGCGATGTTGGGCACGCTGCGCTTTGCCCAACCTACGGGACTGCCTCGCGCTCGGAGGTCGCTATGAAGCATAAGGTCAATCGCATCCACTTCGTCGGCATCGGCGGCGCCGGCATGAGCGGCATCGCCGAAGTGCTGATCAATCTGGGCTACCAGGTTTCCGGCAGCGATGGCGCCAGCAACGCGGTGACCCAGCGCCTGGCCGACATGGGCGCGAGCGTTTATCAGGGCCATGCCGAGGCACACGTCCAGGGTGCCAATGTGCTGGTGATCTCCAGCGCCATCAAGGAAGACAACCCGGAGGTGCGGGCCGCGCGCGCGGCGCATATCCCGGTGGTGGCGCGCGCCATGATGCTGGCCGAGTTGATGCGTTTCAAACAGGGCATCGCCATCGCCGGCACCCACGGCAAGACCACCACCACCAGCCTGATCGCCAGTGTGCTCAACGAGGCCGGGCTGGACCCGACCTATGTGATCGGTGGCAAGCTGCTGGCCTCAGGCGCCAACGCGCGTCTGGGCACGGGCGAATGGCTGGTGGCGGAAGCCGACGAGTCGGATGCCTCCTTCCTGCATTTGTCGCCGGTGGTATCCATCGTCACCAATATCGACGCCGACCACATGGAAACCTACGGCCACGACTTCGAGCGTCTGAAGTCGGCCTTTGTGGAGTTCCTGCACCGCCTGCCGTTCTGGGGCATGGCTATCCTGTGCGGCGATGACCCGGTGGTGCGCGCCCTGCTGCCGCGTATCGAGAAACCGGTGATGACCTACGGCACGGGCGAAGACTGCGCCATCCGCGCCGTAAACATCCGCGCCGAGGATGGCCGCATGAGTTTCACCGCCATCCGTAATGGCGTGCGCTCCGCCGTGGAAATCACCGTCAACATGCCGGGTATGCACAACGTGCTCAATGCCCTCGCGGCGGTGGCCGTGGCCTGGGAACTGCAAGTGCCGGATGCCGCGCTGCAACGCGCGCTGGCGAATTTCAGCGGCGTCGGTCGCCGCTTCCAGCGCTATGGCGAGATCACCCTCGTAAATAGGGGACAGACCCCGATTTCTCCGACACGAACAGCGGATTTTGCACCGACATCAGCGGAGAAATTGGGGTCTGTCCCCGATTTACGAAGCTTCACTCTGGTCGACGACTACGGCCATCACCCGGTGGAAATGCAGGCCACGCTCGACGCCGCGCGCGGCGCCTTCCCAGGCCGTCGTCTGGTGCTGGCGTTCCAGCCGCATCGCTACACCCGTACCCGCGACCTGTTCGAGGACTTCGTGCGGGTGTTGTCGCAGGCCGATGCGGTGCTGCTCACCGAGGTCTATGCGGCGAGCGAGCAGCCCATCATCGCCGCCGACGGCCGCGCCCTCGCGCGTGCCCTGCGCGTGGCCGGCAAGGTGGAGCCGGTGTTCGTGGAAGACGTGAACGACCTGCCCGCCATGCTGGCCGACTTCGCGCGCGACGGTGATGTGGTGCTGATCATGGGCGCGGGCTCCATCGGCCAGGTGCCGGCAAGGCTCGCGGAGATGGGGGCGCCGACATGAACATGACAGCGCCGCGCGGAACCCTGGAACACAACATCGCCATGAGCGGCTACACCAGTTGGCGCGCCGGCGGCCCCGCCGATCGCTTGTACAAGCCGGCGGATCTGGACGACCTGTGTGCCTACCTGAAGACCCTGCCCGCGGACGAACCCGTGCATTTCATCGGCCTCGGCAGCAATCTGCTGGTGCGCGATGGGGGCCTGCGCGGCACGGTGATCTTCATGCACGGCGCGCTGAAAGAAATGCGCTTCGAGGAGCGCCGTATGCAGGGCCGGCCAAGTGGCGCGGAATCACGTTTTGGCGTGGTTTACGCGGAAGCCGGGGTGGCCAGCCCCAAGGTGGCGCGTTTCGCCGCCAACAACAATCTGACCGGCGCGGAATTCCTCGCCGGCATTCCCGGCACCGTGGGCGGCGCGCTGGCCATGAATGCCGGTTGCTACGGCCATGAAACCTGGTCGTATGTATCGCAGGTGCTGACCGTGGACCATCAGGGCAATACGCATAAGCGCTCGCCGCGTGAATTCCAGGTGGCCTACCGCCACGTCGATACCACGGGGCGGCGCCGGGAATGGTTCGTCGCGGCCTGGTTCTTGTTCCCGAAAGGCGACGGCGAGGCCGGGCGCGCGGAAATCAAGCGCCTGCTGGAGCGGCGAATCGCCAGCCAGCCGCTCGACCTGCCCAACGCCGGCTCGGTCTTCCGCAACCCGCCGGGCGACTATGCGGCGCGCCTGATCGAATCCTGCGGCATGAAGGGGGTGCGACTGGGCGACGCCCAGGTATCGGAAAAACATGCCAATTTCATCGTCAATCTGGGCCGCGCCACGGCGACGGAAATTGAAACGTTGATCGAAATGGTTCAGGAAAAAGTGAAGGCGAAAAACGGCGTCGAGCTGATCCGGGAAGTACGGATTCTGGGGGACCATGTAGCGCCGGCATACCCGCAAGGGGTAGGCCGTGGTTGTAATGCCGCCAAACCCCCGGCGGCAACAACCTCGCTCTCCTTGCCGGCGGGTTTGAAAGACGCCGGCAGGGATGCCGGCGCTACAGGGGGCGAGCAATGACTGAATTCGGCAAAGTCGCGGTGATGTTCGGTGGTTCCTCCGCCGAGCGCGAGGTGTCGCTCAGGAGCGGCGCCGCGGTGTTGGCCGCCTTGCAAAGCCGGGGTGTCGATGCCCACGCATTCGACCCGGCAACGCGGCCGCTGGAAGATTTGCACAAGGAAGGTTTTCAGCGGGTGTTCATCGCCCTGCATGGACGTGGTGGCGAGGACGGCACTCTGCAAGGCGCGCTGACCCTGATGCGCCTGCCTTACACCGGGAGCGGCGTCCTCGCCTCGGCGCTGGCGATGGACAAGTGGCGCTGCAAGTTGCTCTGGCGGGCCGCCGGATTGCCGATTCCCGACTACGCGCTGCTCACGGAAAACAGCGATTTCGCGGCGGTGGCCGCGCGCCTGGGTCTGCCTCTGTTCGTGAAGCCGGCGCGCGAGGGTTCCAGCATCGGCGTAATCAAGGTGAAACAGGCCGCCGATCTGCCCGCCGCCTACCGCGAGGCCGCGCGCCATGATGATCTGGTGCTGGCGGAACAGGACATGAGCGGCGGCGAGTTCACCGTGGCGGTGTTGGGAAACGTTGCCCTGCCGTCGATCCGCATCGTGCCCGCCACCGAGTTCTACGACTACGAAGCCAAATATTTCCGCGACGACACCCAGTACCTCTGCCCGAGCGGCCTGAGCGACGAAGCCGAAGCGGAAATGCGCGATCTGGCCCTGCGTGGTTTCCAGGCACTGGGTTGTCGTGGCTGGGCGCGGGTGGATTTCCTGCTCGACGCGGCCGGGCGCCCCTATCTGCTGGAAGCCAATACCGCGCCGGGCATGACCGATCACAGCCTGGTGCCGATGGCGGCGCGCGTGGCCGGCCTGGAATTCCCCGATCTGTGCATCCGTATCCTGGAGTTGGCCCATGTGGAATGACCCCGCCGCGCTCAACCGGTTGACCCGTTTGATACTGGCCGCCACGCTGCTGTTCGCCCTCTGGACTCTGGGCCGGGCGGGAGCGGAGAACCTGGCGCCGTTCGGACGGGTGAGCGTCACGGGTGCCAACCAGGAAGAAACCCGGGTCGCGGCGAAAACGGCGCTGGGCCAGTTGCGGGGCGGCTTTTTTACGCTTGACCTGGAGCTGGCGCGAGTGGATTTCGCGCAGTTGCCCTGGGTGCGGCGCGCGGACATCCGCCGGGTCTGGCCGGGGCATCTGGCCATCGTGCTGGAAGAACACCACGCGGCGGCGGCCTGGAACGACCGCGCCTTGCTCAACACCCACGGCGAAGTATTCGCGGTCACGGCGATGGATAAACACCTCGGCCATCTGCCGCGTCTGTATGCCCCGGAAGGCACCGAACGCGAGACGGCGCGCCGCTATGGCGAGTTCGTCGCCGTGGCGCGGCCGCTGGGCATGCGCGTGGATCAGATCGTGGTGACGGCGCGCCAGTCCTGGCGGGTGCGCCTGAATGGCGGCGGAAGCGGAACGGTGCTGGTCGAACTGGGGCGTGAACATCTCTCCGAACGACTCGCCCGCTTCGCCCGCTTCTACCCGCAGGCGGTGGCGACGCTGGGCCCTATCGCGCGCGCCGACATGCGCTATCCCAATGGTTTCGCGGCTCAGACGAGGGGCGGGAAAATGGCTAAGAACGTAGGCAAGGCATGACCAAGATTCGGGAAAACAAGGATTTCATCGTCGGCCTCGACATCGGCACGTCGAAGATCGTCGCCCTGGTGGCGGAGGCACTGCCGGAGGGCGGCCTCAACATCATCGGCATGGGGTCGGCGCCCTCGCGCGGCCTCAAGAAGGGCGTGGTGGTGGACATCGAGGCGACCGTCGCGGCGATTCAGCGCGCCCTGGAAGAGGCCGAATTGATGGCCAACTGCAAGATCACCCAGGTGTACACGGGGATCGCCGGCAGCCACATCAAGGCACAGAACTCCAGCGGCATGCTGCCGATTCGCGACCGCGAGGTGAGCCAGGCGGACAAGGACCGGGTGGTCGAGATCGCCCGCGCCCTCAACATCCCGGCCGACCAGCAGGTGCTGCATGTTCTGCCGCAGGAATACATCATCGACGGCCAGGACGGTGTGCGCGAACCCCTGGGCATGTCCGGGGTGCGCCTGGAAGTGAAGGTGCACATCGTCACCGGCGCCGTCTCCGCCGCCCAGAACATCGTCAAGTGCGTGCGCCGTTGCGGTTTGGAAGTGCAGGATCTGGTGCTGCAACCCCTGGCGTCGAGCAAGGCGGTGCTCAACGACGACGAGAAGGATCTTGGCGTCTGTCTGGTCGACATCGGCGGCGGCACCACCGACATCGCCGTCTACACCCGCGGCGCCATCCAGCACGTCGCGGTGATACCCATCGCCGGCGACCAGATCACCAACGACATCGCGATGACCCTGCGCACGCCGACGCGCGAGGCGGAAGACCTGAAGATTCAGCACGGCACCGCGCTGCGCCAGTTGGCCGACCCCAAGGAAATGATCGAGGTGCCGGGCATCGGCGAACGTGGCCCGAGGATGCTCTCCAAGCAACTGCTATCGGAAGTGATCGAGCCGCGTGCCGAGGAGCTTTACAGCCTGGTGCAGGCGGAACTGCGCCGCTCCGGCTTCGAGGAGCAGATCTCCTCCGGCATCGTGCTTACCGGCGGCAGCAGCCAAATGGCGGGCATGGTGGAACTGGCCGAGGAGGTGTTCCACATGCCGGTGCGTATCGGCATGCCGGATTACATCGGTGGTTTCTCGGAGCGCGTGAAGAACCCGCGCTACGCCACCAGCGTCGGCCTCTTGCTGATCGGGCTCGACAAGCATGAAAACGATCAAGCGGCGCGCATCCAGGGCGCCAGCTTCAAGCAGATCCTGGAAAGAATGAAGTCGTGGTTTCAACAGAATTTCTAATTCGGGTACGGGCTGTGCCGGCAGGCGAACGGGAGAGCATTTTCTTTTCCAGCCGGCTGTTCCGTAACCGTTTTTTGTGTAGGTAACCGTAGGAGGGACGCAACATGTTGTTCGAACTGGAAGACCTGAATACCCAGGATGCCGTGATCAAGGTCATCGGCGTGGGCGGATGCGGCGGCAACGCCGTGGATCACATGATCGGCAAGGGCATGGCGGGGGTGGAGTTCATCACCATCAACACCGACGCCCAGGCGCTGCGCCGCAACCGCGCGCCGGTGCAGTTGCAGATCGGCAACTCGGCCACCAAGGGTCTGGGTGCCGGCGGCAAGTGGGAAGTGGGCCGCGAGGCGGCACTGGAAGACAAGGAACGCATCGCCAGCCTCATCGACGGCGCCGACATGCTGTTCATCGCCGCCGGCATGGGCGGCGGCACCGGCACCGGCGCGGCGCCGGTGGTGGCGGAAGTGGCGAAAGACCTGGGCATCCTGGCGGTGGCCGTGGTGACCAAGCCTTTCATCTTCGAACAGAACAAGCGCATGCGCTCCGCCGAGCAGGGCCTGAAAGCCTTGTCCGAGCATGTCGACAGCCTGATCGTCATCCCCAACGAAAAACTGATCCAGGTGCTGGGTGGCAAGACCAAGCTGACCGAGGCGTTCGTCGCCGCCAACGACGTGCTGCACAGCGCGGTGTCCGGCATCGCCGAGATCATCAAGAACCCGGGCATGATCAACGTCGACTTCGCCGACGTGAAGACGGTGATGAGTGAAGTCGGCATGGCCATGATGGGTTCGGCCATGGCGGATGGCGAGGATCGCGCCCGCGTGGCCGCCGAACAGGCCGTCGCCAGCCCGTTGCTGGAAAACGTCGACCTCAAGGGCGCGCGCGGCGTGCTGGTGAACATCACCTCCAACGACAGCCTGACCCTGGACGAATACTACGAAGTGATGAACACCATCCAGGGCTTCGCCGCCGAGGAGGCCACCGTGATCGTCGGCACCGCGCTGGACGACACCATGGGCGACGGCCTGCGAGTGACCATGGTGGCGACCGGCCTGGGCAACCCGGTGAAGGTGAACCGGAAGCCGGAGATCCGCATCGTCGAGCCAGTGATGATGCAGGCCACCGGCACCAGCGACGCCCGCCCCTACCCCGGCAGCTACGATACCGACCTCGACATTCCCACGACCTTTCGTAACAACCGCCAACGCAGCAGCCAGGCGGCGGTGGAAGTGGCGCAATCGGCGGGTATCGACACGCTGGACATCCCGGCCTTCCTGCGCAAGCAGGCGGACTGATCGGATTGATTGGCGCAGGTGTGCCACAAGTTATTGTTTTATTGGATGATTATCCCGGCCGGGCGCAATCCCTCCCGCCTCGCCGGGATAACATTCGGCATCCCTGTCCGACACAGCGCAACGCCATTCCATGATCCGCCAAAGAACCATCAAATCCCTGGTACGCGCCACCGGCGTCGGCCTGCACACGGGTGAGCGGGTCAACCTGACCTTGCGCCCGGCGGCCCCCGGCACCGGTATCTGGTTTCGCCGTACCGATCTGGCGGAAGCTCGCGAATTCCGGGTTTCACCGGAATCCGTCACCGATACCCGCTTGTGTTCCGCGCTGGAAGGCAACGGCGCCAAGGTGGCCACCGTCGAACATCTGATGTCCGCCCTCGCCGGGCTGGGCATCGACAACCTCTACATCGACCTGGATGGCCCGGAAGTGCCCATCCTGGACGGTTCCGCCGCGCCCTTCGTCTATCTCCTGCAATCAACCGGCATCGAAGTGCAGAACGCCGCCAAACGTTTCATCCGGGTGAAGCACCCGGTACGCGTGGAAGAAGGCGACAAATGGGCCGAGTTCACCCCACACGAAGGCTATACCCTGGCCTTCAGGATCGACTTCGATCACCCCGTGTTCAAACATTCCGCGCGCGAGATCAAGCTCGACTTCGCGCGCCAGTCCTATGTCCAGGAAATAAGCCGGGCGCGCACCTTCGGCTTCATGCGCGAAGTCGAATACCTGCGCAGCAATGGCCTGGCTCTGGGCGGCACCCTGGACAACGCCATCGTCATGGACGAGTTCCGCGTGCTCAACAGCGACGGCCTGCGTTACGCCGACGAGTTCGTGAAGCACAAGGCACTGGACGCGGTGGGCGATCTCTACCTGGCCGGCCACCCGATCCTGGGCGCCTTCTCAGCCTACAAATCCGGCCACGGCCTCAACAACAAGTTGTTGCGCGCGCTGCTGGCGGACGCCAGTGCCTGGGAATGGGCGGAGTTCAAGGACGACGCCGACGTACCCAAGGGTCTGCTCAATCTGCATCCCCTGTCCGCCTGATGCTGGGTATCCGTCTCCTCCTGGTTCTGATCGGCGCCTTTCTGATCATCAGCCTGCTCGGTTACGCCATCAGCCGCGACCCGCGTTGGCTGCGCTTCGCCGGCCTGGGATTGAAGGGCGGCCTCGCGCTCATTCTGCTCATCATGCTGGTCTACCTGGTCGAACGGCTGGTGATGGTGATCTGAGCGGCAGCTCCGGCAGACTTCCGCAAGTAAACACTAGTCTTTGCAGCCGACGATTCCAAAGCGCCGTAGGTTGGGCAAAGCGTAGCGTGCCCAACGAACCGCCGCGCTGTTGGGCACGCTACGCTTTGCCCAACCTACGTCACTATCTGGTCGAACGGCTGGTGATGGTGATCTGAGCCGCGGCTCACGGGTTTTTCCTGAGCGGTCGCCCGCGCCCAAGCCACGAGGTCAGGCCACCGTTTCCGCCGGAATGACGCGTTCGTTGGGAAAAAGCGCGGTGAAGGTGCTGCCCTTGCCCACCGTGCTGTCGACCTTCAACCTGGCCTGGTGCCGTTGCAGCACATGTTTGACGATGGCCAGGCCGAGGCCGGTGCCGCCGGTGGCGCGCGAGCGGCCGCGATCGACGCGGTAGAAACGTTCGGTCAGGCGCGGGATGTGCTGTGCTTCGATGCCTTCGCCGGTATCCGTCACGGAAAAACTCGCGCCACCGTATTCCGACATGTTCCAGCGGATGCCGATCCGGCCGCCCGCCGGGGTGTAGCGCACCGCGTTGGTCACCAGATTGGCCAGCGCGCTGTATAGCTCCTGGCTGTTGCCGATGAGGCGGGCTTGGCAATCCAGATCAAGCTTGATTTGGTGCCGCCCCTGGCTCAGGGTTTCCGCCTCGTCGGCGAGGCGCCGGGCCAGCGCGGGCATGTCCACGGTTTCGTCCCGGGTTTCCGGTTCGCTTTCCAGCTTCGCCAGGGCCAGGAGGTCGTCGACCAGGCGGCGGATGCGGTCGGATTGTTCGCGCATCAGGGGGATGTGTTTGCGGAACTCGCCCGGGTGGGCGTCGGGCATGTCTTCGAAGGCTTCGAGAAAGCCGAGGATGACGGTGATGGGGGTGCGCAGTTCGTGCGAGACGTTGGCAACGAAGTCGCGGCGCATGGCCTCGACCCGCGCCAGTTCGGTGATGTCGCGCGCCACCAGCATTTTCTGCCGGCGCGGCAGCGGCACGATCTGCAGCGACAGGGTATGTTCCCGCGCGGTGGGCGATTCCAGAGTGAGGGTGCGCGCCAAGTCTTCCGACATCAGCCATTCGACAAAGCGCGAGTTGCGCAGCAGGTAGAGCACGAATTGACCGAGGTCGCGCTTGGACGAAAGCCCGAGTAGTCGTTGCGCGGCGTCGTTGAGCCAGACGATGCGGTTTTCCTGGTCGAGGATCACCACGCCGTCCGGCAGCGAACGGGTGGCCTCCAGCATCTGTTCCAGATCAGCAGCCGTCTTCCGTTGCAGCCCTCGGCGTTCGCGCAACAGCTTTTCCAGCCGGTAGAAGGCATCGCCCCAGACGCCATCGCCGGACAAGGGCGGGCGGTCGTTGCTGTCCAGCCAGGCGGATAGCCGGGAGAGCTGGCGCAGGTGGTAGATCAGGTAAATCACCAGGCCAGCGGCAAACAGCATCCAGCCGCTCCCAACACTTTTGCCGGCCGTGGCGATCAGCGCCGCCAGGCCGATACCCAGAACGAAAAACAGGGGGCGCCACCAGAAGGACATACGGGCTCAGGGGATCTACGACGATGGAATTCTAACGTGGGGGGTCAGGCCGGATTGCTGGAAAGCCGATAGCCGGAGCCGCGCACGGTCTGGATCAGGCGGTCGTGCGCGGTCGGCTCCAGGGCCGAGCGCAGGCGGCGGATGTGCACGTCGACGGTGCGTTCCTCGACGAAAACATGGTCGCCCCAGACCTGGTCTAGCAGTTGCGAGCGTGAGTAGACCCGTTCCGCGTGGGTCATCAGGAAGTGCAGCAGGCGGAATTCGGTGGGGCCGAGGTCGAGGGGCTTGTCGCTGTCGCCGAGGTGGCCGTAGACGCGATGCGCCAAGGGATCGAGTTTCAGGCCGGCGATCTCCACGCTGTCTTCGGTCATCTGCGGCGCGCGGCGGCGCAGCACGGCCTTGATCCGCGCCATCAACTCGCGCGGTGAGAACGGCTTGGTGATGTAGTCGTCGGCCCCGGTTTCCAGGCCCAGGATCTTGTCGCGCTCGTCGCCGCGCGCGGTGAGCATGATGATGGGCACGTCTTTCAGGCGCGGGTCGCCGCGTACCTTGCGCGCCAGTTCGATGCCGGAGGCGCCCGGCAGCATCCAGTCGAGCAGGATCAGGTCGGGCAGGCTTTCGCGCATGCTCGCGGTCGCGGCTTCCGCATCCGCCGCCACGGTCACCTCATGGCCGTGGTGCCCGAGATTGAACTTGAGCAGTTCCTGAATACCGGGTTCGTCTTCGACTACGAGAATGCTGGCGGACATGCGCGCCTCACTTGAGGGATGGGATGAGCGGCATGGTATGACGGTTGCGTGAAGGATTTATGACGGTGACAAATCCTTTTCCACCGCGCGCGCGGCGGTGAGGCCCTGGGCCATGGCTGTCGGCACCGAGGGTTGCGGCGTGTCGGTGACGTCGCCGGCGGCGTAGATGCCGGGCACGCTGCAACGCTGCCAGGCATCGACATGAAGATAGCCGGTATCGGTAAGCGTCGGGCGGATTGCCGGGTCGAATGAGTTCAGCACATCGGTATTGGGCAGGTAGCCATACATCACCAATACCCAGTCGAAGGCGCGTTCGCGCCCCGGCCAGTTGGCGACCACGTGATCGTCGCCACAACTGAGGCGTGGCGCCGGACAATTCGTGCGCAGATCGATTTCCCGGTGCCTCAGACACGATTCGATGAACGGCCTGCGCGCGGACAGGCCCGCGCGCGTGCAGATGACGGCGTGATTGCCGCGTTCCGCGAGAAACAGCGCGTGATCCAGTGCATTGTCGCCACCCCCGAGAATCAGTACCTTTGCCCCCCGGATATCGTCGCGGATGGCGTGCGACAAGGGGCCGATGATGACCCGCCGGCAGGCGTCGGCCAGTTGCTCCAGCTCGGGCGTGCCGCGCGGACGGGTGCCGGTGGCGAGGACGATGGCATTCGCTCGCAGCGGCGTATCCAGGCCGGACAAGGTCAGGTGAAAACCCGCCGCGCGCCGAATCACACCGCTCACTTGCGTGCGGTAATGCGTCAATACCGGCAACGCGCGGTAATGCTCGGCCAGACGCTGAGTCATGGCCTCGCCGGTCTCTCCGGGATAGCCCAGCATCCACAGATTGGGATGGAAGTTGCCGCGCTGGGCGCCGCCGAGATGGTCGCCGCGCTCAATCACCACAGGCGTCAACCCGAATGACAGGCAGGCATTGGCGCAGGACATGCCGGCGGGGCCGGCACCGAGGATGGCGACGATCATGAGGGGGTGCGAGTTGCCGTTATCATGGCCGGCAAAACTAGCACAGCCGCCATGACCTCACTACCCATACCTGCTCCCGAAGCCCTCGCCCACAGCGCCCGCCTGGTCGAGCACCTCCACGCCGAGATCGCCGCCGGCGGCGGTTGGCTGCCCTTTGCGCGTTACATGGAACTGGCGCTCTACGCCCCTGGACTCGGCTATTACGCCGCCGGCACGGCCAAACTGGGCGCGGCGGGCGACTTTGTCACCGCGCCGGAAATGACCCCCTTGTTCGGCCGCACGCTGGCGCGACAAATCGCCGGCGTGCTCGCAGCAACTGGTGGCGACATTGTTGAACTGGGCGCAGGTGGCGGCCGCCTGGCGCTCGATCTGCTGCTGGAACTGGAAAACCTGGGGAGCCTGCCGGAACGCTATCTGATCCTGGAGGTGAGCCCCGACCTGCGCGCGCGCCAAGCCGCCTTGCTGCGGGAAAAGGCGCCGCATCTGTCACCCCGGGTGCGCTGGCTGGAGGCCCTGCCAGGTGAAATAAGCGGCGTGGTGCTGGGCAATGAGGTGCTGGATGCCCTGCCGGTGCATCTGCTGCATCGCACGGCGGCGGGCGTATTCGAGCGCGGCGTGATCTGGAAGATGCCCCCGACAGCGCCGCTTCGCGGCGCTCTCCCCCCAAGGGGGCCTGGAAACACTTGGGGCGGCCCGGCGTGTTTCGAGGGATTTGCCTGGGAGGATCGCCCACTCGGCGCGGGGCCACTGCGTGAGTTGGCGCTGACTTTGCCGGAGGTGGGCGGCTATCTGACGGAAGCCTGCCCGGCGGCGAGTGCCCTGATCGCCAGCCTGGCCGAGCGGCTACGGCACGGCCTGTTGCTGTTCCTCGATTACGGTTTTCCGGCGTCCGAGTTCCATCACCCGCAACGCCACATGGGCACGCTCAAGGTTCATTACCGCCATCACAGCCTGGACGACCCGTTTTACCTGCCCGGTCTGGCGGACATCACCGCGCATGTCGATTTCAGCGCGGTGGCGAAGGCGGGCCGGGAGGCCGGCCTCGATCTGCTGGGGTACACCAGCCAGGGCAATTTCCTGCTGAACGCGGGATTGCTGGATTTGTTGGCGGAGATGCAGCCGGGAACGCGGGACTACCTGCGCGCCGCCGTAGCCGTGCAGAAGCTGGTGCAGCCCTCGGAAATGGGCGAGTCGTTCAAGGCTATCGCCCTGGGGCGGGGAATTGAAAACGCCCCGACTGGATTCAGCCGGGGCGATCGTGGCGGGGCGTTGTAGCTCCCCTACAGCCGTTGCATGTTGGGCACGCTACGCTTTGCACCCGCAAGGGGCACGCCGGATTCGTAACCCACATTTAACAGCCCACCAAAAAACCCTTTATAAATCATCCCACTATGGCTGACCCCCTCCCCGTCAGGCACTACAACCGCGTCATCCGCCGTTCAAGCGACGGATCGCACGGTGCCTCCCGGCAGCGGATCGATCCC
>JAUXXW010000076.1 GCA_030684775.1 Pseudomonadota bacterium
CGATGTTGATCGAGAAGCGGCCGGAATAGCGGCTACGCGGTTTCCAGCGATTTCGCCAACCGCCCGCGTCGGCGCCGTAGGTTGGGCAAAGCGAAGCGTGCCCAACAACCCGTCGCCATGTTGGGCACGCTGCGCTTTGCACCCGCAAGGGGCACGCCGGATTCGTAAGCCGCTAAAGCGGACAACAACTCCGCTGCCCAACCTACGTCTACTCACCCAGCGGGTGACACCTTCCCGAAATCCCAATAACCGCCAGGCATTCAGACCCTTTCCATCCCGGCAACTGCTGTTTCCAGGATAAAAGGAACGATTAAAGGGGCCACGTTCGCATTGTTCGCCACATCCCACGCAGGCTATACGCCGCCCCGATGCACCGTGGCGTAATAGATTTTTTCCAGTTCCAGCTTGTGTTTGGTCTCTTCACCGGCCAGATATTGGAACAGGTCGCGGATCGGGCCGGCTGGTGTGGTTTGCGCCAATTCGCTGTAGTGCCGCATGGCGGCGTGTTCCCGCCCCATGGCGTACTGCAACACGGCCTGGTCGTCCGGCTGCTCGCCGAGATTCGGCAGGTGCAGGCAGTCGGAAAACTGGCTGTCGCTGGCCGGGCGCTCGATTTCATCCTGGATCTGTTCGCTGATGTCACCGCGTTGGGCGAGGGCGCCGAACAGCTCGAAGTGAACCTGCTCTTCCGCCGCCAATTCCTCAACCAGGTAGCGGATGCGTTTGCTCACCTTGGGGATCAGTCCGGCATAGAAATCGCGCGCGCTGGCTTCGAATGAGGTCGCCACTTCGAGGATTTCACGCAAGGTGGTCTTGCCGCGCAGGCGTTCGATGCCGTGGGCGGTTTCTTCTTCGGGTTGCGTCATATGGTTTCCTGATGGGCAAGCCGCCTCAGTTGAGGCGTAGGTTGAAGCGTAGGTTGAGGCGTAGGTTGGGCAAAGCGCAGCGTGCCCAACAACCCACCACGATGTTGGGCACGCTGCGCTTTGCCCAACCTACGGTTACTAAACAGGTTTTGTTTTCTCCATGACGGCCATGGCCGCGTGAATGCTGGCGGCGACGCGATGGCCGTCGGCGACGGCGGTCACCACGTCCGGGCCGTTCACCATGTCGCCCGCCGCCCACAGCCAGGACTCGCTGGTGCGTCCCGCCGCGTCGATTTTCAGACGGCCGCGATTCCATTCCAGGGATTCGGTCAGCGCATCGCCGAGCAGTGAGGTGTCGGAAAACTGGCCGATGGCTTCGATCACCGTATCGCAGGCATGGATGGTTTCGCCCGCCGGGTCATAGCTTGGCGCGAAACGGTTGTGCTGGTCGAAGATGGAAAGCACTTTCCAGGTCTTGAGGCCGATCAACTTGCCGCCGGCGCTGATCTCGCAGCCCTGCGGGCCGCAGTTGTCGCGGATGACGATGCCTTCCTCCAGCGCTTCCTTGATCTCGTCGGGGTCGGCCATGAAGTGCTGTTGATCTTCCAGCGCGGTCACCACCACATCGACTTGGCCGTACTGCTGTTTCTGCATCCGGGCCAGTGAGCGGGCGATATCCATGGCGACATTGCCGCCACCGATCACCACCGCGCAGTGGGGTAGCTCGAACGGCTCTCCGGCGGTGATCTTGTTGAGCAGGTCCACGGCGCGGAACACCTTTTCGTGCTCCGAATGCGGAATCCGGGTCTGCCGCCCTTGTTGCAGGCCGAGGGCGATCAGCACGGCGTCGTGGCCGTCGCGCAGTTGTTCCAGGCTGATGTCCTGGCCGATCCTCACATTGCAGCGGATATCGACGCCGACGGAGCGAATCACGTCGATGTCGCGGTCGATGCGGTCGTAAGGCAGGCGGTATTCCGGGATGCCCCAGCGGGTCATGCCGCCGGGCTGGGCCAGCGCCTCGAACACCGTGACGGCATGGCCTTTTTTGGCCAGGTCGAAGGCGGCGGTCAGCCCGGCCGGGCCGGCGCCGACGATGGCGACACGGCGGCCGCTCGCTGTCGTCGCCTTGCCGGCGGCGGCGATCTGCTTGATGCGTTCGTGCGGCACCGCGTCCATGGCGTAACGCTTGAGCCAGCGGATGGCGATCGGTTCGCCGCGTTTGCCGATGGAACAGGCCGTCTCGCAGCGGCGGGTGCAGACGCGCCCGCAGACATGGGCGAAGGGGTTGGTTTCGTAGATCAGGTGCACCGCCTCTTCGATCTGGCCTTGCCAGATGGCGCGGATGTATTCCGGCGCGTGCATGTGGGTGGGGCAGGCGTCGTGGCACATGCCGCATTGCACGCAGCGCGAGGCTTCCAGCAGCGCCTGCTGGTCGTCATAGCCGGCGACGATCTCGGCGAAGTTGCCGATGCGCTGTTCGGGTTCCAGTTCGCGCATTGCCTGGCGTTCGAGATCGACCAGGTCGGCGTCCGCTGTCTTGGCCCAGCCGAGGCCGTAGGGCTTGCCGTGCATGCCGCTGGAATCGGGCAGCACGAAGTAGCTGGAAATCTGCTCTTCGGTGCAGGTGTGCACATATTCGCGCGACAGGGCGAGCGAGCCGGTGGGGCAGATGTCGACACAGAGGCCACACCAGCAACAGCGGCCGTAGTCGATGGCCGGGCGCTCGTCGCGCACGCCCTTGACCGGGTCGACCGGCAGGCCGGGGATACGCACCATGGTGATGGCGGCGTTGTCGCAGACCTTCTGGCAGGTGCTGCAACCGACGCACTTTTCCCAGTCGTTGACATGAAAGCCGCGATAGTTGGCCGAGGCCGCGCGCGGTTCGAGGGGTTCGGTGACCGGCGGCCGGCCGAAGAAGGCCCAGCTTTTCAGCGGATTGAGCAGGCTGCCGCGATCTTTGTAGTCGATGTCGCTCATCAGCGGTCAACCTCCGGGGGACATGCGTCGAGTGAGAACATGATTTGCGCCACATCCTCGATGCGCGCGCCGGTGGCCAGGTGTTCGAGCACCTGGACGGCATGCATGGCCGAGGGGCCGCGCACATGGACGCGATAGGGTTTGTCGCCGCCGTTCGAGACGACGTAGTAGGCCAGTTCGCCCTTGGACGATTCGACGCGGGTATAGACATCGCCGGCCGGCAGATTCCACGCCAGCGGATTGGGAATGGGCGCGCGGATGGCGCCGTCGATGTGCGGCAGTTTGGCCACCACCTGGCGCAGGATGCGCAGGCTTTCCTTCAACTCGCTGCGCCGCACCAGTGAGCGTGCCCAGGCGTCGCCGGCCGCTTCGACGGGAATGTCGAAGTCGAGCTGGTCGTAGACCAGGTAGGGATCGTCGCGCCGCACGTCGAAGGCCAGCCCGGTGGCACGCAGGTTGGGGCCGGTGACGCCCCAATCCAGTGCCTGCTCCTGGGTCATGGCGCCGATGCCGGTGGCGCGGTGGACAAACACCTTGTTGGTGAACAGCAGGTTGTCGTAGTCGGGCAGGCGCGATTCGAGGTAGTCGAGGGTCTTGCTCACACGTTCGAGATAGCCCGGCGGCAGGTCGCGGCGCACGCCGCCGGGGATGTTGTAGATGTGATAGACGCGGCCGCCGGATAACTCCTCGAACAGATCGAGGATCAGGTCGCGGTCGGTAATGCCCCAGAACATCGGCGTGTACATGCCGGTGGTGGCCGCGTGGCCGCCGAAAAAGAACAAATGGGCGGCGATGCGCGACAGTTCCAGTTGCATGACGCGTATCCACTGCGCGCGCAACGGCACTTCGATGCCGCCGAGTTCCTCGACGGCGAGCGAGTAGCAAACCTCCATCGGCACCGGGTCGGGCACGCAGATGCGTGGCACCAGGGCGATGTTCTGAATCCACAAACGCCCTTCCATGAGCTTTTCAAAACCGCGATGCAGGTAGCCGCCATCGGCCCGCGCGGAGGTGACCTCGTCGCCATGCACGCGGACCTTGAGCGCGTAGTTGCCCTCGATGCCTGGGTGGTTGGGGCCGTAGAACAGCTCGAACTCGTTGCTCGGCGGCTGGCTGACGGATGGGTAGTTTTCCGGTCTCATGGTTTGCCGTCCTTGCGGATGTCTTGTGGGCGGGTGGTGATGCCGCCGCCCCTGGCCTCGATCTCGGCGAGCCAGTCGGGGCGGTAGTCCTGCCACTCGAACTGGTTCATCACCCAGGCTTCGCTGTCGAATTCCTTGCGCATCGGCGGCGGGCCGTCCCATTCGGTGAGGATGAACTTGCCCATGTCCGGGCTGCCCTCGAAATAAAGGCCGAACATCTCGTGGATGTCGCGCTCGAAAAAAGCCGCCGGGTGATACAGGTCATACACCGAGAGGTAGACGCCCGGATCGCGCGGGATGCGGATGTGCGCCTTGACCAGCACGTTCAGCTCATACGACCAGAGGTGATAGACCAGCTCGAATTCGCTTTGCTCCGGCCAGTCGACGCAACTGATCGCCGACAGATGGACATAGCCCGCGCGCCCCTTGAGCAGTGCCAGCAGGGCGGGCAGGGTTTCCGCCGAGAGATCGACACGGAGACGGCGCGGGCCGGCCCATTTCGTGCGCAGGCCGGGGATTTCCTGCAACAGGAATTCGAGGCTGGCGGAAACGTTGTTGGGTGTGGCGGTGGTCAGTTTCATTTCTTGTCGCCTTTCTGATCGGCAAGCTGTCTAAGGAAACGCTGATTTATTCGTCACCCCGGCGAAAGCCGGGGTCCAGGTGATTGATTTAACTGGATTCCGGCTTTCGCCGGAATGACGGCAATTGAATTGTTCAGCACTTCCCTAACGCGTAGGTTGGGCAAAGCGCAGCGTGCCCAACAACCCGTCGCCATGTTGGGCACGCTGCGCTTTGCCCAACCTACGGCTGTGGGTTTCATCACTTGTTGCTCTCGCTACCGAGGCCCAGGCGCATCTCGAACGGCAGCAACGGTGTCTGGTGGCGTTCCAGCAGCGCGGTGTGTTCGCCCAGAGTCTCCGGGCCGAACTGGTCGTAATGGCGGGCTTCGCCGATCACATCGGTCGGCGTCTGCCAGTTTTCGCCGAACAGGCGTTGCTGGTTGCCCAGGTAGTGGTCGTAGTGCCGGTAGTAATCCTTCCAGTTGTCGGAACGGCCGGCGCGGATATTGGCCATCAGCTCGCGCAGGCCGCTGATCACCGCCTCGGGACGCGGCATGCAGCCGGCGATATACATGTCCACCGGCATGTAGTCGGCGAGCACTTTCGCGGTGGCGTAGCTCTGCCAGTACATGCCGCCGTTGACGGTGCAGGAACAGATGCCGATTACATACTTGGGCGAGTTCATCTGCTCGTAAGTGAGGATGATGCGCTTCAAAGTCTTGGTCGAGACATAGCCGGTGACCAGCAGGATGTCGGCCTGGCGCGGCGTCACCATCGGCTGGATGCCGAGGCGCTCCATGTCGAAGCGCGAGGTCATGGCCGGCGGCAACTCGATGGCGCCGCAACCGGTGCAGTAGTGCAGCATGAACAGCGAACGCGAGCGGCAGAAGGCCGTCAGCTCGTCGAATACGTTGGCCAGCAGGTTGCCGGCGCCGCCCGAGGGCTGCTGAACCACGGGTACCGCGACGGGGATGGAATTCAGTTTGCTCATGGCGTTCTCCTGTCAGCGCATCACCAGCCAGACCCCGGCCAGGCCCAGCACCATCGGCCAGCGCCAGACGACGGCCAGCACATCTTCGGTGCGGTAGCGGGGAAAGACGAAAGCCATGCTCATGGGGATGGCGACGACGGCAAACAGCTTGAGGATGAAGAACAGCCAGTTTTCGCCACCACCCAGAAAGATCGAGACGTAGATGGCGCTGGCGGTGAACAACTGGAAGCACTGCATGACGAACAGGCCGCCGAGATGCTTGCCACCCATTTCCACCATCGGCCCGGTGGCGATTTCGGCCGGGGCGACATAGATCTCGAACGGCTGTTTGCCGAGCATGGCATAGAGCGTGAACAGCCCGGCGATGGCCAGTAGCGGCATTTCCGTGACGCCCCAGGTCGCGATGCCGCCGGCCTGCTGCGCGGCGATGATCTCGACCAGGTTGTTGCTGCCATAGAACCAGGCGGCGCCGAAGATGATGACGACGAAGGGCACGTCGTAGGCCAGCATGGCGGTCAGCGCGCGGGCGATACCGATCGAGCCGTTCGGGTTGGCGCACTGGCCGACGCCCAGCGCCAGGCCGAGCGAGGGGATCATGGTCACATAGGCGAGGGTGAGCAGGCCCGCCTTGTCGGCAATGCCGTTCATGCCCGGCACCGGCAGCATGGTTTCGGCGGCGATGTAGCCGCCCACCGCCATGATGATGCCGATGTCGTGCAGGAGACCGTGCGAGCTTTGCGTCTTCTTGGCGTAGAGCTTGACGATGTCGTACAGCGGTTGCAGCAGCGGCGGGCCGACGCGGCGCTGAATCTTCGCCGCGATCTTGCGCATCATCAGCACCATGAACATGCCGATGGTGAAGGCCACCAGGGGCATCACGGTGAGTTCGATCAAGAGTTCCATCATCCTAGAAACCTCAGTTGACCGCTCCTTGGCCCTCGTGAGGCCGCATGGATGCTGGCGTTTGCGCCTCCGATGGAGTTCACCTACCGGGTGGCGCCGCTACGCGCCCGATTGCACGGTTTTCGGGCCGGCTGGCGGCGTTGCTCCTCCTTGCGGGGAGCGGCCCCGCGCGTCGTCGCGCCTTGCCAGCC
>JAUXXW010000136.1 GCA_030684775.1 Pseudomonadota bacterium
TCAAGTGTCGGCCCCGCTTGCCCTCGCCGCGCATGGCTGCGTTGCAAGCCTTGCCAAGGCGGCCGGCATTGGCGGCAGCTTGCGCCTTGCCCTGCACGCCGATGGCGGCGCGGTAATCCGACACTTGAGGCTTGACGCGACACTAGCGCTTATCCACCCTACGAAATGTCAGACGACGTTGCCCCTCGTTCCTCGCCTTTGCCTTTCATGCGCTGGATGCGGATCACTTCATGGAGGCCGCGCAGGGCGCGCATGAGGCGGGCGAGGTGCAGGCGGTTCTGCACGCTGACGGTGAAATACAGGCTGGTATAGGCATCGGCTTCTTCTTCCATGCGCACGTTGTCGATGTCGGAACCTTCCGAGGCGATGGCTGCGGCGACCTTGGCCAGCACGCCGCGCTGGTTGGCGACGATGACGCGGATGCCGACTTCGAACTGCTTTTCCAGTTGCGCGGCCCAGGCCACATCCACCCATTTGTCCGGATCTTCACGGTAATGCCGCACTTGCGGGCAGTCGTGGGTGTGGATGATGAGCCCCTGCTCTTTCTTGATCTGGCCGATGATGGGGTCGCCGGGAATCGGCCGGCAGCACTTGCCCAAGCGCACCACCACCCCTTCGGCGCCGCGGATGGGCATGGGGCCGGCGCTCTTGCCGGGCAGCGCATCGGCCTCCTTGGCCAGCACTTGCCGCGCCACCACGAAGGCGAGCCGCTTGCCCAGGCCGATGTCGGCCAGGGTGTCGTCGCGGTCGCGGCCGTTTTCCTTGTGGAAACGCTCCCATTGCGCAGTACCCAGGCTGTCCGGTTCGCTGCCCAGGGCGCGCACGGCCTGGTCGAGGAGGCGCTCGCCGAGCAGGATGGATTCGTGTCGATGCGTGCTCTTGAGCGCGCTGCGGATGTGGGCGCGCGCCTTGCCGGTGATGGCGAAATGCGCCCAGGCCGGGTTGGGGCGGGCGGATTCCGAAGTCAGCACTTCGACCCGGTCGCCATTTTTCAGCGGTGTGGACAGCGGCATGAACTCACCGTTGATCTTGACCCCGACGCAATGGTTGCCCACGTCCGAATGCACGCTGTAGGCAAAATCGACCGCCGTGGCGCCGCGCGGCAGGGCGACGATGCGGCCCTTGGGCGTGAACACGTAGACCTCGTCGGGGAACAGGTCGAACTTGATGTGCTCCAGGAATTCCACCGAATCGCGGCTGTCGGCCTGGATGTCGAGCAGGCTTTGCAGCCACTGATTGGTCTGTATCTGGAGTTCCGAGACGGTGTTCTCGCCGGCCTTGTAGAGCCAGTGCGAGGCGACGCCGGCTTCGGCGATGCGGTGCATCTCCTGGGTGCGGATCTGCACTTCCACCGGCGCGCCGAAGGGGCCGAACAGGGTGGTGTGAAGGGACTGGTAGCCATTCGGCTTGGGGATGGCGAGGTAGTCCTTGAACTTGCCGGGAATAGGCTTGTACAGGGCGTGCATGGCGCCCAGGGCCACGTAGCAGGCACGCGCGTCCTCGACGATGATGCGGAAGCCGTAGATGTCGAACACCTCGGAAAAGGCCAGGTGTTTTTCCTGCATCTTGCGGTAGACGCTGTAGAGGTGTTTTTCGCGCCCGTGAATGTGTGCGGGAATCTGGCAGGTGGCAAGCTTGGTTTCGATCGCCGCGCGGATCTTGTCCACCACTTCGCTGCGGTTGCCGCGCGCTGCCTTCACGGCTTTTTCGATGACCTTGTAGCGGGTCGGGTGCAGATGCTGGAAGGCCAAGTCTTCCAGTTCCTGATACAGATGGTTGAGCCCCAGCCGATTGGCGATGGGCGCGTAGATGTCCAGGGTTTCCTGGGCGATGCGCCCCTGCTGGTCCGGGCGCATCGCGTCCAGTGTGCGCATGTTGTGCAGGCGGTCGGCCAGCTTGATCAGGATGACGCGCACATCGCGCGCCATCGCCAGCAGCATCTTGCGGAAATTCTCGGCCTGCGCCTGCGCCTTGTTTTCGAACTGGATCTTGTCCAGCTTGGTGACGCCATCCACCAGGGCCGCCACCGCCTTGCCGAATTCCTGGGCAATCTCGCTGGAGCTGATGCCGGTGTCTTCCACCACGTCATGCAGCAGGGCGGCGATCAGGGTCTGTGCGTCGAGTTGCCACTCGGCCAGAATTTCCGCCACCGCCAGGGGGTGGGTGATGTAGGGCTTGCCGTCCTTGCGGAGCTGGCCGGTGTGAGCGCGCTCGGCGAATCGGTAGGCGCGCTGGAATGCCGCGACGTCAGTGTCTTTCAGGTAGGCGATGCAGGCGGGCGGGGCGGCATCGGGGGGGAAATAGGGGACAGACCCCGATTTCTCCGGCACCAATAGCGGAATCTGTGCGTGCATCAGCGGAGAAATTGGGGTCTGTCCCCTATTTTCCCCTTTCATCGCCCGCTGCCTTATCGTCAACCGCCTTATCGCTCAGCCGTGCTGTTTCTTCAGCACTTCAATGCCGGTCAGGCCCGCCGCGATTTCGCGCAGGGCGAGCACGGCGGGCTTGTCATTGTCGGCTTCCACACGCGGAGTGGAGCCGGTGGAAATCTGGCGCGCGCGGTAGGCGGCGGTCAGGGTCATTTCGAAACGGTTGGGGATGTGCTTGATGCAATCGTCGACGGTAACGCGGGCCATGAGGTTTCCTTGATGAAACGTTGAGAGACGGGGGGATTCTAGCGGAATGCGGGGTCAGGCCCAGCAGCCTGTCGGACTTTGGAATCGTCGGCTGCAAATCGACCGCGACGGTCCATTTTTCGCCGGCTTCTTGCCCCATAGCCGGGCTATGCGGCGGCGAATCCGGCAAAAACTGGCCTCGTCGGGGCCGATTTTCGCTATCGACGACCAAAGTCCGACAGGCTGCTAGCGCTGCTTGGCGCGGTGCGGACAGTCTTCCTTCACGCATTCGACGTAGAGATGCAGCGCGTGTTCGGTCAGCTTGAAACCGCGCTCGGCGGCGATGGCGCGCTGGCGCGCCTCGATTTCCGGGTCGTAGAACTCTTCCACGCGACCGCACTGCATGCACAGCAGATGGTCGTGATGGCCGCCCTGGTTGAGTTCATAGACCGCCTTGTCGTTGTCGAAGTGGTGGCGGATCAGGATGCCGGCCTGCTCGAACTGGGTCAGCACCCGGTAGACCGTGGCCAGGCCGATGTCGATATGCTCGGCCAGCAACATGCGATAAACATCGTCGGCAGTGAGATGGCGCTGGTCGGCGGCCTCGAACAGGCCGAGGATTTTGAGTCGCGGGCCGGTGACCTTGAGGCCGCTGTGCTTGAGTTGCTCGGTGTTTGCCATCGCATTTATGACGTGGAAAGGGGTTGCACGCTATGATAGCGCGCCTTTTATCCCTCTCCCGCGAACCTCCCGCCATTTGCTTATATGCGATTCATCAATCTTTCCCCGCGTCTGCTGTCGGCCGGTTCCGCCGCCGCCTTATCGGCAACTCTGCTGGCGGGCTGTGGCAGTTGGTCCAATCCGATCGAGCGCGCGATGGATCGGATCTCGCCCTACAAGGCTGATATTCAGCAAGGCAATGCCATCAGCCAGGACATGCTGGCCCGGCTCAAGCCCGGCATGACGCCGTCCCAGGTACGTTTCGTGCTGGGGACGCCGCTGCTGGTCGATCCTTTTCGCGACAACCGCTGGGATTATGTCTATCGCCTGGAGAGGGGCGGCAGGCTGATCGAGAGCCGGCGCGTCACCGTGGTATTCGAGAACGACAAGCTGAAAGGCATCGAGGGGGATGTGGTCGCGGCGGAGAAGCCGGAAGCCAAACCCGAAGCCAAGCCGGACGGGGAAAAGAAATGATCAAGGTGGTGATTGCCGGCGTTTCCGGGCGCATGGGCCGCGCCCTGCTGGAAGCGCTGGCGGCCGCACCTGACCTCCGTTTGCACGCGGCCCTGGATCGTCCCGGTAATCCCGCTTTGGGCCGCGATGCGGGGGAGCTGATCGGCAACCCTCTCGGTGCCGTGGTCGGCGACGATGTGGCTGCCGCTCTCGAAGGCGCCGATGTGCTGATCGACTTCACCCGTCCCGAGGCCACCCTGCACCACCTGGCCCTATGCCGGGAGAAAGGCGTGGCGGCGGTGATCGGCACCACCGGTTTCGATGCCCAGGGCAAGGCGGCCATCGCCGCCGCCGCGCAAGATATTCCCGTGGTGTTCGCGCCCAACATGAGCGTCGGGGTCAATCTGGCGCTCAAGTTGCTGGATATGGCCGCGCGCGTGCTGAATGAAGGCTTCGATATCGAGATCGTCGAGGCGCATCACCGCCACAAGGTCGATGCGCCCTCCGGCACCGCGCTGGCATTGGGCGAGGCGGTGGCCAAGGCACTGGGGCGCGACCTGAAAACCTGCGCGGTATATGGACGCGAAGGGGTGACCGGCGAGCGCGATCCTTCCACCATCGGCTTCGCCACCGTGCGCGGCGGCGACATCGTCGGCGACCACACCGTATTGTTCGCCGGGACAGGCGAGCGCCTGGAAATCACCCACAAGGCCAGCAGCCGCATGACCTTCGCGCTGGGCGCCCTGCGCGCGGCGCGCCACATCGCCGGGCGCCGAGTAGAAAACCCATGCGGACTGCTCGACATGCAGGATGTATTGGGCTTGAGGTAAAGGCCTGTGTTACTCGAATAATTCAAAATTAGGATGGTTGGATGCGGCTATTTGGCTGGTTCCTGCTGACATTTTTTACGTTGCAGGCCAATGCGGTGGAGGTCGTCGTCAATCGCGGCGTGGCCGGCACCAGCCTGGCACAGGCCTCCGCGCGCGCGCTGTTCGGCATGCGCCTGACCAAATGGCCGGATGGTCGGCCGGTGCGGGTGTTCGTGCTGCCGGATGGGCATCCCGTCCATGTCGCGCTGTGCAAGGAAGAACTCAATCTTTATCCCTATCAATTGCGCCAGGCCTGGGATCGCCTGGTGTACTCGGGGATGGCGCAGGCACCCATAGAGGTGGCCACGGAAGAAGAAATGATCAGCCGGGTGGCGACGACCCCCGGCGCTCTGGGATATGTCAGGAGGGTGAAAGCAAATGATCCGGTCAAGAGCCTCTATGTCGAATAAGGCCGTCCTTTTCCTCGTTGCCGCGCTGGCCCTGCCGCTGTCGCCCGCCGAGGCGGTCGATCTGGGCCGGGGCGTGCAAGCGCATGGCTTCGCCAGCCAGTCCCTGGTCTACACCAGCGACAACCGCGTCGGCGGCAATAGCGACGACGGGATGGCGACCGACATGCGGGAAATCGGCGGCAACCTCTCCTGGCGGCCCGATGCCGACTGGCTGCTTTCCGGCCAGGTGCTGGCGCGTTGGGCGGGCCAGTCGGATGCCGGCGATTTACGTCTGGACTACGGTTTCGTCGATCGCACCTTGATCACCGGCGATGCTTCGTCGCTGGGGGTGCGTCTGGGCAAGATCAAGAACCCGGTCGGTTTTTTCAATACCACCCGCGATGTGGCGCAGACCCGGCCCGGCATCATCATGCCGCAATCCATCTACCTGGATCGGGTACGCAATTCCTTCCTGGCGGCCCCGGGCATCTCGCTATACGGGAACCACGATTACAGCAGCGGCAATCTGGCCTGGCAGGTCAGTGGCGTGCGCCCGGAACTGGACGATCCCGATCTCACCTACTTCATGCTGGGTGACAGGGCTCGCGGCACCTTCCACGGCAAGGACTCCTGGTTCGCCCAGGCGATGCTGGAGAGCGAGGGCGGACGCTGGCGCGGTGGGGTGACGCTCAGCCAGGTGTCCATGAAATATCGGCGCGGAGCGGAAACCCTCCCGTTTACCTCCGGTTCCAGTCGTCTCCCCTCCTGGGTGCTTTCCCTGGAACACAACACGGAAAACTGGTCGTTGACCGGCGAGTACTCGCAAACCGCCGTGCACAGCCAGGGCTACAGCATCCCTCTGGTGGAACAGGACAACACCACCGAGTCCTGGTACCTCCAGGCTACCCGCCGCTTCGGCGGAGGTTGGCAGGCCTTCCTGCGCTATGACGCGTTCTATCTCGACAAGGATGATCGCGATGGCGGCGCTTTTGCCGCGCAGGCGGTGTTTACGCCGGCGCGTGTGCGTTTTGCCAAGGATTGGGCGGTCGGTGTGCGCCGCGACATAGGCCGCTGGGCCTGGTCGGGCGAATGGCACCATGTCGATGGCACGGCCTGGCTGTCACCGACGGACACCCCGGTCGCGGCTTCCAAACAAAAATGGGACATGTTGCTCTTGCAGGGCGCCTGGTATTTCTGAGGATTCGACCATGCCCCGACAAACCGATGAGCACGACGGCAGGAGGGTGCTACCGTTTTTCTTGGGTATCCGCGGCCAGATCATTCTGCTTGCCGGCCTCACCCTGTTTCTGACCGCAACCGCCTTTACCTGGCTGCAACTGCGTCATTTCGATCGCCTGCATGAACAGGCGTGGGAACAGCAACGCCAGCAGAGCCAGGATATGGCCGCCCGCCTGTTCGTGCACCAATCCGCCCGCCTGCAATCGCTCGCCACCCTGGTGGCTGATTTGCCCGGAGTGCGCCGCGCGCTGCGCGAGGATGACCCGGCGACGCTGCAACGCGTGTTTCTGTCGTTCTGGTCCGAACTCAACCTGGCCCATGGCCTTGATCGCGTGGTGTTTTTTATGCCGGATGGGCGTCGTATGGGCGACTGGGGAGGGGGCGGCAACGATGGCACTCTCAGAAATCTGGCCCTTGAAGCCGGACACCGCGAGTTGCCGGCGTATGCCCTGGATTGCACGGCCACCTGTTATTACACCGCCGCCGTGCCCTTGGTGGAGCGCGGCAAGGCCGTGGGGGCCGTGGTGCTGGCGGCGGGTTTGCAGGATCTGATCATGGATTTTCGCAGCCTCTCCGGTATGGAACTGGCTTTGCTGGGCAAGCTTTCGGGCAGTGATGGAACCCGACCCGAGGTTCTCGGTGGGCGCCTGCTTTCCGTCAGTGGCGGGGCCAAATACGAAGAAATACTGCGCTCCATTCGCCCGGAAGAACGTCTGGGGGCGGGAATTACACTGGAACGAGGCGACCGTCTGTACCAGTTGTTTCAATTCAATGCGCCGGCCGCGGGCGGGGACAAGGTTCGTTTCCTGATCGTGCATGACAGCACCGCCAGTGCCCGGCAAATGCGCGAGGCCGTCTGGAACAGCCTTTTGCTGGGTGGCGCCATTCTGTTCTCGGCCCTGCTCACCTTGTATTTGCTGCTGCGCCCAAGCATGAATCGCATCAAGCAGGCGGTGCGCGCCCTGCCTTTGCTTGGCGTCGGCTTGTTCGCGGAAGCGCGGGGCGCTTTTCATGGCCGCAAGAGCCGGGTGTTTCGCGACGAGGTGGATGACCTCGGACGTCTGACCTACGCCCTGGCCAATACCCTGGAACGCCTGCAGGCGCAGTCCCGGCATCACGCCGCCTCACTCCAGGCTCAGGCCGCCCAACTCGAACATGAGCGCGATTTCGTGGCCGGCCTGCTCGATACGGCACCGGTGCTGATCCTGACTTATGCCGCGAATGGACGTATCCGCCTGGCCAACGCCCATGCACTCCGCGCCGCCGGGTTTGACGCGCGTTCGGTCATCGGCGCGACCTTTTCAGACACCTTCATGAAACCGGCGCAACGCGCCAACTACCTGGACAGCCTGGCGCGGCTCGATATCGGCATGTCGCTCCAGGGGGAGGGCACGCTCGACTGCGCGGATGGCGGCGAACGCGAGGTGGTCTGGCTGCATTCCCGCCTCGACGAGGCGGACGGCGAGACGGCCTATCTCTCGGTCGGACTGGATGTCACCGATCACAAGCGGATGGAACAGCGGCTTGCCCTGCTGGCCGATCACGATGTGATCACCGGTATGTACAACCGGCGCGCCTTCAGCCGGGAACTGGAGGCGCGATATGGCCTGGGAGAGCACGGCATCCTGCTGCTGTGCGATGTCGATGATTTCAAGTCGGTAAATGAGGCCGGCGGCCAGGAGGCGGGCGACGCCGTGCTGTTCCAGGTTGCCCGCATGTTGCGGGGCCTGTCCCCGGCCCCGGCGCTGGCCGCGCGACTGGGCGGTGACGATTTCGCCTGTGTCTTTCCCGGGTTGACCTCGGCCGAGGCGATCGTCCTGGCGCGCAACATCAATCAGGGCATGCTGCGTTTGCACCGGGATGCGGAAGCCAACAGCCGCCGCCTGTCGGTCAGCGTCGGCGTCGTCGCCTATCCCGAGCAGGGCGACAGCGCCGACGCGCTCCTCGGCAACGCCGACGTGGCGCTGTCCCAGGCGCGCGCCAAGGGGCACGGTTCCTGGCATCTCTATAGCGCCGACGATCCCTACAAGGAGGTGGCCAGCCGGCGCGCCCACTGGCGCGAAGAAATCGAGCAGGCGCTGGAGACAAATCGTTTCGTGATGCATTTCCAGCCGATCCGGCACATCACCTCCGGGCGGATAAGCCATTACGAAGCCTTGCTGCGCCTGCGCAACCGCGATGGCAGCCTGACCCCGCCCGGAATGTTCATCGATGTGGCCGAAAGCACCGGCCTGATTCGCCGCGTCGACCGTTGGGTGATGCAGGCCGTGGTGGCTTTTGTGGCGGTGAATGACCCGTCGCTGAAGGTGGCGCTCAACCTGTCCAGCCGCAGCTTCGATGACGATTCCGCCTACGAACTCCTGCAATCCCTGCTGGAACAACACCTGGTCGCGGGTGAGCGCCTGCTGCTGGAAATCACGGAAACCGCCGCGCTGGCCAATTTCAATGGCGCAACTCGCGTCATGGGCAAGTTTCGCGGCCTCGGTTGCGCCTTCGGCCTCGACGACTTCGGCGTGGGTTACAGCTCGTTCCAATACCTCAAGGAACTGCCGGTGGATTTCGTCAAGATCGACGGTTCCTTCATCAAAGGCCTCACCAGCAATCCGGATGACGTGGTGTTCGTGCGGGCGCTGACCAGCGCGGTGCGCGGCTACGGCAAGACCACGGTGGCCGAATTCGTCGAGGACGAGGCCACCCTCGACATCCTGCGCGAGATCGGCGTCGACTACGCCCAGGGCTATCTGATCGGAAGGCCGTCGCCGGAGCTGTTGTCGTAGCGCCGGCGGGGTTGAAAAATGCCGGCGAGACGCCGGCGCTACATGCCTCTTGAACCCAGCCGCTTCCTCCCCATCTATCCACCCTGTTTTCAACAAGGGAAATACCCGCCATGACTGAAACCGTTGCCAAGGAAACTTTGGGATTCCAGGCCGAGGTGAAGCAACTGCTGCACCTCATGATCCACTCCCTCTACAGCCACAAGGAAATCTTTCTGCGTGAGCTGATCTCCAACGCCAGTGATGCCGCCGACAAGCTTCGTTTCGAAGCGCTGTCCGATCCGGCCCTGTTCGAGAGCGATGCCGAACTGAAGATCAAGGTCAGCGTCGACAAGGAAGCCAAAACCATCGCCATCCGCGACAACGGCATCGGCATGAACCGCCAGGAAGTGATCGAGCACATCGGCACCATCGCCAAGTCCGGTACCAAGGAATTCTTCGGCCAGCTCAGCGGCGACCAGAAAAAGGACGCCCAGCTCATCGGTCAGTTCGGCGTCGGCTTCTACTCCAGCTTCATCGTCGCCGAGCGGGTGACGTTGACCACCCGCCGCGCCGGCCTCACCCAGGAACACGGTGTCCGTTGGGAGTCCGAGGGCAGTGGTGATTACACGCTGGAAACCGTCGAGAAAGCGGAGCGCGGCACCGAAATCGTGCTGCACCTGAAGGATGACGAGGCCGAGTTCCTTGACGACTGGCGGGTCAAATCGGTGATTCGTGAATACTCCGACCACATCGCCATCCCGGTCGAATTCACCGACGAGAAGGGTGAGACCGAGGCCGTGAACCGTGCCAACGCCCTGTGGGCGCGCGCCAAGAGCGACATCACGGAGGACGAATACAAAGCTTTCTACAAGCATGTCGGCCACGATTACGAAGACCCGCTGGCCTGGACCCACGTCAAGGTGGAAGGCCGCCAGGACTACACCGCGCTGCTCTACCTGCCGGCGCACGCCCCCTTCGATCTGTGGGACCGCGACGTCAAGACCGGCGTCAAGCTCTATGTAAAACGCGTATTCATCATGGAAGACGCGCGCAAGTTGATGCCGGCTTATCTGCGCTTCATTCGCGGCGTGATCGATGCCGCCGATCTGCCGCTCAACGTCTCGCGGGAAATCCTGCAAGAGACGCGCGACATGGAAATGATTCGCAACGGCTGCGTGCGCAAGACTCTGGACCTGCTCGATGACGTCGCCGAGAACCGCAAAGAGGACTATGCGAAGGTCTGGGAACACTTCGGCAAGGTCTTGAAGGAAGGCGTCGGCGAAGACCAGGCCAACAAGGAACGCATCGCCAGGTTGCTGCGCTTCCGTTCCACCCAGGTGGATGACGAAAGTGTCAGCTTGGCCGACTACCTCGGTCGCATGAAGGAAGGCCAGGACAAGATTTATTACCTCACCGCCGACACGCTGCCGGCGGCCAAGTCCAGCCCGCATCTGGAAGTGTTCCGCAAGAAAGGCGTGGAAGTGCTGCTGCTGACCGACCGTGTGGATGAATGGGTGGTGTCCAACCTGTTCGAGTTCGAGGGCAAGTCGCTGGTTTCTGTCGCCCGTGGTCAGGTCGACCTGGCCGCCATTGCCACGGAAGGCGAGGAGCCGGAAGCGCCGGCCAAGGCGGAGGAGGAAGCCAAGCCTTTCCTGGATCGCCTGAAAAAAGCCCTGGAAGGCCGCACCAAGGATGCCCGCGCCAGCCACCGCCTGGTCGATTCTCCCGCCTGCCTGGTGGCCGACGACGGTGACATGAACGCCAACCTGACCCGGATGTTGAAACAGATGGGCCAGGCCGTTCCGGAATCCCAGCCGATCCTGGAAGTGAACCTCGGCCATCCGCTGCTCAAGCGCATGGAGACCGAAGAGGGTGAGCGTTTCGACGAACTGGCCGGCCTGTTGCTGGACCAGGCCGTGCTGCTCGACGGCGGTCAGTTGACCGACCCGGCCGGGTTCGTGAAGCGGGTGAATGGGTTGTTGTTCGGCTGAGATGCAAGGTTGGGATGTGTACATGCTAAGATGCACTCACGTACATATTCCTGCCGCCGCCATGCAAACCGTCACCCTCACCGCCCTGCGCCAGAACATCTTCCAACTCGCCGACCAGGTGCTCGAAACCGGCGAGCCGGTGGTGATCGAGCGTAACGGCCGGCATCTGCTGTTGGTGCCGGAGCGCCCGAAGATCGATTGGGACAAGCTGCCACGCCGCAACGCCATCGTCGGCGATCCGGAAGAACTGGTCGAACTGTCCGGTTGGAACGAGGCGGAGTGGCATGAGCTGGAGAACCTGGACGGGAGCGGGGCATGATGGATGCAACCCGCATCCATCTCGACACCCACGTCGTTCTCTGGCTCTACAACGGCGAAGCCCATCTGCTCAGCCAATCTGCCAAGGCATCTATCGAAGCCGGGGCGCTGGAAATCTCGCCCATGGTGGAACTGGAAATCCAGTATCTGCTGGAGATCGGCCGCTTCCGCGACGGTCCGACGCAAGTGCTTGCAGCGCTGACGCGGGATTACGGCGTTCGCATGAGCGTTGCGCCCTTTCCCTCCGTCATTGCCGAGGCCCGCAAGCTGCACTGGACGCGGGACAGTTTCGACCGCCTGATCACCGCCCAAGCAGCCTGTGAAGGCGCGCAGCTGGTGACACGGGACAGACGTATTCGGGAAAACTATGCCGGAGCGGTGTGGTGATGTCCTTTTTCAGGATCGACCCTTTGCGTTGGGGGCGGACATGAATCCGTTTGTGAAAGCCATCACTCCGCTGGCCGACTATCGCCTTCTGGTCGAGTTT
Organism: Pseudomonadota bacterium; assembly: GCA_030684775.1. Lineage (GTDB taxonomy): Bacteria > Pseudomonadota > Gammaproteobacteria > Burkholderiales > Thiobacillaceae > PFJX01. The sequence goes on from JAUXXW010000136.1 coordinate 11,838, forward strand.
GAAAACGGCGAGCGTCGCGTATTCGATCTCACGGCCTATCTGGACAAAGGGGTGTTTACGCAATTGCGCGATCCCGCCCGATTCCGGCTTGCACGGGTGGTCGCGGGTTCCATCGAGTGGCCGGGTGAAATCGACCTGAGCTACGACACCATCTACCTGCGAAGCCAGCCGGCTGCGGAAGCCGCTGCCGCGTAGCCCCAATCAAGAAACCCAACATGACCCAAATCACCCTCGCCCTGTCCAAGGGCCGCATCTTCGAAGAAACCCTGCCCTTGCTCGCGGCGGCAGGCATCGTCCCGAGCGAAAGCCCGGAGTCCTCACGCAAGCTGATCATCGGCACCAACCGCCCGGATGTCCGCCTGATCATCGTGCGCGCCAGCGATGTGCCCACCTATGTGCAACATGGCGCCGCCGATCTCGGCATCGCCGGCAAGGACGTGCTGATCGAGCATGGCGGCGAGGGGGTCTACCAGCCGGTGGACCTCAATATCGCCAAGTGCCGCATGATGGTGGCCACCCCGGTCGGCTTCGACTATCAGGCCGCCGTAAGGCGCGGCGCGCGCTTGCGGGTGGCGACCAAATATGTGAACACCGCGCGCCTGCATTTCGCCGAGAAGGGCGTGCATGTCGACCTCATCAAGCTGTACGGCTCGATGGAGTTGGCGCCCCTGGTCGGCCTGGCCGACGTCATCGTCGATCTGGTTTCCACCGGCGGCACGCTCAAGGCCAACAATCTGGTGGCGGTGGAAGAAATCATGTGGATCAGCTCGCGCCTGGTGGTCAACCAAGCCGCCCTGAAGCTCAAGCACGATACCTTGCAGCCCATCATCGAGGCATTTCGCGGCGCGGCCGCGTAGCGCCGGCTTCCAGCCGGCTGTTTTAAAGACGCCGGCAAGGTACCGAAGGGTAGGGGCTTCATCAATGCCGGCGCTACAGAGTGCAAAATGCCGCCGGCAACGCTTGAGCCGGCAAGGGTCGGGCCACCATAATCCGCGCTTGCCAGTTGTATCCCACCGCGACTTATTAACAAGTGAGGCTTGGAAACGATGCGTCCCCAAACGATGAAATTGTCTGTGCTGTTGGCTACCCTGATCTTTGCCCTTGCCGGTTGCAATGAAAAAACGGGGGCGGATGCCGGAGGCCCGGCGGCGGCCACGGTGAATGGCGAAGCGATCAGCGTCCGCAGCGTCGAAGCCGAGTTGGCCAAGGCGGGCGTGAACAACCCCGACCAGACGCGGGAGATGGCGGATCGGATGCTCAACGTCTTGCTGGAGCAGCGTCTGCTCCAACAGCAGGCGATGAAGGAAGGCCTGGACAAGAACCCGGCTGTGATGGAGGCGATCCAGGCGGCGGAACGCCAGGTGCTCGCTCAGGCTTATGTCGAAAAGGTCACCGCGAGCGCGGCCAAGGCCGGCGACACGGAGATCGCCGAGTACTACGACAAGCATCCCGAGTTGTTCGCCGAACGGCGCATCTACCGTCTGCAGGAAATCATGATCCAGATCAGCCCGGAGAATGCCGATGCCGTCAAGGCACGCCTGGGCAGCGGCGCCAATCTGAATGAGTTGATGCAGTGGCTCAAGTCGCAAAACATTCCGGCGCGCGGCGCCCAGTCGGTGAAGAGCGCCGAGCAACTGCCGCTGGAACTGGTGGCCAAGCTGCACCCGCTCAAGGACGGCCAGGCCATCACCCTGGAAAACCCCAAGCAGGTCACCATTCTTGCGATCACCGGCTCGCAGAGCCAGCCGCTCACGCGCGAACAGGCCCGGCCGGCTATCGAGCGTTTTCTGCTCACCATGCACAAGCGCGATATGGCGAAGGCGGAGCTCGGCAAGTTGCGCGCGGCGGCCAAGATCGAGTACGTGGCACCTTATGCCGAGGCCGCGGCTGGCGGCGCGGGCCATGCGCTCACCGCGCCGAAGGGCGAGCCGGTCGACCAGAACCTGTTCGAGAAGGCGATCTCCGGTCTCAAGTAAGTCGGCGGGAGGAATGAGCCGGCCGATGCTTGCCCGCATCGTTCCCTTCGTCCTGTACATGGCCTTTCTCGGCGTGGAACAGGGCGCGCGGGCCTGGGGCGGCGACTTCGATACGCGCTGGCTATATCCCGTCAAGGTGGTCGTGGTAGCGCTGGCGCTCTGGCATTTTCGGGGCGAGTACCGCGAGTTGCTGGCGCGGCCCGCGTGGCGGCCCCTGATCGTTTCGATTCTGCTCGGCGTCCTGGTGTTCGTCCTCTGGATCAACCTGGATCAGGGCTGGCTCAACCTCGGTGGTGCGACCGGTTACGATCCGCGCGCTTCGGAGGGCGGCCTGGACTGGACGCTGGTGGCATTCCGCCTGGCCGGCGCCGCCCTGGTGGTGCCGCTGATGGAGGAATTGTTCTGGCGCTCGTTTCTGATGCGCTGGATAGAACGGCAGGATTTTCTCTCCGTGGCGGCGGCTGAAGTGGGCTTTCGCGCCATCCTCATCTCCAGCCTGCTGTTCGGCATCGAGCACAGCCTCTGGTTTGCCGGCATCCTGGCCGGCCTGGCTTATGCCTGGTTGTATCGAACCTATGACAATCTCTGGGCGCCCATCGCCGCGCATGCCACCACCAACCTGATCCTCGGGCTCTGGGTGCTGCAAACAGGCGCCTGGCAGTTCTGGTAAACCATACGAAAAACATGAAACAGACCATTCTGATTACGGGCGGCGCCGGCTACATCGGTTCCCACTCCTGCCTGGAATTTCTTGCCGCCGGCCACGACATCGTGGTGTTCGACAACCTGTGCAACAGCAGTTTGGAATCGCTGCGGCGCGTGAAGGCATTGAGCGGCCGCGATTTCCCTTTCGTCGAAGGCGATATTCGCGACCGCGCCGCGCTCGACGCGTTGTTCAAGGAATACGCCATCGACGCCGTGATCCACTTCGCCGGCCTCAAGGCGGTGGGCGAATCGGTGGAGCAGCCGCTCCTGTATTACGACAACAACATCGCCGGCAGCATCACTCTGTTCGAGGCCATGCAGGCGGCCGGGGTGAAGACCGTGGTGTTCAGTTCTTCCGCCACGGTCTACGGCGATCCCGCCTCGGTGCCGATCCGCGAGGATTTTCCGGTTGGCGCTACCACCAATCCCTATGGCCGCGGCAAGTTGATCGTCGAGCAGATCCTCGGCGACCTGGCCGTTTCCGACCCGGCCTGGCACATCGCCCTGCTGCGTTATTTCAACCCGGTGGGCGCGCACAAGAGCGGCCGCATCGGCGAAGACCCACGCGGCATTCCCAATAATCTGATGCCCTACATCGCCCAGGTGGCCGTGGGCCGACGTGAATATCTCAATGTCTGGGGCAACGATTACCCGACCCCGGACGGCACCGGGGTGCGCGACTACATCCATGTGGTGGACCTGGCCCAGGGCCATGTGAAGGCGGTGGAAAAATTGGCTGAAGGCCCCGGCGTGCGAATCTGGAATCTGGGGACCGGACGCGGCTACAGTGTGGTGGAAATGGCGCAAGCCTTCGAGAAAGCTTCCGGTCACCCCGTGCCTTATAAATTCGCGCCGCGCCGCGCCGGTGACATCGCCCAGTGCTGGGCCGACCCGACGCTGGCGGAACGCGAACTGGGCTGGAAAGCGCAACGCGGTCTGGACGAAATGTGCGAAGACGCCTGGCGCTGGCAGTCCATGAACCCGCGGGGATACACCGAATAACTACAGGAGCAATACATGATTCTCGTCACAGGCGGCGCCGGCTTTATCGGCGCGAACTTCATCCTCGACTGGCTGGCCGAGCACGGCGAACCCGTCCTCAATCTCGACAAACTCACCTATGCCGGCAACCTGGAGAATCTCGCCAGCCTGCAGGGCGACGAGAGGCACCTGTTCATCCAGGGTGACATCGGCGACCGCGCCCTGATCGGCAAGTTGCTTGCCGAACACCAACCGCGCGCCATCATCAACTTCGCCGCTGAATCTCACGTCGACCGCTCCATCCACGGCCCGGAAGACTTCATCCAGACCAACATCGTCGGCACCTTCCACCTCCTGGAAGAAGTGCGCGGCCACTGGAACCGCCTGGGCGATGCCGAGAAGGCCGCCTTCCGCTTCCTTCACGTCTCCACCGACGAAGTCTATGGCTCCCTGGGCCGCGACGACCCCGCCTTCACCGAAGAAACCCCGTTCGCCCCCAACAGCCCCTACTCGGCGAGCAAGGCCTCCTCCGACCATCTGGTGCGCGCTTACCACCACACCTACGGCCTGCCGGTGCTTACCACCAACTGCTCCAACAACTACGGCCCCTACCAGTTCCCCGAGAAACTCATCCCGCTGATGATCCTCAACGCCACCAACGCCAAGCCACTGCCGATTTACGGCGACGGCATGAACGTGCGTGACTGGCTCTACGTCTCCGACCACTGCGCCGCCATTCGCGCCGTCCTGGAAAAAGGCAGGGTAGGCGAGACCTACAACATCGGCGGCTGGAACGAGATGCCCAACCTCGACATCGTCCACACCGTCTGCGGCCTGCTCGACGAATTCCAGCCCAGCCCCGACGGCCCCGCCACCCGCCTCATCACCTACGTCAAAGACCGCCCCGGCCACGACCGCCGCTACGCCATCGACGCCAGCAAGATCCACCGCGAACTGGGCTGGAAACCGGCGGAAACCTTCGAGACCGGCATCCGCAAGACGGTGAAGTGGTATCTCGATAACATGGGCTGGGTGAACAACGTCGCCAGCGGCGAATACCGCAAGTGGCTCGACACCAACTACACGGCAAGGAGTGAAGCATGAACCGCAAAGGCATCATCCTCGCCGGCGGCAGCGGCACTCGGCTTTATCCCGCCACCCTCGCGGTGTCCAAGCAACTCCTGCCGATCTACGACAAACCGATGATCTACTACCCGCTGACCACGCTCATGCTGGCCGGGATACGCGACATCCTCATCATCTCCACCCCGCAGGACACCCCGCGCTTCGAGCAACTCCTCGGTGACGGCGGGCAATGGGGCCTCAACCTGCGATACGCCGTGCAACCCAGCCCCGACGGCCTCGCGCAAGCCTTCATCATCGGCGCCGATTTCGTCGGCGACGGCCCCAGCGCCCTGGTGCTCGGCGACAACATCTTCTACGGCCATGAAATGGCCCAGGACCTCCAGGCCGCCAGCGCCCAGGCCAGCGGCGCCACCGTCTTTGCCTACCGGGTCAACGACCCCGAGCGCTACGGCGTGGTCGACTTCGACGCCGGCGGACACGCCGTCAGCCTCGAAGAAAAACCCACCGTGCCGAAATCCAACTATGCCGTCACCGGCCTCTACTTCTACGACAACCGCGTGATCGACATCGCCCGCACCATGAAACCCTCGCCGCGCGGCGAACTGGAAATCACCGACGTCAACCGGCGCTACCTCGAATGGAACGAGCTCAGCGTCTCCATCCTGGGGCGTGGCCACGCCTGGCTCGATACCGGCACCCACGAATCATTGCTGGAAGCCAGCCTGTTCATCGAAACCATCGAAAAACGGCAAGGCCTCAAGATCGCCTGTCCGGAAGAAATCGCCTACCGCCAGGGCTACATCAACGCGGAACAGGTGGAAAAACTCGCCGCCCCGCTGAAGAAGAACGCCTATGGCCAATACCTGTTGGCGATGTTGAAAGAAAAGGTGTTTTGATGGGAGAAGGACGTAGGTTGGGCAAAGCGCAGCGTGCCCAACGAACCGCCGCCATGTTGGGCACGCTGCGCTTTGCCCAACCTACGAAACTCAAAGATAGGGTGTTTTGATGCAGCCCATTGCGACCGAATTGCCCGAAGTCCTCCTGATCGAACCGAAAGTGTTCGGTGATGCGCGCGGCTTCTTCATGGAAAGCTGGAACCGCAAGACGTTCGCCAGCCTGGGGCTCGACCTGGATTTCGTGCAGGACAACCACTCCCGCTCCGGCAAAGGCGTGTTGCGCGGCCTGCATTACCAACTTCACCAACCGCAGGGCAAGCTGGTGCGCGTGACCAGCGGCGCGGTGTACGACGTCGCCGTCGACCTGCGTAAAAGCTCGCCCCACTTCGGTAAATGGACCGGGCATGAACTCTCGGCCGAGAACAAACACATGCTGTGGGTGCCGCCCGGTTTCGCGCATGGTTTCCTGGTGCTCTCGGAGTCCGCCGATTTCCTCTACAAGACCACCGAGTACTACGCCCCGGAACATGAACGCTGCGTGCTGTGGAACGACCCGGCCATTGGCGTGGATTGGCCGATCAAAGGGGAGCCGGCACTCTCCGCCAAGGACAAGGTCGGCAGCTTGCTGAAGGATGCCGAGGTGTACCCATGAAGATTCTGCTGACCGGTGGCAACGGCCAGGTCGGCTGGGAGTTGCGCCGCACCCTGGCCTGCCTGGGCGAAGTGGTGGCCGTCGACTCGAAGGAAATGGATCTCACCGATGGCGACGCCATCCGCCGCGTGGTGCGTGAAGTCAATCCGGGCATCATCGTCAACCCCGCCGCCCACACCGCCGTCGACAAGGCGGAAAGTGAGCGCGATCTGGCCTGGGCCGTCAACGCCACGGCACCCGGCATCCTGGCTGAAGAAGCGGAAAAGCTGGGCGCGCTGCTGGTGCATTACTCCACCGACTATGTGTTCGATGGCAGCGGCGAGCGTTACTGGCGGGAAGGTGATGCGACCGGTCCACTCAATGTCTACGGTGCCAGCAAACTGGCCGGTGAACAGGCAATCCAGACGGCCTGCCAACGTCACCTGATCTTCCGCACTTCGTGGGTCTACGGCGCGCGTGGCGCCAATTTTCTGCTGACCATGCGCCGCCTCATGCGGGAGCGCCCGGAACTGAAGATCGTCGCCGACCAGATCGGTGCGCCGACCTGGAGCCGCATGCTGGCGGAAGCCACGGCGCTGATCCTCGCCCAACAGCTCTCGCCCACGCGCGGCGCCGACCGGCCCGAACCCTGGGGCGTGTATCACATGACCAACGCCGGCGAGACCTCCTGGCATGGTTTCGCGGAGGCCATTCAGACGCTCGACGGCGCGGAATCGAAAGCCCGTCTCCTGCCGATTCCGAGCGGCGATTACCCCACGCCGGCGAAACGTCCGCTCAACTCGCGTCTGAACAACGACAAGCTGGCGCGTGTGTTCGGCGTGCGCTTGCCGGATTGGCGTGAGGCGCTTGCACTGTGCATGGACTCGTAGGATGTGGTGAGCGCAGCGAACCGCATCATTCAGCGCCACCGTGGGTGATGCGGTTCGCTATCGCTCACCACATCCTACGTTCCTGATGGACATCGCCTTCCCCGCGCTGCTGGGCCTCGCGCTCGGCCTGATTCTGCTGTTCTGGCAGCGCGGTCAGTGGCAGACGCGCATCGCCGAACTGGAAATCCACCTGCAACAGGAGCGCGACAGCGCCGGCGAGAAAGCCGACCTGCTGCGCAATGCCGAGCGCGAGTTGGCCGATGCGTTCAAATCCCTCTCCGCCGACGCCCTCAAGAGCAACAACCAGGCGTTCCTCGATCTCGCCCGGCAGAACCTCGCCGGCTTCCAGGAACAGGCCAGAGGCGATCTGGCAGCACGTCAGCAGGCGGTGGCGACCCTGGTCAAGCCGTTGGCGGAAACCCTGGACAAACTCAACGCCCAGCAACGGGAAATGGAACAACTGCGCAGTGGCGCCTACGCCGGCCTCACCGAGCAGGTGAAAGGCCTGCTCGCCGCCCAGCATGATCTGAAAAGCGAGACGCATCGCCTGGTGACCGCCCTGCGCCGTCCCGAGGTGCGCGGGCGCTGGGGAGAAGTGCAGTTGCGCCGGGTGGTAGAACTGGCCGGCATGCTGGACCACTGCGATTTCTTCGAGCAGGAGTCGACGGCCGACGGCCGCCGCCCGGACATGGTGGTGCGTCTGCCCGGCGGCAAGAGCGTGGTGCTGGATTCCAAGGCGCCAATCGCGGCTTATCTGGAAGCGACGGAAGAAGAAAACGTGGACGCGCGAAAGCGTGCTCTGGCCCGCTACGCCCTGCATGTCCGCACCCATGTCCAGCAACTGGCGGCCAAGGCCTATTGGGAACAGTTCGCGCCGTCGCCGGAGTTCGTGGTGTTGTTCCTGCCCGGGGAGGCCTTCTTCGGCGCGGCGCTACAGGAAGACCCGGACCTGATCGAATACGCCAGCGAGAGGAAGGTGATCCTGGCCACGCCCACCACTTTGCTGGCCTTGTTGAAGGCGGTCTATTACGGCTGGCGCCAGGAAGCCCTGGCCGACAACGCCCGCCAAGTCAGCCAGCTCGGCGCCCAGTTGTACGAACGCCTGAGCAAGCTGGGCGAACACTGGAACAGCGTCGGCAAGAATCTGGGTCAGGCGGTGAAGGCCTACAACGATGCCACCGGGTCTCTGGAAACGCGGGTGTTGGTGACCGCGCGCAAGTTCGAGGAATTGCAGGTGGCGCCGGAAGGCAAAACGCTGCCGGTTGCGGTGCAGATCGAACAGACCACGCGCACGCCGCAAGCGCCCGAATTGACGCCGGACGCCTGAACCTTGGGTTCCACCTGGATGCTCCTGGCCGGGGCCTCGTTCGCGCTCATGGGCGTGCTGGTGAAACTGGGCGTGCAATGGTTCTCCAGCCATGAACTGGTGTTCTACCGCTCCCTCGTCGCGCTGGCCCTGTTGCTGGCGGGCATGACCCTGCGCCATGGCCTCACCGGCGGACGCCATTTCCTGGGTGAGCACACGGCTTTGCATCTGCGTCGTGGCCTGGTCGGCTTCCTCGCCCTGGCTACCTTTTTCTACGCCGTGGCGAATTTGCCGCTTTCAGTGGCCATCACCCTCAACTACGCCTCGCCCTTGTTCCTTGCCCTGCTTATGCCCTGGCAACTCAACGAACGGCCCAGTCGCGCCCAGTACGCCACGGTTGCCGTCGGCTTTCTCGGTGTGGCCTTGCTGTTGCGGCCCTGGGACAGCGCGCCGCAAGACCTGGTGGCGGGCCTGGTCGGCCTGTTTTCCGGGGTGATGGCCGCGTTCGCCTACATCCATGTGCGCCGCCTCGGGCGCCTGGGCGAGCCGGAATGGCGCACGGTGTTCTGGTTTGCCGCAGTTTGTACGTTGGGTGCCAGCCTGTTGGCCAGCCTGGATGGCGATTGGCATGTCGCGGCGGCGGGCGAGCATGTCGAGCTGCTCCTGGGCGTCGGCCTGTTCGCCACGCTCGGTCAACTCGCCATGACCCGCGCCTACCGCACAGGCGATACCGTGGTGGTGGCCGCGTTCGCCTACAGCACGGTCGTATTCGGCGGTATTCTCGATACCCTGATATTCAACATGGCCATGCCGATAAGCGCCTGGATCGGCATGCTGATCACCGTGCTGGCCGGCATCCAGGCAGCGCGACTAACGAGGAGTGGCAAATGATCGCAATCAGCAGCGAAAAGAATCTGGTTTCCGTGTCCGTCATCGGCGAATTTACGCTCGCGGATTACAAGGATTTCGAGCAACACGTACTGCATGGGCTGGAGTTCGAAGGGGGGATCAACGTGCTGCTCGATCTGCGCGACATGGTGCGTTACACCCTGGATGTGGCTTGGGAAGAGATCAAGTTTTCCCGCGAACACCGTTACGATTTCCGCAAGATCGCCGTGGTGACGGCCGACGAATGGATGGTCTGGCTGGCCTGGCTGAATCGCATGTTCGTGGACGCGGAAGTGCAGGTGTTCGACGAGCCCGGCATCGCGTTGGAGTGGCTCGTCGGCAACAGCGAGTGAGAGGGCCGTAGGATGTGGTGAGCGTAGCGAACCGCATCGCCCTCGCGTGGTGCGGTTCGTTCCTCACCGCACCCTACGGCGTCCCGGCCTCCTCGATGATCTCGAAGTCGTGCGTCATGACGGCGGTCTTGCCCAGGATGATGCTGGCGGAACAGTATTTTTCCGCCGACAGCTTGATGGCGCGGTCCACCAGTTCCGGTTTGACGCCGCGCCCGCGCAGCGTGAAGTGCATGTGGATTTTGGTGAACACCTTGGGATGATCGCCGGCCCGTTCGGCGCTCACTTCCACTTCACAGGCGGTCACGTCCTGGCGGCTTTTTTTCAGGATCATCACCACATCCACCGAGGTGCAGCCACCGGCCCCCATCAGCAGCATTTCCATCGGTCGCGGCCCCATGTTGCGGCCACCGATTTCCGGTGAGCCGTCCATGATCATTGCGTGGCCGCTCTCCGATTCGGCCATGAAGCAGACGTTTTCTACCCATTTGACGCGGGATTTCATTGAATTTCTCCTAGTTTCGAATGCGGTACCAGACCAGGCCGATGCCTTCATGCATGGCCAGATAACTATCGTAAAGCCCCTTGGCGCTGGGCACGAAGTCCAGGGGGCGCGGGCCGCGAGCCAGGGAATAGCCGGTCCCGGCCGCGACCACCTGTAAACCTTCCCGTTCGAATTCCGGCAGCGCGCGCGGCAGATGCCAGGCATGGCTGACCAGATAGATACGCCGGATGCCTGCCATTTTCAGCAGCTTGGCGGAAAACATCGCGTTCTCGCGCGTGTTATTTGAACGCGTTTCCACCCAGCGCACCTTCACGGCGAATTCCCGCTCCAGCGTCTCGCGCATCAATTGGCCTTCGGGGCGGCCGCCGTCGGGGCTGCCGCCGGTCACCAGCAGCGGTTTCCCCAGTTTTCGTGCCAGCCAGGCGCCGTAGCGCACTCGTTCCAGAGTGAAACGGCCCACCGTGTCGCCGCCATATTCAACCGTATCGGAGTAGATGCCGCCGCCCAGAATCACGATGGCGTCGGCTTCCGTGCCGTCCAGGGTTCGCGGGGGTGGTTTCAATGTGTCGAGTAGAGACCCCGCCACGAACGGCGTCGCCAGCAGCCACAACGCGGCCAGGCTGAAGCCGATCAAGGCCTTGCCCCAGGCCCGCCGCCGTTTCAGCAGCAGCAGCCCGAAACTGCCGAGAATCAGCAGATTGAGCGGCGGCAACAGGAACGCCGCGATGAAATTGGTGAGGAGCCAAGTGGTCGACATGGGCCGCGATTATCCGGATACCTTCCTCTTCGGCAAATACCGGTTTGACAGGAAAACAGAAAACCCAATAGAATCCGCCGCTTTCCGAAGTCCCCATTCTGGTACATAGACATGAAAACCTTCTCCGCTAAGCCCCACGAGGTCCAGCACGACTGGTATCTGGTGGACGGCACCGACAGGGTGCTGGGACGTCTGGCGTCCGAGATCGCCCGCCGTCTGCGCGGCAAGCACAAGGCCATCTTCACCCCGCACGTGGATACCGGCGACTACATCGTCGTGGTCAACGTCGAGAAACTGCGCGTGACCGGTAACAAGGCCGAGGGCAAGAAATACTACAGCCACACCGGTTACCCCGGCGGCATCAACGAGACCACCTTCGGCAAGATGCAGGACCGTTTCCCCGGTCGCGCGTTGGAGAAGGCGGTCAAAGGTATGTTGCCCAAGGGTCCCCTGGGCTACGCGATGATCAAGAAACTCAAGGTCTATGCCGGCGGCGCTCACCCGCACACCGCGCAGCAGCCCAAAACTCTGGAAATCTGAGGTCCTGAATGATCGGTAACTACTACTACGGCACCGGCCGCCGCAAGAGCTCCGTCGCTCGCGTGTTCATGAAAGCGGGTTCCGGCAACATCGTCGTCAACGGCAAGGCCGTCGACCTGTATTTCGCCCGTGAAACCGGCCGCATGATCGTGCGTCAGCCGCTGGTGCTGACCGAGCGTACAGCCACCTTCGACATCATGGTGAACGTCAACGGCGGCGGCGAAACCGGCCAGGCCGGCGCGGTTCGCCACGGCATCACCCGTGCCCTGATCGAATACGACGCGGAGCTGAAAAGCCCGCTGAAGAAAGCCGGTCTGGTGACCCGCGATGCCCGCGAAGTGGAACGCAAGAAAGTCGGCTTCCACAAGGCGCGCCGTCGCAAGCAGTTCTCCAAGCGTTAATTTGCTTTGGATATTCGAGAAGGCCGCCCGAGGGCGGCTTTTTCGTTTCTGTTCTAAGGAGTCTCAGCATGATCAAGGCAGGCATCGTCGGCGGCACCGGGTATACCGGAGTCGAACTACTCAGGCTTCTCGCCCAGCACCCCGAGGTCGAACTGACCGCCATTACCTCCCGCCGCGAAGCCGGCATGGCGGTGGCGGACATGTTCCCGTCGCTACGCGGCCGGGTAGCGCTGGCCTTCACTACGCCGGATGAAGCGCCGCTGAAGTCCTGTGATGTGGTGTTCTTTGCCACACCCAACGGCATCGCCATGCAGCAGACCCGTGAACTGCTCGATGCCGGGGTCAAGGTCATCGACCTGGCCGCCGACTTCCGCATCCAGGACATCGCCGAGTGGTCGAAGTGGTACGGCATGGAACACGCCTGTCCCGATCTGGTCGCTGAGGCGGTCTATGGCCTGCCCGAGATCAACCGGGAAAAGATCAAGGGCGCGCGCCTGATCGCCAATCCCGGTTGCTATCCCACCGCCGTGCAGCTCGGCTTCCTGCCTTTGGTGGAAGCCGGCGTGGTCGAGACTGGCTGGATGGTGGCCGACTGCAAATCCGGTGTCTCCGGCGCCGGCCGCAAGGCGGAGATCGGCGCGCTGTTCGCCGAGGCCTCCGACACCTTCAAGGCCTATGCCGTGCCGGGGCACCGCCACTGGCCGGAAATTCGCCAGGGCCTCAACCGCATGGCTGGAAACGATGTCGGGCTGACCTTCGTGCCGCACCTCACCCCCCTGATCCGCGGCATCCACGCCACCCTTTATTGCAAGCTCTCCAAGGACGTGGATTTGCAGTCGCTGTTCGAGGCGCGCTACGCCAACGAGGTCTTCGTCGACGTGTTGCCCGCGAAGTCGCATCCCGAGACCCGTTCCGTGCGCGCGTCCAATCTGTGCCGCATCGCCGTGCACCGGCCACAAGGGGGAGACACCGTGGTGGTGTTGTCGGTGATCGACAACCTGGTGAAGGGCGCGGCCGGCCAGGCGGTGCAGAACATGAATCTGATGTTTGGCCTGCCGGAAAATACGGCGCTCACGCAAATTCCGGTAATGCCTTGATTTTTGTGCACGTATCCCCACTTAGCCCGTGGTTGACGGGCACCGCCCCGGCGCCAATAATGCCCCGCACTTAGACCTGACATAGGAGTATCGCGATATGAATGCCGCGACCGAAATGAGTCCCTTCACTTTTACCGACAGCGCCGCCAGCAAGGTGAAAGCCCTGATCGAGGAAGAAGGCAATCCCGACCTGAAACTGCGCGTATTCGTTACCGGTGGCGGCTGTTCCGGCTTCCAGTACGGCTTCACCTTCGATGAAGTGACCAACGAAGACGACATGATCATGGAGAAGAACGGCGTCACCCTGCTGGTCGATCCGATGAGCATGCAGTACATGATGGGCGCCGAAGTCGACTACACCGAGGGCCTCGAAGGCGCTCAGTTCGTCATCAAGAACCCGACTGCCACGTCCACCTGTGGCTGCGGTTCTTCTTTCTCGACCTGATCCAACCTCGACCTGCAAAGGCGGCGCAAGCCGCCTTTTTCGTTTGGAGACGCCGATGGCGGAGAAATACAAGAAGGTGGCCTGCCCCACCTGCAACAAGGCGGTGGAATGGCGCCCGGAAAATGCCTGGCGGCCGTTCTGTAGCGAACGCTGCAAGATGATCGACCTGGGCCAGTGGGCCGACGAGAAGTTCAAGCTGCCGGTAGAGGAAACCGATGCGCTCGATGAGCACCTGGGTGCATAGATTCGCGAGTCTGCTTGTCGCCGGTTTGCTGCTGGCGCCATTGGCGTCGGTGGCCGAATCGCCCGCTCTGGCGCACGCCGAGACCTACCGCGCCGGCATCGACCCCGCCGGGTATTGGGTCAGTGAAAAACTCGATGGCGTGCGCGCGGTGTGGGATGGCGCGCAGATGCACTTTCGTAGCGGTCGCCTGATTGCCGCGCCGGCTTGGTTTACCCAGGGTTTTCCAGCGCGTGCGCTGGACGGCGAGTTGTGGATTGGGCGCGGCCAGTTCGAGCGCCTTTCCGGCATCGTGCGCCGTGAAATGCCGGATGACGCTGAATGGGGTCAGGTGCGTTACATGCTGTTTGAATTGCCGGGGGCCGAGGGCGATTTCAGCGAACGGGTCACGGCGATGCGCGAGATCGCCGCCAAGGCCGGCTTGCCGTGGTTACAGGCGGTCGAGCAATTGCGCGTCAACGATCAAGCGGCGCTGCAACGCCGCTTTGACGAAGTGGTGAAGGGTGGTGGCGAGGGACTCATGCTGCATCGTGCCGATGCCCTCTACCGCGCCGGTCGGAGCGACGATCTGCTCAAGCTGAAGCCCTGGGATGATGCAGAAGCGGTGGTGGTCGCGCACCTGCCGGGCAAGGGTAAATACGCCGGCAAGCTGGGTGCGCTGCTGGTCGAACTGCCGGATGGCCGGCGCCTGCGTATCGGCAGCGGCTTCAACGATGTGCAGCGCACCGATCCACCGGCCATCGGCGCCACCATCACTTATCGCTATCGTGGCCAGACGGCTAAAGGCCTGCCGCGCTTCGCCACTTTCCTGCGGTTACGGGAAGCGTTTTGAACAAGCCCATGCGCGTCTTGTCCGTCATCCCGCCGATGACCCAACTCAACACGCCGTACCCTTCGACGGCTTACCTGACCGGCTTTCTGCGTTCGCGTGGCGTCGATGCGGTGCAGGAGGATCTCGCCCTGGCCCTGGTGTTGCGGTTGTTCTCGCCCGAGGGGTTGCGGGCGATCCGCTCCTGCCTCACGGCGTTACCGAAGCGCACGCCGCTGCTCAAGGCGTTTGACGCGCAATTCGACCGCTATCTCGCCACCATCACCCCCGCCGTGGCCTTCCTCCAGGGCCGCGACCCGAGCATCGGGCACCGCATCGCCGGGCGGAATTTCCTGCCGGAAGGGCCGCGCTTCGCTTCCCTGGATGCCTACATGGATGAGGAGGGCGGTGATCCGCTGGCCTGGGCGTTCGGCGTCCTCGGGGTACAGGATCGTGCCCGCCATTTCGCTACCCTTTACTTGAATGATGTCGCCGATGTGTTGCGCGAGGCCGTCGATCCGCGCTTCGAATTCGTGCGCTATGCCGAGTCCATCGCGCAAAGCCAGCCAACCTTCGAACCCCTGGCCGAGGCCCTCGCGGCGCCGCTCAACCTGGTCGACAGCACCCTGCGTGACCTCGCGCTGGAAGCGGTGGCGCGGCATACGCCGGAGTTGGTGCTGGTGTCGGTTCCCTTTCCCGGCAATGTCTATGCGGCGTTTCGCATCGCCCAGGCGATCAAGGCACAGCACCCGGAAATCGTCATTGCGCTGGGTGGCGGTTTCGTCAACACGGAACTGCGCGAGTTGAGCGAACCCCGCGTGTTCGATTACTTCGACTACGTCACCCTGGATGACGGCGAGCGCCCGCTCCTGGCCTTGCTGGAACACCTGCGCGGCGAGTGGGGGCGGGAGCGGCTGGTAAGAACTTTCGTGCGCACCTTCGGCGAAGGTGAAATGGATGAAGCACGCCTCCCTTTGGAAAAGGCTCTTTTCGCGTCAACGGGTGATGCGCTTGGTACGGTGCTTCCCCCCTTTGTTAAAGGGGGGCCAGGGGGGATTTCTGAGACGGCCGCACAGACAAACGTAGCTAAATCCCCCTCATTCCCCCTTTGGAAAAGGGGGAGGCCACTCCCTCGGGCGTTTTCGGTCGCATCACCAGATAACGCGAAAAGCGCCTTGGAAATGGGGGAGAACAGCACGGTCCGCTACATCGACGCCGGCGAACCCGACATTCCCTTCGCCGAAGTGGGCACGCCCACCTGGGATGGCCTGCCGCTGGATCGCTATCTGTCGATCCTGGACATGCTCAACCCCATGCACCGGCTCTGGTCGGATGGACGCTGGAACAAACTGACCGTGGCGCACGGCTGTTACTGGAAAAAATGCACCTTCTGCGATGTCTCGCTGGGTTACATCTCGCGCTATGACGGCATCGCCGCCGCCATGCTGGTGGATCGCATCGAGACCATCATCGCCGAGACCGGGCAGAGCGGTTTCCACTTCGTCGACGAGGCCGCGCCGCCAAAGGCATTGAAAGCAATGGCGGAAGAACTGCACAAGCGCAATCGTGCGATTTCCTGGTGGGGCAACATCCGCTTCGAGAAGTCGTTCACGCCGGAACTGTGCCGGCAACTCGCGGACAGCGGTTGCATCGCCGTCTCCGGCGGCCTGGAAGTGGCATCCGACCGTCTACTCAAACTCATGCAGAAAGGGGTTTCAGTCGACCAAGTGGCGCGAGTGACGCGCGCTTTCACCGACGCCGGCATCCTGGTTCACGCTTACCTGATGTACGGCTTTCCGACTCAAACCGTGCAGGACACGGTGGATGCGCTCGAATATGTGCGGCAACTGTTCGCGGCGGGGTGCATCCAGTCCGGTTTTTTCCACCGCTTCGCCTGCACGGTGCATTCGCCCGTCGGCCAGCATCCGGAACAGTTCGGCGTCACCCTGCAACCGCTGCCCGCCGTTTCTTTCGCCAAGAATGATGTCGGTTTCATCGATCCGACCGGCGTGGATCACGACGCCCTCGGTGTCGCGCTGAACAAGGCGCTATACAACTACATGCACGGCATCGGCCTGGATGAGGATGTCCGCAACTGGTTCACGGAGCGTGTTCCCCGTACCCGTGTGCCGCGCCACTTCATTGAGCGGGCGCTCGGCTGAGGGTGTTTACAGGTAACTGCTCAATAACTCACGGCAGCACAGATGTTGAGCTGTAGGTCGGGTTAGGCGCGTCTTTTCGCGCCGTAACCCGACTGCAACGCTGCCATGTTGGGTTACGCCGACATGAAGACGTCGGCTAACCCAACCTACCCGGTCTTTAACATCCCCCCTCCCAATTCCTCGGTTTTGAGCGAAATTAATGGTGTAACCCATTGATTATTGGTTATTGCTGCCCGGAATCCCATATTGTTGTGCCATTATATCATGGCCTGAAAGGCTTTTTCCCTTGCTTTTCTTGTAGCATCGTTTGCATGTTCATCCGTCAAACCCGAACCAACAACAAAGCCACCGGCGAGGGCTACTTCACCCATCGCCTGGTGCGGGGTGAGCGCATCGGCGGCAAGG
>JAUXXW010000114.1 GCA_030684775.1 Pseudomonadota bacterium
CGCTGCGCTTTGCCCAACCTACGGCGCTGAATAGTTCAATTGAGTTGAATCCGAATTCCAAAAGGTACGCTGGCCTTGCCCTTGACCAGCCAGACCACCGGGTAATGCGGTTCATGTTCCGGGAAGCGGCCTTCCGCGTCGGTGAAGTAGACCAGCAGATCGGGGCTGAGATGTTCCCGCTCCACCCAGTCGAACAACGGCCGGAAGTCGGTGCCACCGCCGCCGGAGATTTCTTCCGGCAATTGCAGCGACTCCCATAACGCAAAGCGCCAGGGGCCGTTCGGGTCGAGCTTGTCGTCGCAGGCATGGAGGGTGACATCGGCGCGCACCTGGCCCTTGAGGGCATCAATTTCACTCAGGAATTCCCGCAATTCCGCTTGTTGCACCGAGCCGCTGGTATCCAGCGCCACCATCACCTTGACGCTCTGGCTGTGCAGGCGCGGCATCAGGGCGGCGGCCTCGCGCCGGGAAGTGCGCTGAAAACTGTAGTCGTCGCGTGCCGCGTTCATCATGTAACGCGCCAATAGCGCCCGCCACGGCAGTTGTGGCGCCAGCAGGTTATCGACCAGACGCATCAGCGACTGCGACAGCTTGCCGGCCTGGCGAGCGGCCTGGGCGGCGGCGGCCAGGCGGTTTTTCCATTGCTCGTCGAGCTTGCCCGGGTCGGCGGGAGGCGGTGGTGCGCTCTGGGCTTCATTCCCCTGTGCCGCCGCGTCATCATCCTGTGCCTCGGAACGGCCGGAACTGCCACCTTCCTGCTTTTCTTCGGACGGTTCGCCCTGGCCTTCGCCGCTGTCCTGTTCCTGTGATTTTCCTTCGCCGCCCTGATCGTTCGAGTCGTTGTCGAACAAATGCGTGTCCTGGGTTTCTTCCGGCGGGTCTTCATGCAGCACCGGGTAGATTTCTTCCGCCGTCAGGCCCCGGTAAGCGGCGCTCATCAGGGCGTTGTCCGGCCCGCGCATACGCTCGTCGTCCAGGATCATGTTCACCGCGTAATCGCAGGCCACATCCCAGCGGTGTTTCTGCCGGTGATTGCGCCGCGCGAAGTGCGACAGCGCGCAGTGCATGGCCTCGTGCGCCAGCACGAACTGGGTCTGCTCCAGGGTCAGGCGGCCGATGTACTCGGGGTTGTAATAGAAGCTTTTCGCATCGGTGGCCGTGGTCTTGCACCACTTCGGGTCCGCCACTTTCAACGGCAGGTGCATGACCAGCGAGCCGAGAAACGGCTTTTCCAGGATCAGCCGCGTGCGCGCGGCGGCGAGTTTGGTTTCCAGGGCGGGAAGGTCGTTCATTCTGTGCGCAGGGTGAGTACCGAGACGTAGGTTGGGCAAAGCGAAGCGTGCCCAACAATCGCGCCATCAATCATGCATTCGGCTTGAAGTCGTACAACATCAACTCGGCCACGCTGTTGGCCCATTCCACAAACTCCGGCACGGCGAACAGCGGCTTGCCGACAGCGCGGTGCAGGTCGGTGACCAGCATCACGCCCATCTCGCGCTGCGGGTAGCCGCGCGCATATTTAAGAATGTTGCCCAGCTTGTCGATGTCGCCGGCCGACTCCTTCGCCCGCCGCACCAGGGCCGCCGCGACGCCGTATTGCAGGTCGATGCCCTTGGGCACATCGGCCACCGTGCCAGCCAGTATGCCGTCGATGTCCGGCAGGTTTTCCATGTTGTCGATGAAGGCCTTGAGCTCCACGCCGACGCCCTGCCCCACGCAGGCTTGCAAAGCATCGCCCAACAGATCGGGCCGATCGGAAAACTTGTACAGCGCGCGGTGCGCGTATTCCCAGGAACGCGGGCTGGGGAAGGCGACCGGGTTGTGCGCCGGGTCGAAGCTGAACAGCAGATCGGGGCGGAAGCGGAGGAAGCCGAGGATGCGCTCGTCGATACCTTTTTCCAGCGCCCAGCCGATCCAGTCATCCAGGTTGGCTTCCACGTTGTAATGGGTAAAGCGGTTGGCCAGCGGCGATGGCATCGCGTAGGTGACCCCACGATCGCCCTGGCGGTTGCCGGCGGCGAATATGGCCCAGCCTTCGGGAATCACGTACTCGCCCAGCTTGCGGTCGAGGATGAGCTGATAGGCGGCGGCAGAAACCGTGGGCGGCGCCGCGTTGATTTCATCGAGAAACAGAATGCCGGCCGGGCCATGCCGCTGAGCATCCGGCAGCATCGACGGAACCGACCATTCGACATTGTCGCCATTGCGAAAGGGAATGCCGCGCAGGTCGGTGGGCTCCATCTGGCTCAAACGGATGTCGATCAGCGGCACCCCATGTTTGGCGGCGATGCCGGCGATGATCTGCGATTTACCGACGCCGGGCGGCCCCCAAAGCATGACGGGAGTGTGCTGACCGGCGGCGCAACTGGCGAATTCGCGGTCGAGGATGGTTTCGATGTGTGAAGGACGCATGATGGTGTTAGCTCAATTCCAGTCTTGTTCGGGGTCGCCCGTCGCTTGTTCTAGCCTCGCCGCCACCAGTGCGGCCTGGATGCGTGGCGCATCGACCCTGCCGGGCAGCAGACGATGAATGCGTGCCAGCCAGCGGGGCTTTTCGCAGGCCAGAATTTCCAGGCGGGCGCGGGTTGCAACAGCCATCCGAGGCCATGACAGCAGGATGGGCGCGAGCCACGCATGATAATCGGCAATAACCGAGTTTTCCAGTCGACTATTCCAGTTTTCCCGAACCAATAACTCGGGAAAGGCATCGACGGGCAGACGGCGGCCCTGCCATTCGTCAGGAATACGCAGGCCGGAATAGCCGACGCCCTCCCCCGCCCGATCACGCTGGAACCACTGCGCCGACGCATCGGCGCCCGCCGCCTGATTGACCTGGCGCGTGAGTAGATCGCGGTGGCTCACGCTCGGGTCCGACGCGTCGTGTTCGGCCAGGGCGAGCGAATGAAAACCGGTAAATGACGGCACGAAGGGCTGCCATTCGCCCTCCGGCTGTTCGTTGTGTATGACGCCTTCGCGGTCACAGGCCAGCAAGGCCAGCGGCAGGCCGGACTCCTGGTCGAGCAGCCAGAGTTCCTGGGTATCGACGATGGGAAACGGCAAGGCCGGGCGCGTTTCCAGCGCCGGCAGGATGTCGTGCAAATTGTCGACGTGGCCGGCTTTCAAACCTTCGCCTTCCACCCAGATGCCAGTGGGGCGCACCCAGCCGTAGCCGTCATCGGCACGCAGATGCCAGGTCAGGCCATCGAAGGAATGCGCGGTGACCTCGCCGGCATCGACGACCTGGACGACGCCGCGATAGGGGTTGACGCGGCGCAGCGCGTAGTAAGAGGGATACATGGGAATCGAAGGAAAGAAGAGCGCGACAAGCGTAACGCATTGCGCCGAATTTCAGTTTGCCGCCGGAAACCGTGTCGGTAGGGTCCGCATGGTAGCGGGCGCCCACCACGCCGAGCCTGCCCATCCATTTCCGGGCATGTTGTAGTCATGCGGCCACCCTGTAACCGGGACTTCAGCACCGCTCAGCCAACACCCCGTTGGTAATTCAGGATGCGTCCCTTGTATGCCTCACCGCTGTTCTGGTGGTGGGCCGCGCGTTGCTCACTGTGGCCATAGCCAAGATCAACCATGTCGCGATTGAATTTCGCCCGGTTGCCGCGATCGGGGTCGACGATGATGACTTCCACCTCGGGGTTCGAATGCCGGTCGATGAAGTGGGAAAGGATGTCGGGCTGGCTACGCTCATAAAGCACGTCGCTGCCGATGATGAGATCGAATTTGCCCAGTGCCGGGTCGGCGTCCGACCAGTTCCCGGTCTGGAAGGGAATGGCGGCCATCTGGTTCAAGAGCAGGTTTTCCACCAGAAATGCGGCGGCCAGGGGGTGGCAATCGCTGGCGGTGATGTCCGCGCCGCGTCGTTGCATGACCAGGCTGGCCAGGGCAAGACCACAGCCGATTTCCAGGATGCGTTTCCCTTCGATGGCGAAGGTCTGCATGACGCCGGCGAGGATGCGCGAAGACGGCCAGACTTGACCGAACAGCGGCCAGATGGCGGAGGTAATGCCGGCTCGCTCGGCGCTGCCGTCAGGGTCGGAATATTGCTGTTTATCCAGCAGGGAACGGATGCGGTAATCCAGGCCGCCGAGATTCAGAGTCTCGAACTTGACCTGGTAATCCAGTGCCACGGGTGTTGCTGTCATGAATACGGGGTTTCCCGGTTGAACGCGGTCGAACTGAATGGCTCTGGAGAAACGGCGGCCACCCTAGCAGCCTGTCGGACTTTGTGATCGTCGGCTGCAAATCGACCGCAGCGCCCCATTTTTCACCGGCTTCTTGCCCCATAGCTGAGCTATGCGGCTGCAAATCCGGCAAAAACTGGCCTCGCTGGGGCCGGTTTTCGCTATCGACGAACAAAGTCCGACAGGCTGCTAGCCGGCGGCAATAACCGCCGGGGATGACCGAGGAGGATCAGCGAGCGCCGGGGAACGGCATGGGGAAGCCGGGAATACCGGGGAACATGGGGTAAGCGGCCTGGTTCGGCTGCGCCGGCTGGGCAGGCATGAGATACGGCAGCAGGCCGGCGAACGGATTGGCCATCTGGGGAGGCATACCGGCGAACGGGTTAGCCATCATCTGGGGAGGCATGGCATAGGCCTGCGGTGCGGCCTGAGGGACGCCGAAGGGCATCATTCCGGCAGGCGCCTGATAACTGGGCATCGCGGGCATGGTGGGCAGCATGGCCGGATTGAACATGGCGGGATTGAACAATGTCGCCGGATTGAACGCATTCGCGGGATTGTTCATGGGCGCGGTCATGGGAACCAGCATGGCGCCCAGAGGCGTCATGATCGGAGCCAATATGGTCATCGGGTTGAACATTTCCATGCCGGGCTGGGTCTGCGCCTGGGCCGGGAAGGCGAGGGCAAACAGGCTGGCCAGGGCCATAGAGGGGGCGAGATAGGGATTATTCATAGCGTGTCTCCTGGGTAAAACATGAAGCCGGGCCGAAAACCGGCCACAGGCGGGCTACCGATGCGCTGCTGTCCGGTCCAAGGAGATTTGCTGGGATGTGCCCGGAGAGAAAACCGGGCCAGGGAGGGGAAGTGCCCACATCAGGGGCGTCCGCAGTATAGCCACATCACCCGCCGTACCCGGCAAACGCCGCGGCGCCTCGCCAATGAGGTGCAACTTCGTTGCGGAAACCCGGTCACATGCGCTCCCAGATACAATGCCCAACCTTTCCACCAGGAGATTCACCCCATGCAACGTTTTTTTCTGGCCCTGTTCGCGGTCTTTCTCGGTTTCGCCCTCCCCATGCACGATGCCGAAGCGAAGCGGCTGGGCGGCGGCAAGTCCTACGGCATGCAACGCCAGGCACCGGTGAAGCGCGAAGCCACACCGAACCAGGCACCCAATCAGGCACAGAACGCAGCCGCGCAGGCTCCCGGCAAGCGCTCCTGGATGGGGCCACTCGCCGGCTTGGCCGCGGGTCTTGGCTTGGCCGCGCTGGCTTCCCATCTCGGATTCGGCGAAGAAATGGCGAATTTCCTGATGATCGCCCTGCTGGCGCTGGCCGCGATCATGCTGGTGCGCTGGTTCATGCGCCGTAATCAACCACAAGCCAGGCCGGCCCAGTATGCCGGCGCGGCGGCGGGCTCGAATCAACCGGTGCGTTTCGAATCGACACAAACACTGCCCGGCAGCGCCGCCGGCCTCACCAACGCCACCCCGGCCAGCGCCCCCGTCCTCCCCCCGGGCTTCGACGCCGAAGCTTTCGTGCGCCAGGGCAAGGTCAACTTCCTGCGCCTGCAAGCGGCCAACGACGCCGGCAATCTCGATGACATCCGCGAATTCACCACGCCGGAAATGTTCGCCGAGATCAAGCTGGACATCGACGAGCGCAACGGCGCCACCCAGCGTACCGACGTGGTGACGCTCAACGCCGAAGTGCTGGAAGCCGTGGAAGAAGGCAATCGCCAGATCGTCAGCGTGCGTTTCCACGGCATGCTCCGTGAAGGCAGCGAACAGCCCGCCCCGTTCGACGAGGTCTGGCACCTCACCCGCCCCAGCGACGCCAGCCTTGGCTGGGTCGTGGCGGGGATACAACAGAACGTCTGATTCAGCCGTTCCGCGCGGTAGTCAATGGCGACCTTCGGGTCGCCATTTTGCTTTTCGGGGGCCGTAACCATCGCCCGGTCTTCGCGCCTGGACGATAGCCGCCTCGGAGAAAGGCGCGCATACAATGACGGAAAAGGCGAACCCGCCGCCGTTACACGAAACAAACGCAACCGGGGAGACAACTCAAACATGACCACCGCAAGCCTTCGCCCACGCGAGCGCGACGCCCTCATCCAGTCCCTGCGTTCCGGCGTCACCCCGCGCGCCGGCGCCCGCCACATCCAGGTCGGCCGCGACGCCGAAATCGCCGCGCTGGATAAAGACCTCGACCGTATCTGTGACGGCGGCGCCAGCTTCCGGCTGATCGTCGGCGAATACGGCTCCGGCAAGACCTTCTTTCTCAATCTGTTGCGCGGCGAGGCGATGGAGCGGCAACTCGTCGTCGCCCATGCCGACCTCAACCCCGGTCGTCGCCTGCACGGCTCCGGCGGCGAGGCGCGCAGTCTTTACGCCGAATTGATGCACAACCTCGCCAGCCGCACCAAGCCGGAAGGCGGCGCGCTCGTCACCGTGGTGGAAAAGTTCATCACCACCGCCTTGGCCGAGGCGCGCAAGGCGGGAAGCAAACCCGAGGACGTCATCCACGAAAAGCTCGAAGCCCTCTCCGAACTGGTCATGGGCTACGACTTCGCCAGCGTCATCGCCGCCTACTGGCGCGCCTACGAACAGGGCGACGACACCCTCAAGGCCAACGCCATCCGCTGGCTGCGCGGCGAATTCAGCACCAAGACCGACGCCCGCGCCGCCCTCGGCGTGCGCGAAATCGTCAACGACGCCGCCCTCTACGACCAACTCAAACTGCTCGCCCGCTTCACCCGCTTGTCCGGCTACAAAGGCCTGCTGATCTGCCTGGACGAACTGGTCAACCTCTACAAACTCGCCAACCCGCAAGCGCGCAACGGCAACTACGAACAAATCCTGCGCATCCTCAACGACCTCGAACAAGGCAACGTCGAAGGCCTGGGTTTCGTCCTCGGCGGCACCCCGGACTTCCTCAACGACCCGCGCCGCGGCCTGTACAGCTACCCCGCCCTGCAATCCCGACTCGCGGAAAACCCCTTCGCCCGCGACGGCCTGATCGACCTCAGCGGCCCGGTCATCCGCCTCGACAACCTCAGCCGCGATCAGTTCGCCCAACTCCTCGGCAAACTCAGCCAGGTCTACCAGGGCGCCCAGGCATCGCTGTTGCCGGAAGCCGCCATCCCCGCCTTCATCGCCCACAGCGAACAACGCCTGGGCGAAGCCACCTTCCGCACACCGAGAACCACCATCAAAGCCTTCGTCGGCCTGTTGGCGGTACTGGAACAGAATGAAACGGCGGATTGGCGGGTGTTACTGGAGCAAACGGTCGTGGAAACGGAGCAGGCAGGCGGGGACGTCGGTGATGTACTCGACTCGCTCGTGCTATGACCCGGATATATCCATGAGCCGAAGCAGGCATGTAGCGCCGGCGTCTCGCCGGCATCGTGGGCCTGATCAGAAGAACGAAGCCGGCGAGGCGCCGGCGCTACTTGTGGGGTAGCGGTATCCCACGCATCAAGAGCGCCTGCGGCGCATGAATTACGGGTGGCACGCCGTATGAATACGAAATACACAACGTGTATCATAAAATCTCTGGGCGCAATTAATGAGGTAACCCTATGCCACCCGTGAACCCATCGACCCCCACAACCGAATCAACTACACGCGCCGTCAACCTGCGCGTCCGTGAAGACATCCGCAGCCTGATCGACCGCGCCGCCCAAAGCCAGGGCAAGTCACGTTCGGAATTTATGATCGACGCCGCCCGCCGGGCGGCTGAAGACGCGCTGCTGGATCAAACGCTGCTGCGAGTCGATCAAGCAACCTACGCGCATTTCCTCGATGTGCTGGACCACCCCCCCGCCGGCGAAGGCTACGAACGGCTGATGCAGGCGGGGAAACCTTGGCAAGCCTGATGCTGGAGGCCCCCGCACTGTTGAGCGCGACGCACCTGACCGACGCGTTTGCCTCCGGCACGCCCAGCCTGGACGACTGGCTGCAACGCCGGGCGCGCGCCAACCAGATCAGCGGTGCTTCCCGAACCTACGTGGTGGCCGAAGCCGGGCGCGTGATCGGCTACTACTGTCTGGCCTCCGGCGCCTTGGCGCTGAACGACGCCCCCGGTGGACTCAAGCGCAACATGCCGGACCCGATCCCGATGGCGATCCTGGGACGGCTGGCCGTCGATCAAACCTGGCAAGGCCGCGGCCTGGGGGCCGCGCTACTGCGAGACGCCGTCGAACGCACCCAGGCCGCCGCCGCCATCCTTGGGCTTCGCGGCCTGCTGGTGCACGCCTTGTCGGATGCGGCCAAGGCGTTTTATGAGCACCACGGCTTCGTGGCTTCGCCATCAAGGCCGATGACATTGGTGATGTCGGTGAAGGGTAAATGATGACCAAGCCTGGATTAATTGAGCCACTTGGCGCACTGCTGTCGAATGGCCGTTGGTCCTGGGGTGCGGTGCGAGCCGGGATGGTGGTTCGGCTCTCAGCCTTGATGGGTTTCGCTGTTGCTCAACCCATCTACGCATGCTCGGCTCCGGCTTGCCCAGGCGTATCAACATTGATACATTCGACGCATGAACCCTGTTCTTGATGTTCGTTTCTTCCGCACCGATGCCGGTTCCGAGCCGGTCAGGGAGTGGCTGAAGGAATTGCCGGCGATTGACCGCCGGACCATAGGCGAAGACATCAAGACGGTTCAATTTGGGTGGCCGCTGGGCATGCCATTGGTGGGCCACCTGGGCGGCGACATCTGGGAAGTTCGTATCAAGTTGGAGAACCGTATCGCCCGTGTTGTACTGGAAGGCCAAACGATGGTGCTGCTGCATGGCTTCATCAAGAAGCAGCAGGCCACCCCGAAACCTGACCTGGACTTGGCGCGCGATCGCTTGAAGCAGTTGAAAAGGAGATGAACGTGAGCAACATCGGCAGCAACTTCGACGACTTCCTGAAGGAAGAGGCCACGCTTGAGGGGGCCACCGCCGTGGCGCTCAAGCGGGTGATTGCCTGGCAGATCGGAGAAGAGATGAAAGCACAGCGGATGACGAAAACCGAACTCGCCAAGCGCATGCACACCAGCCGCGCGGCACTGAATCGCCTGCTGGACGAGGCAGATCCCAGCCTGACGCTGACCACGCTGGCAAGCGCCGCCGCCGCCTTGGGAAAAACAGTCAACATCCAGTTCGCGCCAGCCTGACATGGCGGGGTCGCGGGGTCAGACTTTATATTGCTACATCATGAAAACGTGGTCTGTCACCTATTACGCTATTACGCTATTACGCTATTACGCCCTACAATTTTTCTAGCCTTTACAACTAATCAATGATTTCAACGTCACCGTTGCGCTACCCAGGAGGGAAAGCGCGGTTCACAGAGCTTATCTCTGGCGCGATTAAGCAATCCGGCGAAGCCGCCACCACTTTCGTCGAGCCTTTTTGCGGCGGTGCGGGTGTCTCGATTGCTCTTCTGGAATCCAATCAGATCGACCGGATTGCTTTGAACGACGCCGACCCGCTTGTGTCGAGCTTCTGGCAGGTGGTATTCGGTAAAAGTTCGGAGGATGACAGTGATGTTAGCTGGTTGATTTCTCAGGTCGAGACCACGGTACTGAGTATCCCTGAGTGGAAGAGGATAAAAATGAGCAGGCCCTCATCGGTACGTGAAGCCGCGTTCAAGTGTCTGTACCTTAACCGCACCAACTTCAACGGGATCATCCATAAGGCGGGCCCAATAGGTGGCTGGGAACAAAAGAAAAGGACATTAGGTGTCCGATTTAATCGCGAGAAGTTGGTGAGCCGCATTAAAGCTCTATACGGGCTAAGAGATCATGTCGTCCGGATAGGAAATGAAAACTGGAGAAAGTTCTGCGTATCAACCGGGAGGCGTTCGGGCGCTTACATCTATCTAGATCCGCCTTACTATCACAAGGCGGAACAGCTATACGGATATGTCTTCGATCATAAAGCTCACGTAATTATGCGGAACTACCTTGCCTCGCTGAAATCACCTTGGATGCTTTCCTACGACGATGCACCAGAGGTTCGTTCTCTCTATGGGCATCTACAGGGAGTCCATGGTTGCGTGATCGATCAGACCTACTCAACACACCCAATAGGTGGTGCCAGGTTTATTGGGCGGGAGCTTTTCTTTAGCAATCGCGCACTACCGGTAATTCGACATGATCGGGTACACAGAGGAATGAGCGTAGTAGGAACGCTCCACTCTGTGGCGCCGTCAGTCGGACCGGTTCGTACTCCAATTTCACAGCCCACCGCACAGTAGTTAGCGGTGGTCAACATCAAACCAAAAACGCAAAGGGATATGTAACATGACAGACATCACAAATCAGATCGTGACAGGCGAATCACCTCTGGTGAAATTACTAGGCGACTATGACGCATCGTTTGTCGGGTTTGTGTACGGCATGCGCTTCGACGAGGTCTTGGTGCTAACAAACGACGCCTTCAAACATAAGGTAAATGGCATTCCGCACAACTCTTTCTTGGTCGCAGCAGGATTCAACCCCGCACGCTTTGGTGATGCCGAGGTTATCGACCAAGAGGTGATTCTTTTACGTGTCCTGGAGCCGGTAAGCCTACCCCAGGACAATGATTTCGTTCGTACTCGTATTGAACATCACCAGCGTCGCACTGGTGGTGAGAAATATCCCGGTGAGGTCAACGACGGGCTTGATCCGATCACGGCCGTAGAGTTACAGGCGGGGGGGCTTCGCTGTAGCGTGCTGGGCACGTTCTATATCGATGACAATGCGAACCTGCGACTCGGTAGCGATATCGAGAATTTTATGACGCTGTCTCGACTACGTGCGTTCAAGCCACGTTGTGACGCTTTGGCTACCATCGTGAACCACGTAAATCCCGAGGTGCGTGACAAGGCCAAGGAGGAGGCCATCAAGGCGGGTTTCAAGACCGCCCCTTCAGCTATTCATATTGGCTCGGTGCGGTACACCTCTACTGATCGCATGCATCGTGGTGCCGGTGAAGCTCCGGTGCCAGTGATGATTCAACCGACTGACTTCTTGGCTAGACGCACTGCCGTATTAGGCATGACCAGAACTGGCAAGTCCAATACTGTAAAAACTACCGTTTCGGCGGTCGCGCTGGCTGCCATGACTGACGGGATCAGCGTTGGCCAGTTGATCTTTGATATCAACGGCGAATATGCCAATGCGAACCACCAAGATGATAGCAGTTCAATAGCAGATGTGTTTCCGACACAGACTGTGCGCTACCGTGCGCTGGAAACACCAGGATTCGAAGACCTCCGAACCAATTTTTACAAGGACTGCGATCAAGCGTTGCACTTAATTCAATCGCTGTTCAAGGGAGAGAAATCGCCGTTCTCGGGGCAAGACCTTGATGCATTTCTATCCTCGACACTAGAAGAACCTGATCCGAATGAGCGGTCCGAACACACGCGCTGGAAACGTCACCATTCGGTCTTCCAGTGCATTCTGCATAGAGCCGGTTTTCCTGCACCTCAAGGCTGGGTAGTTGAGGTGCCTATTGCGGCGGCGCTGACAAAGCAGATTAACGCCTGGGCGCAAGCCCAAACCCCCGCTGTACCAGTGTCTATCCCGGCGTCGACCAATGTCGCATTGCCCGAGGCTTGCGCTTGGTTTGAACAAATTCGTCAGATCAATATTTCCATTAAGGACGATCAAGCCCAGCAGCGCAGTCCGACGATCGGTTTGGTGTCATCGACGCCAGGAAATTCATGGGTCGATCCAACACTCGAAGCGTATCTAAACATGCTTGCACGGGAGACCAGCCGCAAGCAGAGCTTTGGTGGATGGCGGGCTGTTCAGAAGTACAAAACCTACCACTCAAGCCGTCGCGCCGCTGATGTCGCGGCCGAGGTCATCGGCCACCTTGACACAGGAAAGATTGTAATCCTTGACCTGTCTGCTGGACCGGTTGAGATCCGAACCGTGCTTTCCGAGAGGATTGCCCGTCAGATATTCGAGCGTCAGATGGCGACTATGCATCGTGGCGAAACACCGAAGAACATGGTTTTATATGTCGAAGAGGCGCACAACATCATCGGTAAGAGAGCTGACCTGACCGAGACTTGGCCGCGTATCGCAAAGGAGGGCGCGAAAGCACGTATCGCCTTCGTGTACGCCACGCAGGAGCCATCGTCAGTCCACCCGAATATCCTGGCCAATACCGAGAACTGGTTTGTCACTCACCTCAACAATGACGATGAGCTGAAGACTCTCGGGAAGTTCTACGACTTCAGTGATTTCATTAGGTCACTCAAGGCTGCGCAGGACGTGGGCTTCGCGCGCATCAAGACATTGTCGGCACCGTTCGTGATCCCGGCACAGATAAAGCGGTTTTCCCCTGAGGAGATCAAGCAGCGTATCGCCAGCATCAAATCATCAGGGAGCAAGTGATGCCATACAGAGGCGAGACGGCCGGCAAGGGTGGCCATTCTGACTTTGTTCGGAACCCGGACGTTCAGGCGTTTCTCGCGGAGTGCGATTACATGCGCCAGCCGAGCGATGCTGAAGCCCAGACGATGGCGTCGACTTTTACTACGGCACCCCCCAGCGACCCATCACAACTCCCCCGTTACGTTGTCGCCTCTGACGCAAGCAAAAGCGACACACCTATCAACGACAAGCTCCCGAGCACGCAAGTCGGTTTCATCAAGGTCAGCCAGGTTTTAATTAGCATGGATAGTTATGCCGAGCTCGTCGACCCCAAGAGCCGTTTCGTTGATCCGTTCAAGGCAGCCGATATGCATCGCAATGCTTCGGCTATCACATTCACTTTGCCGGGTAGCAATATTCGCTTCCAAGGGGCAAAGTCCGTCAAAGATGGGTTCCGGCGGGCAGTCTTCAAGCAACTCAGTGCCGACAGAACCAACGGCGGCGGTAGCCGCCTCGCATTGACGGACGTGCTCATCAATATCAATGAAGGGGATGTCTATGTTGGTCGATCATCCAGTCGCGCTGGACAATGTTCGTCTTGCGGTGCCGATCACGAGTTCCGGTTTTCTCTGAGCGAGCAGCAGAAAGCGTGTCCTTCATGTGACGAACCCGTGTTCGTTACGGACTGGCTTCGGCTGCATGAAGACGTTTCGGATTTTGGCAACAATACCAGTGCGATGACACGCATGATGAACGCCATTGAGCATCTAATGATGGTGGCCCTAATTCAGCAGGTATTTTCTGCCAATCCACGATCACTATCCAAGATGGCTTTCGTAATGGATGGACCGCTTGCGATTTTTGGACAGCCGGCAAAGCTCCATGCGCGGATCATGGCTCTGCTGCATAGTGTTAACAGGCGTTTGGCCGAACTGGGCTTGGAACCGTTGTTGGTGGTAGGCCTACAGAAGACTGGAGAGGTCATGGATCATGCCAATCTACTCAATCGGTTCTTACCTAACGGCGTACTTCGTGTCCTCGACGACCCATATCGCTATCAATACATCAAGGGTAGCGATTCACCAGCAGACAACTTTGGATTCGAAACTTACTACGGTCAGGATTTTCTTTTCAAAACCGAGAAAGGCCGTATTTTCAATTTTGCTGTGCCGTATCCTTTTGCAGACAAATCTGGGGACCAGAGCAAGTTCGCCAAGGCCAAGGCCGATATAACCAACTACAGATCGTTGATTTCTAGAGCTTGTGATTTGATTCGGCACTTTGAATTCGATCTCTATGAGAGTGCTATCGTGCCTGTTGCATTGGCGCATCGGCATGCGTCTATAAGCATCGTGCCCGGCGGCAAAGTTCTGGATATCATTACAAAGACTGGATTGAAGCGGTCGTCGTGATAGCCCGCGTAGCCTGGATGTAGAAATAATAGTAATAGGGGACGTACCACGTTTCTTTCACGAATGTTCTCACAACCGTACCACTGAACACGGCTATTGAGAAAGATTGAATCCAGAATGCCTTCAATGCCCACGATTAAAAGGATGTGGCAATGCTACAAACACTACGCCTGAAGAATTTCACGGCTTTCGCCTCGGCGGATTTGTCGTTTTGTCTGGGCCTGAATGTGATTGTCGGCCAGAACGGGGCTGGCAAAACGCATTTGCTGAAAGCAGCTTATCTGCTCAATCGCGCTTGGCCGGATTTGATGTTCAAACGTTCCGCGCTCAATCGCAAACATGCCGAGACCTATTTCGAAGAACGTTTGTTGGGGCTGTTTCAACCCACCAGGCTGGAAAACCTGATTCGCCGGGGTAGTCGGGGTGGTTGCGAGATCGGGGGTGAAGTCGAGGCATTCATTCCCACGATTTCAGCCCGCGTAGGGCGGATGAGCCGGCGTCTTCTTGCCGGCGTTATCCGCCGAATGCCAAACATCCGGCGGAAGGCGCGATGAAGCCGCTTTTCCGCCCTACCTTGCTGAGCCTGCTCCTGGGCGCGCCGCCCTATGTGGTCTGGCTGCAAATCGGCAATACAGACAAGACGGTGGTGTTGCGGCTGTTGCTGGATAACGCCGAGGCTGTTCAGGAGGGTTTTGCCAGAGGCCTGGCCTGCGTGGAATTGGCTGAGCCAGCGTAGCCTGGATGAAGCCCGCCCCAATGCCCGTGAAATTCAGCACCGCGCTTGTGCGGGCGGAATCCGGGATAGTTGGCAAGAAATCCCGGATTCCGCTGCGCTTCATCCAGGCTACGTTTGCTCCCGCCAACCAAGTTCCCATCGAGAAAGGGCACAAGAATGAATCGCTTTGATCGCATCACCATCAACCCCGCGATAGTGAACGGGCAACCTTGCATTCGTGGCATGCGCCTCACCGTCAAGCGCGTGGTCGAGACCGTGGCGTTGTATCCAAACAGGGAGGAGCTGTTTCTGGAGTACCCCGAACTCGACGCGGAGGATGTTCGCCAGGCGCTGGATTTCGCCGCGTGCAACCTGGATGACAGTGTGATTCTGCTCGAAGCCGCATGATCAAGACTGGGGCTATCGTCATTTTCGATTTATTTAAAACCTGCTCAAACCCAGTCATTCGGAGGCCCTGCCATGCAAGCCATTGAATTCGAGTCCATTGTTCAAGACCGCGTCATCCCTCTGCCGCAGCCTCAGAAGTTGTCGCCGGGGCAATCCGTGCGAGTGGTGGTGATGTACGAGGAAGATAGGGGCGCGGAATCGTCCCAGTTCCAGCATGAAGCCATTTCTCGGCCGGGAGCAGAGCCAGTGGACCGGCTGGCGGCGCTTGATCCACACCCGGATGTTTTGGGTAGCCCTTCGGACGATCTGGCTTGCCCCTCCCCCTGGGATGAAACGGCCTGGCGCGAAAAATGGGGGCGTTCATGACTACCCCGCCGGAAGTCCATCTGGATACTCAGGTGCTGGTCTGGCTGTATGCCGACCCGCACCGAGCCTGGCCGGCGCCGGCTCGCTTCCTCCTTAACGGGGGATGTCTACGCCATTCCCCCATGGCGCGGCTGGAATTGCGCTATCTGTACGAGATTGGCCGAATCAAGATCACTCCGGAAGTCCTGCTCTCCGAGTTGTCCAGCCAAGCTGGGTTTGACCGAAAGCGACTTGCCTTATGGCCGGGTGGTGGATGCAGCGGAGCGCATCGACTGGACGCGCGACCCGTTCGATCGCTTGATCGTCGCGCAGGCGATGGCTGCCGACGCCGCGTTGGTAACTGCCGACCACCTGATCAGAGATCGTTTCCCTGGCGCGGTTTGGGCATCCGCCGATCACGCTTGATCACTCAATAATGTCCATCGCTAGTGGAGCGGGGTTCGACCGCCTCGCCCCTCCCCTGCAACGCTGGCTCTGGGAACAAGGCTGGTCCGGGCTGCGTGAGGCGCAGGCGGCGGCGCTGCCTTTGTTGCTGGATGGTGAGCGGGATGTGGTGATCGCCGCCGCCACCGCTTCCGGCAAGACCGAGGCGGCGTTTCTGCCGCTGCTTACCCGCTTGTGGCAAGGCGAAGGCAAGGGGTTGTTGCTCTACGTGGCGCCGATGAAGGCGTTGATCAACGACCAGTTCGAGCGCCTCGGCCTGATTTGCGAACGTATGGATTTGCCGGTGACGCCCTGGCATGGCGATGTCGGCGAGGCGCCACGCAAACACTTTTTCGCCGACCCGCGCGGGGTGGTGCTGATTACCCCGGAATCGCTGGAATCCCTGCTGTTTCGTCGCGGCGCGGAATTGGGCCGCCTGTTCGCCGGCCTGGAAGCGGTGGTGGTGGATGAGTTGCATGCCTTCATCGGTGACGAGCGGGGGCGGCAGTTGCAGTCGCTGTTGCATCGGGTGGAAGCGGCCATCGGCCGGCGGGTGCGGCGCGTGGGTTTGTCCGCCACGCTGGGCGATATGGGGCTGGCGGCCGAGTTCTTGCGGCCGAGTATGGAAAATGAGGCGGGTAGCGCGGTAGCGGTCATCGTCAGTTCGGCGGTGAAGAAGCCGCTGGATCTGGCTTTCAAGGCGGTGCGGGTGCCGCCTGGCGGCGAGATGGCGGTGACCGCCGCGCATCAGGCCATCGCCGCCGCGTTGTTCGCGCGTCTGCGCGACGCCAACTACCTGATCTTTCCCAATACCACCGGCCTGGTGGAGCAATACGCGGATAGTTTCCGTGTGCTCAGCGAGTCCGCGCGGGTGCCGCCGAGTTTCTTCCCGCATCACGGCCGCCTGGGCAAGTTGGAACGTCAGGGCACGGAAGCCGCGCTGAAACAGGGTGAGCGGCCGCTGAGCGCGATCTGCACCAGCACGCTGGAGATGGGCATCGACATCGGCGCGATACGCGGCGTGGTACAGATCGGCGCGCCGGATACGGTGGCCAGCCTGTGCCAGCGCATCGGCCGCGCCGGGCGACGTGGCGATGAAGCGGCGCGCTTGTGGCAATACTGTTTGGCGGAGGCGCCCGACGCGACGATGGGCGTCGCCGCCGGCCTGCATCCCGGCCTGATCCAGGCGCTGGCGATCATTCGTTTGTATCTCGCGAAGTGGTACGAGCCGCCGCGTGCCGGCGCCCTGCATTATTCAACCCTGGTACAGCAAATCCTGGCCTTGATCGGCGAGCGGCACGGCATCAGCGCCGCCGACGCCTATCGCGCGCTGTGCCTGCATGGCCCCTTCGACAATGTTGGCGAGGCCGATTTCATCGAGCTGCTGCGGGCGTTGAACAAGCATGGCCTGATCATGCAGGACGCCACGCGGCTCTTGTTGCATGGGCCGCTGGGCGAGAAGCGGGTCAACCATTTCACTTTCTTCGCGGCCTTTCCCGATACCGCCGAATACCGACTGATCCATGCCGGTAAGGAACTCGGCACCCTGCCGATGAAGACCTACTACCAGGCCGGGATCGTGGTGATCTTCGCCGGCCGCCGCTGGCGCATGGCGGAGATCGACCACGACAAACGCCGAGTTGACCTGGTGCCGGCGACGGTCGGACAACGACCGCGCACGCGCGGCGAAGGCAGCCCGGTGCATGACCGGGTGCGCGAAGAAATGCGCGCCGTGCTGGCTGGCGAAGACGAACCGGCCTGGCTGGATGAGTCGGCGCGCGAGGTATTGCGCGCCGCGCGCCGGCATTACCGCGAACTGAGCTTGAGCGAATCTGTTCAGGTGGCGGAAGGCAACGGCGTCAACCTGTTCCCGTGGCGCGGCGATGCCGTGCAGGATGGGCTGGTCGCCCTGCTGCGCGCTCGCGGCCTGGCGGCGGAAAACCACGGCATTTGCGTGGAGGTCGGCCTCGTCAGCGTGCCCAGGCTCACCGCCGTGCTCCAGGAAATCGCCGCCGCGCCTTGCCCGTCGCCGGAACAGGTATTGAACCGCGAGGCCATCGGCAACCCGGAAAAATGGGATTGGGTGCTGCCGGATCGCCTGTTCCATGCCAGTTATGCCAGTAGTCGGCTGGATTTGGCGGGGGCGCATGCGTGGTGCGTCGACCACTGAAAACACGGCGTGAAGTCGATCCTGCCAAGTTCACTGTGATAAGCCTCCACTCTTGTTTATGTGGGCCAACACAAACCTAGTTGATAACCGTTCCCATTCGTGACAAGATGCGTTCCAGTCATTTCACGTTCTGGAGCGTCTTTCATGAAGTTCGGTCATTCCCTGAAATTGTTGTTGTCCAGCACCCTGCTGGCGGCGGTGGTCACCCCCGCGCTGGCGGCCGAGGTCGTCGTCTATTCGGCGCGCAACGAGCAGTTGATCAAGCCCCTTTTCGACGCCTACACCAAGGAGACCGGGGTCGAGGTCAAGTTCATCACCGACAAGGAAGGGCCGCTGATGGCGCGGTTGAAGGCGGAAGGGCGTAATACGCCCGCCGATGTGTTGCTGACCGTCGATGCCGGGAACCTTTGGCAGGCGGCGCGGGAGGATTTGCTCAAGCCGGTCGATTCTCAGGCGCTGAAGGCCAATATTCCGGCCTATCTGCGCGACCCGGGCAACCAGTGGTTCGGCCTCTCGGTGCGCGCCCGCACGGTCATCTACAACCCCAACAAGGTGAAGGCCGGCGAACTGACCACCTATGAAGACCTGGCCGGCCCGACCTGGAAAGGCCGCCTGTGCCTGCGCACTTCGAAGAAGGTCTACAACCAGTCGCTGGTGGCGATGATGATCGCGGAACACGGCGAGGAGAAGACCGAGCAGATCGTGCGCGGCTGGGTGGCCAATCTGGCGACCGATCCCCTTCCCGACGACACCAAGGCGATGGAAGCCGTGGCCGCCGGTCTTTGCGACGTCACCGTGGTGAACACCTATTACTTCGGCCGCCTGAAGGAGAAGAAGCCCAACCTGCCGCTGGCCATTTTCTGGCCCAACCAGAAAGGCAGTGGCGTGCATGTGAACATCTCCGGCGCCGGCGTGACCAAGTACGCCAAGAATGAGCGGGAAGCCATCAAGCTGCTGGAATGGCTGTCTTCCAGCAAGGCGCAGAACCTGTTCGCCGACGTCAACATGGAATATCCGGCCAACCGGAGCGTGATGTGGGATACCACGGTGGCCGCCTGGGGCAATTTCCGGCAGAACCAGATCAACGTTTCCGAGGCGGGCAAGCTGCAAGTCAAGTCGGTGATGCTGATGGATCGCGCCGGATACAAATGATTCTCACCTGACAGACTGCTAGAATGCGGACCTTCCCATCCACTAGTCGGACTTTGGCATGGCCGCATTAGAAAGGGCGCCCGGACCGGGCGCCTTTTCCTTTTTTTCGACACCCCGCCTGACGGCATGGGCCATCGCCACGCTCACCTTGATCCCGGTGCTCGTGGTGGCTTCCGCGTTGCTCGATCCCGACCAGGAAATATGGGCGCACCTGTGGCAATACACCCTGCCGGAGTTGCTGGTGAACACGCTCTGGCTGGCGCTGGGAGTCGGCCTGGGCGTCAGCCTGATCGGTGTGGCGCTGGCCTGGCTGACCGCTGCCTGCGAGTTTCCCGGACGCCGCTTCTTCACCTGGGCACTGTTGTTGCCGCTCGCCCTGCCCGCTTACGTCACCGCCTTCGTCTGGCTTGGCCTGTTCGATTTCTCCGCCTGGCTGCCCACCTGGCTGCGTGACACCTGGGGCATCGTCTGGCTGCCGCCGGTGCGTTCGCGCGGTGGTGTCATCCTGGTGATGGCCTTGTCGCTCTATCCCTACGTCTACCTCACCGCCCGCACCGCCTTCCAGGGCCAGGGCCGGCGCCTGATGGAAGCGGCGCAATCCCTGGGCCTGGGACGGGTGCGTGGGTTTTTCCGGGTGGCGCTGCCGATGGCGCGACCGGGCATCGTCGCCGGTGTCTCCCTGGCATTGATGGAAACCCTGGCGGATTTCGGCACGGTCTCGGTGTTCAATTACAACACTTTCACCACCGCCATCTACAAGGCCTGGTTCTCGATGTTCTCGCTGTCGGCGGCCTCGCAGCTGGCCAGCATCCTGATCTTCTTCGTGCTGGTGCTGGTGCTGCTGGAGCAGGCTTCGCGGCAGAAACGCAGTTACGCGCAATCGGCGCGCGGTGGCGGCGCCTCGGCACGCATCCGCCTGATTGGCTGGCAGGCCTGGCTGGCCGCCGGTTTTGCCGGCCTGATCTTTCTGCTCGCCTTCGCGCTGCCGTTCACGCAACTACTGGTCTGGGCTTATCACGCGGTCGGCAGCGATCTCGACACGCGCTATTTCGCCTTCATCTGGCATTCCCTGCTGCTCTCCGGCATCGGCGCCGTGCTGGTGGCGGCGCTGGCACTGGCGCTGGGCTACGCGCAACGTCTGCAACCTTCGCCCGGCATGGCCTTCACCGTGCGCCTGGCGGCCATCGGCTATGCCCTGCCGGGCGCGGTGCTGG
The DNA here is from genome assembly GCA_030684775.1 of Pseudomonadota bacterium. Taxonomy (GTDB): domain Bacteria; phylum Pseudomonadota; class Gammaproteobacteria; order Burkholderiales; family Thiobacillaceae; genus PFJX01. The sequence continues at coordinate 20,416 of JAUXXW010000114.1, forward strand.
CGGTGGGTTTCTTCATTCCGGTAGCCTGGCTGGACAATCTGATCATCGACCAGGTGCGCGCCTGGACCGGCCACGAAACCGGGCAAATCCTCGGGGGTACGCTGGCGGTGATGTTGCTGGCCTATTGCGCGCGCTTCCTCGCGGTGGGTTTCGGCTCAGTGGAAACCGGCCTGGGCCGCATCACCCGCTCCCTCGACGAAGCCTCGGAAGTGCTCGGCGTCACCGGCTTCAAACGGTTGTATCGCGTGCATCTGCCGATGTTGCGCGCGCCACTGCTGGTGGCGATGGCACTCACTTTCGTCGACATCATGAAAGAACTGCCCATCACCCTGATGACCCGGCCCTTCGGCTGGGACACCCTGGCCACCCGCGTCTTCGAGATGACTTCCGAAGGCGAATGGGAACGGGCCGCCCTGCCCGCCGTCGCCATCGCCATCGTCGGCCTGTTACCCATCTTCTTGTTGATCAGACACAGCGATGCTCGCACTTGACCATGTAGCCCAGTCTTATGGCCGCAAGGCGGTACTCAAAGACCTTTCCTTCCAGCTCGCGCCCGGCCAGATCGGTTGCCTGCTGGGCCCGTCCGGTTGCGGCAAGACCACGGCACTGCGACTAATCGCCGGCTTCGAAAAACTCGATAGCGGCGAGATCCGCATCCACGGCGAGACGGTGGCCCGCGCCGGCTGGTCGTTGGCGCCGGAAAAACGCCAGGTCGGCTTGGTGTTCCAGGATTACGCCCTGTTCCCGCACCTGTCCGTGGCCGGCAATGTGGCGTTCGGCCTCTCCCACCTGGGCAACGACGAACGCGCCCTGCGGGTGCAACAGATGCTGAAGCTGGTGGGGCTTTCCCGGGAAGCCGCGTCCTGGCCACACCAGCTATCCGGCGGCCAGCAGCAGCGCGTGGCACTGGCGCGCGCACTGGCGCCGAAGCCGCGTCTGCTACTGCTGGACGAGCCGTTTTCCAACCTGGACGTGGAACTGCGGGAAAAGCTCTCCCTGGAGGTGCGCGACATCCTCAAACACGAGGGCATCACCGCGCTCCTGGTCACCCACGACCAGCACGAAGCCTTCGCCATGGCCGACGTCATCGGCGTGATGAACGAAGGCGTGATCCAGCAATGCGACACGCCCTACGCCCTCTACCACCAGCCGGCCAACCGCTTTGTCGCCGACTTCATCGGCCAGGGCACGCTGTTGCCGGGCACGGTGCTCAACAGCCATCAAGTGGAAATCGAACTCGGTGTGCTGGAAGGCGTGGTCGATGGCGATTGCGGTGATACAGGCGGCTGCTCCCACTGCGCGCAGGGCTGCATGGTGGACGTGCTGATCCGCCCCGACGACATCATCCACGACGACGACAGCCTGCTCATGGGCCAAGTCGAGCGCAAAGCCTTCCGTGGCGCCGATTTCATCTACACCCTCCGCCTGCCCGGCGGTGGCCGCGTCCTGGCGCAGGTCGATTCGCACCACAACCACGCCATCGGCGAACACATCGGCATCCGCCTCGGGGTGGATCATGTGGTGGCGTTCCAGAAATGACGCCGCGCGGCCTGCCTTTGCCCGCCCACGCCAAGCGGTCGAGTGCCAGCCATGTAGCGCCGGCATCCTTGCCGGCGTCTTTACCTGTGCGAATCGGGCCGGCAAGGAGAGCGTGGTGGTTGCCGTCGGGGTTTGGGCGGCATTACAACCACGGCCTACCCTTTGCGGGCATGTCGGCGCTACAGGTCAGCCGGGCATGAATCCTTTGATTGAATCGCTACTAGACCCCGCCGCCTATCCCCACCCGGCACCCGCGCCACGCCTGATCGAAACCCATATTTCCTGGGTCTTCCTGGCCGGCGACTACGCCTACAAACTGAAAAAGCCGGTGAATCTGGGCTTTCTAGACTTCAGCACGCTGGAGAAGCGCGAACACTGTTGCCACGAGGAAATCCGTCTGAACAGCCGCCTGGCGCCGGACATCTATCTGGGCGTGGTGCCGGTCGCCGGCACGCCGCCGCGAGTGGAAGGCGAAGGGCCGGTTGTGGAATGGGCGGTAAAGATGCGCGCCTTCCCGGCCGACGCCACCCTGGATCGAGAAGCGGAAATCACCCTGGAACAGATCGACGCCATCGCCGACCGGGTCGCGCGGTTTCACAGCGAGATCGCGGCGGCACCGGCGGATAGCGGGTTCGGCTCGCCTGACGCGGTACGGGCGCCGGTGGCGGAGAACTTCAGGCAGTTGCGCGCCCTGCTCCCTCCCCCCCCGGGGGAGGGCTGGGGAGAGGGAACCCGGATTGGCGATCTCGACGCGCGCGCCCTCACCCCCGGCCCCTCTCCCGAGGGGAGAGGGGAGACAATCACGTCCCTCGAAGCCTGGTCCGAAGCCGAAGGCCAACGCCTCGCCGGCCACTTCACGGCACGGCGGGCCGAAGGCTATATCCGCGAGTGCCACGGCGACCTGCACCTGGGCAACATCGCCTGGCTGACCAAGGAACTCCCCCCTTTGATAAAGGGGGGAACCTTCGAAAATCCCCCCCAGCCCCCCTTTGAAAAAGGGGGGAGTCCGCTGATCTTCGACGGCATCGAGTTCAACCCCGGCCTGCGCCAAATCGACGTCATCAGCGAAGTCGCCTTTCTCTGCATGGACCTCATGCATCGCGGCAAGGCGGCGCTGGCCTGGCGCTTTCTCAACCGCTATCTGGAGCACAGCGGCGACTACGCGGGCCTGGCCGCCCTGCCCTATTACCTGGTCTACCGCGCGCTGGTGCGGGCCAAGGTTGCCGCCATCAAAGCCAGCCAGTCCGACGGCGATTTCTCCGAAACTTTGAGCTACCTGGAACTCGCCCAACGCTTCACGCAACGCCCCGCCGCCGCGCTGCTGCTGATGCACGGGGTTTCCGGTTGCGGCAAGACCTGGGTTTCGCAAGCTTTGCTGGAGGGCCTGGGCGCCATCCGTTTGCGTTCCGACGTGGAGCGTAAACGCCTGTTCGGCCTGACCGCCCTGGCCGACAGCCGCGCGGCAGGTGAAGACATCTACAGCCGCGAGGCCGGCGCCCGTACCCTGGCGCGCTTGCTCGATCTCACAAAAACCCTGCTCAGCGCCGGGTTCCGTGTCATTGTCGACGCCACTTTCATCAAACGGGACTGGCGTGAACCTTTCCAGAAACTGGCCGAGGAACGCAGCATCTCCTGGTGGATCGCCGCGCTGGAGGCTCCCTCCGAAGTGTTGCGGCAACGCGTGGCGGCGCGCCAGGCCAGTGGCCACGATGCCTCCGAAGCCGGACCCGAGGTACTGGCCGCCCAGCTTGCCGCCGTCGAGCCCTTCCATGAAGTCGAACTGCCCCATGTTGTTCCCCTGAGCGGCACGCCGCTCCAGGCCGTCAGCCAGATACAAGCCCTGTTGCCATGATCGACTACATCCCCTTGAGCACCCTGCCCGCCGGCCGTTGCGGCACCATCACCCGCATCGACGCCGGCGCCGAACTCGCCTCGCGTATGCGCGCCCTCGGCCTGTTGCCGGGCCGCCGCGTCAAAGTGATACGCCACTCCCCCTTCCAGGGGCCGATCCAGGTGCGCGCCGGCCAGACCGACCTAATCATTCGTCGCAGTGAAGCCCTCACCATCCTGTTGCTGCCATGCCCGGCGGAAACCCTCTGCGCATAACGTGAAACAAGCTCGCGTCTCCCCTGTAGCGCCGGCATCCTTGCCGGCGTATTGGGATTGCAAAAAGACGCCGGAAAGGATGCCGGCGCTACAAATGCGCCCTGTCAGGACTCTCACATCATGAGCAAACGCATCGCCCTGGTGGGTATGCCGAATACCGGCAAATCCACTCTCTTCAACCGCCTCACCGGCGCCGGCGCGCGGGTCGGCAACTGGCCCGGCCTCACCGTCGAACTGCTCTCGGCCAAGTTGTTGTTGGGCGACTCGATGGTGGAACTGGTGGACCTGCCCGGCCTGCACAACCTGCATGGATTTTCCGAAGATGAAAGGGTGGCGCGGCACTTCATCGAGACGCAGCCGCTCAACGGCATTCTGGTGGTGCTCAACACCACGCAACTGGAACGGCAACTGGCGCTGGTGCTGCAACTCAAGTCGCTCGGCCTGCCCATGTTGCTGGCGCTGAACATGGCCGACGAGGCGCATCAACTCGGCATTCGTGTCCATATCGAAATGCTGGAAGCCCGCCTGGGCATTCCGGTGCGGCTGATCAGTGCCAAGCACGGTCGCGGTGTGCCGGAATTGAAGCAGAGCCTGGTCGACTGGCTGCGCGACCACCCCAAGCCG
>JAUXXW010000120.1 GCA_030684775.1 Pseudomonadota bacterium
GGAAGCCATGATGAAAACTCGCCCAGACTGGTGCATCTCACGGCAAAGAAACTGGGGCGTGCCGATCACCTTCTTCATGAGCAAACGCACAGGTAAGCTGCATCCACGCACATCTGAACTACTTGAAGAAGTTGCCAAACGGGTGGAACAGCGTGGGATCGAAGCCTGGTTCAGCCTCGATCCCGCCGAACTGCTCGGCGACGAAGCCGAGCAATACATCAAGAACAAGAACACGCTCGATGTCTGGTTCGACTCCGGCGTCACCCACGCCTGCCTGTTGAAGGAGCGCGAGGGCCTGGCGCACCCGGCCGACCTCTATCTGGAAGGCTCCGACCAGCATCGCGGCTGGTTTCAGTCGTCCCTGCTCACCGGCTGCGCCAGCGACGGCCACGCGCCCTACAAGGCGCTGCTGACCCACGGCTTCGTGGTGGATGCCAAGGGCCACAAGATGTCCAAGTCCAAGGGCAACGTGGTCGCGCCGCAGAAGGTGATGGACACCTACGGCGCCGACATCCTGCGCCTGTGGGTGGCCAGTACCGATTACTCGGGCGAACTGACCATCTCCGACGAAATCCTCAAGCGCGCGGTGGACGGCTATCGGCGCATCCGCAACACGCTCCGGTTCCTGCTCGCCAATACCGCCGATTTCGAGCAATCAAAAGACGCCGTGGCACTGGATGAACTGCTGGAAATCGACCGCTATGCCCTGGCGCTCACCCGATCGATGCAGGAAGAAGTGCTGGCCGACTACCGCAATTACAGCTTCCATACCGCCGTGCAGCGTCTGCACGCGTTCTGTTCGGAAGACCTTGGCGCCTTCTATCTCGACGTGCTGAAAGACCGCCTCTACACCTGCGGTGTCGACTCCAAAGCCCGGCGCGCCGCGCAGACCGCGCTGTGGCACATCCAGCACACGCTCACCCGTTTGCTGGCCCCCATCCTGTCTTCCACCGCCGAGGAAATCTGGGCGCTGCAAGCGCATTGCCAGGCGGAGAGCGTATTTTTGAGCCTGTGGCACGAGTTGCCGCCACAAGCCGACGCCGACGCGCTGCTCACGCGCTGGAGCCGCATCCGCGAACTGCGCGCCCTGTGCACCCGGCACATCGAGGACTTGCGCGTGGCGGGCCAGGTCGGCTCCTCGCTGCAAGCGGAAGTCACCCTGTTCGCGTCAGGCGACGACCACACCTTGCTCTCCAGCCTGGGCGACGATCTGAAATTCGTGCTCATCACCTCCGCCGCGCGCGTGGAGCGAAGCGAAGGTGAGGGTTGTGAACTGAGCCGCGTCGAAGCCAGCGCCTCCAGCCATGAGAAATGCGAACGCTGCTGGCACTACCGCGATGATGTCAGCGCCGTGGCTGAACACCCGGGGTTGTGCGGGCGCTGCGTGAGCAACCTGTATGGCGAGGGGGAAGCGCGTGAGCACGCTTAAAGCCTCCCCCTTTTTCAAAGGGGGACTGAGGTACCGAAGGGTAGGGGCTTTATCAGGGATTTGGCGGTCTGCGCATGATCAACCGCCGTTGAAATCCCCCCTGCCCCCCCTTTTGCAAAGGGGGGAAACATGACCGCCCCCCGCTCCAGTCTCGTCTGGCTCTGGCTCGCCGCCGTGGTACTGATCCTCGACCAGATTACCAAGCTGGCGGTGATCGACCGGCTCACCGCCTATGTCGACGTCATCCCCCTCACCAGCTTCTTCAACCTGATCCACGTCCACAACAGCGGCGCGGCGTTTTCCCTGTTCGCCGACCAGCCCGGCTGGCAGCGCTGGTTTTTCCTGGCGATCGCCAGCGTCGCCACGGTCGTCATCATTTATCTCCTGAAGAAAACCGCCGGCCGCCCCCTGTTTTCAGCCGCCCTGGCCCTGATACTCGGCGGCGCCGTCGGCAATGTGATCGACCGTATCCTCTATGGCTATGTCATCGACTTTCTCGACTTCTATCTGGGCGCCTGGCACTTTCCCGCGTTCAACGTGGCCGACAGCGCCATCACGGTAGGCGCCGCGATCCTGATCTGGGACAGCTTCCGCAAACCTACGTAAACCCGTAGGGCGGAAAAGCGGCCTTATCGAAAAAGCGGCCTTATCGAAAAAGCGGCCTTATCGCGCCTTCCGCCAAGGAGCATGTCGGAAAGCGCCGGCATAAAGCCGCCGGCTTTTCCGACCTACGCCAGCTTCGTAGCTTCGTAGGTTGGGCAAAGCGCAGCGTGCCCAACATGCAACGGTTGATTGTTGGGCACGCTGCGCTTTGCCCAACCTACCGGCCTGGGACAGCTTCCGTAAACCTACGCTAACCCGTAGGGCCGCCGGTACGTTATTTCCCCCTAAAGTTCTCCGCCCGTTCGCCGCTAAAGGTGGAGGTTTTTTCTGGGGTATGCCCGGCCGTGAACAGCGTAGCGAACAACGACACTCTGCATCGCCTCCTCCATATGGTGGTGGCGGGGCATCGTTTCTGTCTGCGCCTGGGTGATGTCGAACGCCTGCTGCCGCTGATGCAGGTGCAGCGCGTGCCGGAAGGGCCGGACTATTTACTCGGGGTGATGAACCTGCGTGGCGAGGCGGTGCCGATCCTGGACCTGGCTTGCCGTCTCAATCTCCCCACGACGGCGGACTACGCACTGGATACCCCGGTGGTGCTGGCGGCCGTCGGCAGCCTGCGCGCCGGCCTGGTGGTGGATGAAGTGCTGGGCGTGCGGGCGGTGCCGCGCTCAGCCCTGCGCGGCGACGCCTTGTTCCGCGACGGCCTGCCGCCGGTGCTCTCGGCGGTCACCCAGGACGATGGCACAGCGCTCCTGCTCGATGCGCTACGCATCCTCGACATCGACCTGTCCGGTCTGTCACAGCCGCTCGCCCTTGGCGATGAACTGCGCTCGCTGTGCCGGGAAGTGAATTGATGCCGGCCAGCGACCCGCGCCCCTCGCTTGACCGTAGGTTGGGCAAAGCGAAGCGTGCCCAACATCGCGACGGTTTGTTGGGCACGCTGCGCTTTGCCCAACCTACGCCCCTTTTCCGGGAGGCGGATTGATGCCGGCCGCCGCGCGTTCTTGCGTCCTCGCGCCCGACATCGAGGAGCAACTCTGCCTGCTGGTGCGCGAGCGCACCGGCATCCGCATTCTCGACCACCAGATGGATACCCTGCGCCGCACCGTGGCCGACGGGCTCTCTCGTTTCGGCCATGGCGACGCGGCGGACTATCTGGCCGCGTTGCGCGCGGCGCGGGCGAGTTCACCCGAGCATGAACACCTGATTGCCGGCATCACCGTGGGCGAGAGCTATTTCTTCCGCGACCAGGCGCAGATGGCCTGGCTGCGCGAGCAATGGCTGCCGCGACTGATCGCGCAACGGCGCGCGGAAAACAACCTCTCCCTGCGCGTCTGGAGCGCGGGCAGTTCCGACGGCCAGGAGTTGTACAGCGTGGCCATGCTGCTGGCGGAACAACTGCCCGACCTGGAACGTTGGAACCTGCACCTGCTCGGCACCGACATCAACCCCGAGGCCCTGGCGCGCGCTCTGCGCGGGCGCTATAGCGATTGGTCGCTGCGCGCCACCCCGGAAGCCGCCCGGACGCGTCATTTCCGGCAGGAAAAGAATCGCGCCTGGTCAGTCTCGGCGGCCTTGCGCGGCCATGTCCACTTCGCCTACCTGAACCTGAGCGAAGACAGTTTCCCGTCGATGCTGAGTGAAACCAACGCGCTGGATCTGATTCTCTGCCGCAACGTCTTCATCTATTTCGACCCGGCCATCGTCGCCGAGGTGATGCGGAAGTTCCACGCCTGCCTGGTGCCTGGCGGCCACCTGCTGCTGGGCGCTTCCGATCTGATCGACAGCGGCACGCTGGACGGGTTTTCCCTGCACAACCTGGACAACGCCTTCACCCTGCAAAGCCATGCGCGCGCGCCGTCGGCGGTCGAGCCGGCGGCGGTCGAACCGGCAAGGGCCGATGAACGAGCACAGCCGAAAACGCCACCCCAGGCCGTTTCGGTTTCCCAACCCGCGCCTTCCGCCACCACCACGGCGGCGACGACAAGCTACGAGGGCATCACCCGTCTGCTCGGGCGCGAGGCCTGGCGTGAGGCCCTGGAAGCGACCGCCGACCGCCAGATGCGGGGCGACGACAGCGCGCTTCTCCGGCAATTTCGCGCCAAGGCGCTGGCCAACCTGGGGCGCGCGCGCGAGGCGCTGGAAGCTTGCGACGCCAGCCTGGCGCTCGACAGCGGCGACAAGCACAGTCATTTCCTGCGCGCCCTCATTCTGCTGGAACTGCACCGCCTGCCGGCGGCCGAGGAATCCCTGCGCCGCACCCTGTTCCTGGACCGCAACTTTGTCGAAGCGCATTACCAACTCGGCCTGTTGCAGATGCGCCGGGGGGCGCAACAGGGTGGACTCAAGTCGATGAAGAACGCCCTGGCCATCGCCGAGCGTGCACAACCGGATCGCCGCCTGCACGATGCCGCCGGGCGCGACCACGAACGGATGGCGGCCATCCTGCGCCACGAACTACGCATGTACGAACCTGATGGGGGTGACCGGCGATGAAACAATTTGCGAGTTCGGATTTGCCCTCCCCTGTAGCGCCGGCATACCCGCAAGGAGTAGGCCGTGGTTGTAATGCCGCCGAAACCCCGGCGGCAACAACCACGCTCTCCTTGCCGGCGGTTTCAAAAGACGCCGGCAAGGATGCCGGCGCTACAACTTCGCCGCGCCTCTCGCAAACCGAAATCTCCCCTCTGCAATCGGATCACGCTCGCGCCATCCTGCATCGCCGCGCGGTGCGCCTGGCGAGCGAAACCGACCAGGCCCGGCAGACGCCGCGCGGCGATCTGTTTCTCGCCGTGCGTCTGGGCGCGCGCGAGCGCTATGGCATTCCCTATCGCTGGCTGGACGAAATCGTGCGGCCGCGCGGCCTCACGCCGGTGCCCGGCACGCCTTCCTTCATCGCCGGCGTGATGCCGCGACGCGGCCGGTTGCTTGCCGTGCTCGACCTGGCACGCCTGCTGCGAGTAGAGGCAGCCGATGAGGAATCCTCGGTTAGCGACGAAGAAACCCGTCTGGTGATCGTCAGCGCCGCCGGCTACAGCGTCGGCCTGCGCGTAGCCGAGGTGCTGGGCAACGACCGTTATCGCCCCGAATCGCTCGGCCCCGCCCTGCCCGGCGCCGCCGTCGGCGAGGAAAACTGGATTACCGGCATTCATGCCGGCCGATTGGCCATGCTGGATCTGGACGCTCTGCTGGGCGACCCGCGAATCAGGATAGAGGAACACACATGAACTCGACGTACAGCACTCATACAAGCGGCGGCCAGGCCCGCATCATGGTGGTGGACGACATGGCCACCAACCGCGCCCTGATTCGCGCCGTGCTCGGCTCACATGAGTTCGAGGTACTGGAGGCGGATGGCGGCGAGGCCGCCCTGACCCGCATCGCCGCCCTGCGCCCGGATGTAGTGCTGCTCGACGTGATGATGCCCGACCTCGACGGCATCGAAGTCTGCCGCCGACTGCGCGAGCAGGAGGAATTCCGCCTCCTGCCCATCATCATGCTCACCTCTCTGGGCAGTCCGGACGATGTGGTGCACGGCATGGAAGTGGGCGCTTCCGACTACATCACCAAGCCGTTCAACGCGGTGGAACTGACCGCGCGGGTACGCGCGGCGGTGGACAAGAAGCGCCTGACCGACCGTCTCGACGACACCGAATCGGTGCTGTTCGCGCTGGCGCGCGTGGTCGAAGCCAAAGACGGCACCACCGGCGACCATTGCGACCGCCTCTCGCATCTCTCCGTGGTGCTGGGCGAAGCCCTCGGCCTGCCCTGGGATGACCTGGAAGCGCTGCGTCGCGGCGGCATCCTGCATGACATCGGCAAGGTCGCCATCCCCGACGCCGTGCTGCTCAAGAAAGGCAAGCTGGATGAGGCGGAATGGGCGGTCATGCGCTCGCACCCGACCACCGGCGCCTATCTGTGCAGCGCCCTGCGCACCATGCGGCGCACCGTGGACATCATTCGCTACCACCATGAAAAATGGAACGGCGGCGGCTACCCCTCCGGCCTGGCCGGCGTCGACATCCCGGTGCTGGCGCGCATCTTCCAGGTGGTGGACGTCTACGACGCCCTCTCCAGCGAACGCCCCTACAAACCCGCCCTGCCGCGCGATGAAGTCATCCGCATCCTGCGCGAGGAAACCGCGCGCGGCTTCTGGGACCCGGAAATCATCGCCATCTTCCTCGACATCCTGGAACACGACCCCAAGCGCCTGGAAATCCCCGCCAACGCCGTGCGCGGCCGCGACGCCGACCTGTTCCACAACATCAGTGGCGATGCGATGGAATGGCGGGACCGGCGGTGAAGCGAATCCGCAAGCGTAGGGCCGTAGGTTGGGCAAAGCGCAGCGTGCCCAACACCACCGCCGATAATGTTGGGCACGCTGCGCTTTGCCCAACCTACGCCTTCTGAATTTCTACCAGGGTGACCCAATGATCGAAAAATTCCTGCATGACGCCGCCGGCGCCAATCTCTCCGAACTCATGAATCTGGGGCCGGAACAGCAGGCGCGGCACAAGGCCTTCGTCGGGCTGACCGAGGCGGATCTGGCCTTGTTGGTGGAACTGGCGCCGGTGATCGAACGCCATGCCGATGCCGTGGTGGATGGCTTCTACGCCAACGTCCAGCACTACCCGGAACTGGAACAACTGATCCACGGCGTCGGTTCCAATTGGGAGCGGCTGAAACGCACGCAACGCGCCTATCTGCTGGAACTGTTCAAGGGCGACCTGGGGCCGGGCTACTTCGAGCGGCGCCTGCGCGTGGGGGTGATCCATCACAAGATCGGCCTCACCCCGCGCTGGTATCTGGGCAGCTATTCCGTCTACATGCAGTTGCTCGCCCCCATCATCTTCAAGCACTGGCGCTGGCAACACGGGCGCGCCCTGCAAGCCGTGCTGGCGCTGGACAAGGTGCTGTCGCTGGATGCCCAGCTCGCCATCGACACCTACATCCACGGTCTCACTTCCGAGCTCAATGTGGTCAACCTGTCCAAGGAGGAACTGGAACAGCGCCTGAACGCCTACAACAATCTCATCGACCGCGTCGCCCGGGGCGACCTGACCGCGCGGGTGGACGTGGCCGGCGAGGACATACTCGCCCGCCTCGGCGGCAACCTGAACGAGATGACCGACCGCCTGGCGGAAATGACCAGCGAAGTCGCCGAATCCAGCAACGCCATGCTGGTCAGCGTCGAGCAGGTGCGCGCCGCCATCGGCGCCCAGTCCAGCGGCGCCGCGCAGCAGGCCGCTTCGGTCAGCGAGACCACCGCGACCCTGGAACAGATCAAGGCCACCTCGCAGCAGAATCTGGAAAAGGCCACCGCCCTCAAGGAAGTGGCCGACCGCGCCCGCGCCGAGGGCGACCAGGGGGTGACGGTGGTGGAAGCGGCGGTGCAAGCCATGCGGCAGACACGCGGCCAGGTCGAAGCCATCGCCGGCCACATCGGCGTGCTCAACGAGCGTCTGCAACAGATAGGCGACATCACCAACGCCGTCGGCGAACTCGCCTCGCAATCGAAGATGCTGGCGCTGAACGCCTCGATCGAGGCGGCCAAGGCCGGCGACGCCGGGCGCGGTTTTGCCGTGGTGGCGGAAGAGGTGCGCGACCTGGCCGAGCAGTCGCGCCAGGCCACCACTCAGGTGCAGGGCATCCTGGTGGAAATCCGCAATGCCGCCGCGCGCGCGGTGCGCGCCGTCGAGGAAGGCAACGAGGGCGCCGACCGTGGCGCCAACCTGGCCGACCGCGCCGGCGAAACCCTGCACGGTCTCAACCGGGTGATCCACGACACCGCGATGGCCAGCCAGCAGATCGTCGCCGCCGTGCGCCAGGAAGCCGCCGGCATCGACCAGATCCGCGTCGCCATGGGCGACATCAGCCAGGTCACCAGCCAGTTCGTCGCCGCCACCCACCAGACCGAGGCCGCCACCGACCAGCTCACCGACTACGCCGCGCTGTTGCAGAACATGGTGAAACTGTTCCAGGTAGGCGGCGCCCGCTTCGACTTCGACCGCGCGCGCACCCTGCACCGCACCTGGGTGGCGCGGCTGGATGCCTTCCTGGCCGGGCGCGAGTCGCTCACCGAGGAGGAAGCCGTCTCCCACCACCACTGCCAGCTCGGCCGCTGGTACGACGGCGAAGGCCTGCAACGTTATGGCCACATCCCGGAAATGCTCGCCCTGGACGCGCCGCACCGGGAACTGCATGAATTGATCCACAACGTGGTGCAACAACAGAACAGAGGCCAGCACCCCAACGCCGCCCAGGTGATGGGCCGGGTACGCGCCCTGTCGGCCCGCATCATCGAACTGCTCGACGTGATCGAAGGCAAATCGCGCGCGGTGGACAGCCACCGGGGGCGGGCGGAATGAGCGGACGTAGCGGACGTAGGTTGGGCAAAGCGCAGCGTGCCCAACATGGCAACGGTTGCATGTTGGGCACGCTGCGCTTTGCCCAACCTACGCCTCAACCTACGCCTCAACCTACGCCTGACCTCGGGAGAGCGACGTGATCCATGTGGAAAACCTCACCATGCGCGGCAAGCTGATCGCCGTGCTGGTCTTGCCCATGCTCGCCCTTTTGCTGTTCTCCGGGCACGCGCTCTGGCGGGAAACGCAGGAGCAGGCCGGCATGGCGGAGCTGGCGCGCGCCGGCACGCTGTCCATCGCCATCGGCGATCTGGTGCATGAACTGCAAGCGGAACGGGGCCGCACCAGCCTGTTTCTGTCCAGCCAGGGCAGCCGCTTCGAGACGGAACTGGGACGCCAGCGCGCGACAACCGACCAGGCCTGGCATGCGCTGGAATCACTCAAGGCCCAGACCGCGAAGCGCGATCTGGGCCTGTCCGGCGACCTGCTGAGAGAACGTCGCGGCGAGCTCACCCACCTGCGCGGCGAGGTCGACCGGGGCGCGCTCCCCGCCATGCGCGCCGTGGAAAAGTACACCTTGGCGATACGCGCCTTGCTGGGCACCCTGGAAGGCCTCGCCGCCTATTCGACCGATGTCGAAATCTCGCGCCAGTTCACCGCCTACCGCAGGCTGATCCAGGCCAAGGAAGCCGCCGGCCAGGAGCGCGCCGAAGGGGGCCGTTGGCTGAATGGGGATGCGGACCCCAAACTGGGGCAGCGATTGATCGAGCTTGCCGCCCAGCAAACCCTGCTGCTCGACCTGTTCCAGGCTCAGGCGCCGGAACCCTTGCGCCTCGCCTGGCGCGACGCCCAGCAGGCCGATTGCGCGCGCGACCTGCCCGCCTTGCGCGCGGCCCTGCGCGATAACCTGGCCAAGTCGCGCCCCAGCCCGGAAGCCTGGTTCGACAGCGCCAGTTGCCGCATGGAGCGCCTGCACGACGTGGAAACCACCTATGCGCGCTATCTCGCGGATTTGACCAGCGAGCTGGACACCAGCAGCCGTCGCCGCCTGGCGCTGATCATTCTGTTGGCCCTGCTGCCGATACCATTCAGTCTGTGGCTGATCGTGCGGGTGGCGCGCAATGTCAGCGGCAACTCACGCTGGCTGCTCACCGCCATGCACGGCATCGCCGGCGGCAACTTCAACGTCTCGCTGCCGCCGAAGAGCCGCGACGAACTGGGCGAACTGGGCCAGGGGTTGGACGCGCTGCGTGGCCAGCTTGCCAAACTGGTGGCCGAACAGGGACAACAACTGAAACGCGAACGCGACACCAGCGAGGAACTGGAACGGCACAGTCTCGAAATCCAGCATTTCGCCCAACGCATCGCCGCCGGCGATCTCAGCGGGCGACTGGAAGAAGGCGACGACACCCTCGGCCGTCTCGCCGGCAGCCTCAACCACATGGCGGGCGGACTCGCCGGCCTGGCCGGACGGGTGCGGGAAACCGGCTCCACCTTGCTGGCCACGGTCAGCCAGATGCACAGCGCGGTGGCGGCGCAGTCCTCGGGCGCCAGCGAACAGGCCGCTTCGGTCAGCGAGACCATGACCACCCTGGAGCAGATCCGCGCCACCTCCGGGCAGACGCTGGAGAAAGCACAGCGTTTGGGAGAGATGGCGGAACGGGCGCGCAGCGAGGGCGAACATGGGCGCCGGGTGGTGGAGGAAAGCATCCTCGGCATCACCGATGTCAACCACAAGGTGGATGCCATCGCCCGCACCATCCTGTCCCTCAACGAGCAGACCCAGCGCATCGGCGAGATCACCTCGGTGGTGGGCGGCATCGCCCGGCAACTGCGCCTGCTCTCGCTCAACGCGGCGATCGAGGCGACCCGCGCAGGCGAGGCGGGGCTCGGCTTCGCGGTGGTTGCCTCCGAAGTGAAACTGCTCGCCGAACAATCGCAGGCGTCCACCGAACAGGTGCAGCACATCCTGGAGGAGATCCGCCATGCCACCGACCGCGCGGTGATGGCCACCGAGGACGGCGCCAAGGGCGTGGTGCGCGGCCTCGATCTGGTGCAGCGCGCGGGCGAGGCGATCCGCGGCCTGGAAGGCGTGGTGCGCGATACCAGCCTGGGCAGCCGCCAGATCGTCGCCGCCGTGCGCCAGGAAAGCGCCGGCATCGAACAGATCGCCACCTCCATGAGCGACATCCATGCCGTCACCAGCCGCTTCGTCAGCGCGACCGAGCAGACCCGCGCCGCCACCGACGAACTCTCCCACCTCGCGCAGCGGCTGTCGGCCGTGGCGAGTCTTTACAAGGTGTAGGCGGATGAGAAATAGAGCGATCGCCATAGGCGCGGAGATGGGCGAAGGCACCTTCCCCCTTTTCCAAAGGGGGAGTGAGGGGGATTTGGCGACATTTGCCTGCGCTACCGTCTCAGAAATCCCCCCTAGCCCCCCTTTGAAAAAGGGGGGGATTCGGCCTAGCGCTGATGCAGGCGTTTCAACAGTTGCCGCGTATAGAGGCTTTGGAAAGGGGGGAGTCCCCCAATCGCGCTCGGGCCTCCCTCACCAAGCATTCGCCATCCCGTAACAGCCATGCCCCGCTCCGACATCGACCCGCGCCTGATGCAGCAACTGCTGCAAACCTTCAGCGCCCAACTGGAAGAGCGTCTGCAGGCCATCGTCGATGGTTTGCTGGCGCTGGAACAGAGCGCCACGGGGGAGGCGCGCACGAAACTCCTCGACGCGATTTTTCGCGCCGCCCACAACATCAAGGGCGCGGCGCGCGGCGTCGGCCTGGAGCGGGCGGCGGAACTGGCGCATGCCCTGGAAGACCTGTTCTCCGCGCTCAAGCGCGAGACCGTGGTCAACCAACCCGGCCTGGTGGAACTGTGCCTCTCCGCGGTGGACGGAATGCGCCGCCTGGTCGAGGCGGATACGACGGACAGCCCCGTCGGCCAGGCCAGCGTCGAGTTGCTGCAACGTGTGCGCGCGGTCGCGGCGGGCGCCGCCCCGCCCCCCGCGAGCGCGGCCGCTCCCACCGCGACGAGGCGCTCCCTGGCGGACACCGTCCGCCTGCCGGTGGCGCGCCTGGATCGCATCGCCGATCTGGCGGAAGAATTGCAGGCCAGCAACATCCGCGTCGACGACCATTACCAAGTGAGCCGCCAGCAACATGATCTGGCGCAACGCCTGAAGCAGCTCTGGGCCCAGATCAACCAGACCCGGCAAAACACATCCCAAATCGGCCATCCGCAATCGGCCATCCTCCAGGACCGCCATCTCCTCATCGAGGCCAGCGATCTGATCCTGGAAATCGAGCGCCTGGCCGATTCCATGCAGCGCGGCCTGCGCGCCACCGTGGCGCAGTTGCGCCCCCTGGCCAGTGGCCTGCGCGAGGACGTGCGCGATCTGCGCATGGTGCCGGCGGAGAGCGTGCTCAAGCCATTCGTGCTGACCGTGCGCGAATTGGCGCGCGACCTGGACAAGCGTGTGGAACTGGTACTGGAAGGTGAACGCCTGGAAATGGATCGCGCCATCCTGGATGCCCTGCGCGACCCGCTCATCCATCTGCTGCGCAATGCCGTGGACCACGGCATCGAGGCGCCGACGCAACGCCGCCTCATGGGCAAGGCGGAGACCGGCCTGATCACCCTGCGCCTGGAGCGGGAAGGGCAGTCGGTGGTCATCACGGTGTCCGACGACGGCGCCGGTGTCGATAGCACTCGGGTGCGCGGCCGCATCCGCGAGCTCGGCCTGGCCAGTGAAGAGGAAGTCGCCGCCCTGTCCTCACGCGCCCTGCTCGACTATCTGTTCCGCCCCGGCTTCAGTACCCGTAGCGTCGTCAGCGAGGTCTCCGGGCGCGGGGTCGGGCTGGACGTGGTGCAGGTGAACCTGCAAGCCCTGGGCGGGCGCATCACGGTGGAAACCGAATTGAACGGCGGCACCCGCTTCCGGCTTTGCCTGCCGCTGACCCTGGCCAGCGACCACGGTCTGCTGGTGCGCGCGGCCGGCCAGGTATTCGCCCTGCCCAGCCTGTATGTGCAACGCATCCTGGAACTGGCGCCCACGCGGATTCTGGAGGTATCGGGCAGCCAGGCGGTGACGGTGGACGACACGCCGGTGCCCTTGCGCGATCTGGCCACCCTGCTCGGACAGCGCGGCGCGGTGGACGACTACGCCGAACTCATCAGCGTGGTGGTGATCCAGCGTGGCTGGCAGCGCGTGGCGCTGCGCGTCGACCATGTCCTGGGCGAGCGCGAAATGGTGGTCAAACCGCTGGCGCCGCCCCTGGTCGCGGTACGCCACATCGCCGGCGGCACCCTTGGGCGCGACGGCGACATCCTGCTGGTGCTGGCGGTGGGCGATCTGCTCACCAGCGCGCTGGGTGCCGGCGGTCGCGTGGTATCACATGCGCACGCCGAAGCACGCCCCGCCCCGCGCATCCTGGTCGCCGATGACTCCATCACCACCCGCACACTGGAGCAGAGCATCCTGGAAAACGCCGGCTACCGCGTGCAGGTCGTCGCCGACGGCGAACAAGCCTGGGAAGCGCTGCACAACGGCAGCTTCGACCTGCTCATCACGGATGTGGAAATGCCCGAACTGGATGGCTTTGAACTCACCCGCCGCATTCGTGGCGATAGCCTCCTGGCCGATCTCCCGGTGGTCATCGTCACCTCACTGGGCAGCGAGGAACACCGCCGCCGCGGCCTGGAAGTCCGCGCCGATGCCTATGTCGTGAAAAGCAGCTTCGAGACGCGGGAGCTGCTGGAAGTGGTGGGGCAGCTTTTATGATTTCGGATGGCTTTACAACCGTATGGTGCGCCGCGCGCACCATTGAGTGGCGTAGGTTGGGCAAAGCGCAGCGTGCCCAACGAACCGTCGCGATGTTGGGCACGCTGCGCTTTGCCCAACCTACGGCCCATTAGCGGCTTACTGGAAGTGGTGGGGCAGCTCTTATGATATC
>JAUXXW010000121.1 GCA_030684775.1 Pseudomonadota bacterium
GCAGCCGTCTCAGAAATCCCCCCTAGCCCCCCTTTGATAAAGGGGGGAACCACCGCACCAACCGCATCACCAGTTAACGCGAAAAGAGCCTTTATTTACCCGCTGCTTTGTCCAGCAAGGCAAGCCCGCGCTCGGTCTTGCCGGCACCGCGTTGCGCCCGCAAGCGAAACCGCGTTTCCGCATCGAACTCCGCCAGCAAGAGGGTGGTGACTTCATCCAGCAAGCGATTCACGCTGGTGCCGCGACTTTGTGCCAGGGCACGCAGACGCGCGTGTTTGTCGTCAGGCAGACGCAGGGTCAATGCGCTCATGATGCAATCTCCTTGAGAAAATCCTCCGGGCTCACGACGCGTAGCTCGGGAAATTTCAGTTCCATGCGCGCGACATCGCGCAGGTTTCCAGTCACGATGAAGCGGGCGCCGCCCGCCACCGCCAGTTCCACCAGATGGTTATCGGCTTCGTCCGGCAGATTGGGCCGCCAGGCGAGGTAGATGCGCGTCCAGGAGCAGGTGGCAATAAAGACATCCAGCAATTCATCACGTTCGGCCGGACTCAGCCGGCATGTTTCGAACAGTTCGCTTCGCCCCAGCACATCTTCATATTCAGCGAACAGTGCCGCGCCCATCAGCGGCAGGCATTGCCCGCGCAGGCAAGCCGCCACCACATGGTGAGCCGCGCCCTGTCCCAGACAGGCACCAAGAAAAATGTTGGTATCAATGACAACCAAGTGTGTCATGGAATTAGTGGTGGCATAAATGCCACCATTCTGGATGCGCGGATTGCGTTTTGCAATCGTGCTGTTTCACGCTCCTGGCCACTGGCAACGGCAAACATCGGGACGAGCACATTTTCTCGGGTGGGCGCGCGGAGCTCAGGGCGGACCTGTACATGACCGCAGTCTCGGCTGTCCCATTGTCGCCAAGATCTGAGCAAGGCTTTAGTGCGAGACCGCTTACCGCCACGTTCCAAGGAAGACCACCAGGCCGTGCTGGTGTATGTTTCAGGCTGGCTGGCGACATGAACTGGCCAATAACCAACAAGACCAAGACAGGGTGACAACACAATGATTCTGAAACCGTTCCGACCCAAGGATGCGGTCGTCGCTGAACTGGAGGCGCTACTCGCAACCGCTCCCGCACCAATCAAACCCAAGATCGAGCAGGAAATCCGGCTCGTCCGCGCTGGCAACAAAGGGGAGCGGGTGGCCCAGAATGAGCGGTACATCCAGGTACTCAAGGACGTATTCGACCAGATCGAAATGCCCACCCGCCTTGGCTTACGTTTGGCCCCTTCCTTCCAGACCCTGATCCTGGTCTCGCCGAACGCACGAATAGACCGGCCCAAGAAATTCGACAGCAGCCGAGTCGTCAAAGCCGACTTGCTGGGCAAGGTCATCAAGAAAGACAACGAAGAGAGCAGCATCCTTGGCGCATTCGGCAGCGTAGCCAAGATCGTGTCCTATGAAACCATCGAGGACATGGGGCGCCAGCTCATGCTGCGGCACAGCCCGATTGCCATCAACTACCCCGCCATGTTCGGGCTGGACAAGGCGCAACCACAAGCAACGCCGGCGGTTGTGCCGAGACAGCCGGTGAAGGCCCCCGCCAAGCCGGTTGAGTCAATCAAGGAAGCACCGAAGTGTCGTGCCTGTGGCGGCGAGAAGCTATCGATCCAGTACGGGAAATATGGCTACTACTTCAAGTGCGATTCGTGTGGGGGAAACACCCCGGTCAAGTTGGGCTGTGGCATTGAAGGGCACAAGGAACGACTACGCAAGGATGGGCACCAGTTTTTCCGGGAGTGCGAGAGGTGCGGGAGCAGTTCGCTGTTTTTCGTGAATGCTGCTTGATCGTCTCAACTATGGCCGTGTTTCGGCCAAAGCATTCATCCAACTACCATACATATACGGCAGGTTTGCTAAGCGAAACATACGCTTACATCTGTTTGCGGTTCATGCTTCCCGATTCTTGGCCCGTGTAGGGCAGATGAGCCGGCGTTATGTCCCGGGCGCCGATAGCGCCCGGGACGGTATCCCTTGCGGACTTCTTGCCGGTGTTATCCGCCAAATGCCAATCATTCGGCGGAAGGCGCGATAAAGCCGCTTTTCCGCCCTACCTTGCCATGTGATGCACATCGCCGCCGCCGATCTGGGCAAGGCGAACCTCAAGCCACCCGGACGTTGACCCGGTCAGTAGTCGAGGCGGATGTCGATGCGGCTGTCCGTATCCGCTATCTCGAAGGCGGCATCCTTGAATTTTGGCGGGCCTGACAGTTTCGGGTTGTTGCTCAGGCCATAGCCTTCTTTCGGAAACATGCCGAAGCGCAGGTCGAGTTTGCCGTTGCCGTTTTCGTCGTGATAAACCATGACGGCGTAACGGCCGGCGGGCAAACCGGGAAAGACCGCGTTGACTGTCCCGGCGCCGGCCGGCAGCGCCAGTTTCTGGCGCGCCTTGTCCTCCTTGCGGAAGCCTTCATCGCGGTCGAACAGCATCAGCCTGACCTCGCCGGTGCCGCCACGAACGTCATGCACGGCGACGGCCAGATCGCCGGCGCCCGCCTGGGCGGCGGCCAGCACCGCGAGGGTGAATAGAACAAGTCCTGATTTGATCATCGTGATTTGCGCGGCTTCTTGAGCCACGCCTCCATAGGTTCGTTGGTGCACTTCATCGGCACTCAAGCGTACAGCGTGCCCGGCGAGGTGACGTGGTTTGTGTAGCGCCGGCTTCCAGCCGGCAGTTTTAAAAGATGCCGGCTGGAAGCCGGCGCTACACGGGCAAACCATTCCAGTGCCCACGCGCACCGCTTTGAACCGATACGCCTCGTTCGAGTGCGTGAATGGTGGCGCGCGCACCCGAATGAGGCATGCCTTGCCCGGTTATTGCCCATGAACCCGGTAATGGTGCGAGTTACGGCGCATGGCACGACTCCTGCTTTACCCCCTTGTCTACAGCACTCAGGAGCACATGATGAACAAGGGATTCTGGCAATCCGGCCATACGCCGACACTATTGAGCGCATTTCTCTATTTCGACCTGGCCTTCATGGTCTGGGTGTTGTTGGGGCCGATGGGCGTGCAGATCGCCGCCGACCTGCAACTCACTCCGGCGCAGAAGGGGTTGATGGTGGCGACGCCGGTACTGGCCGGTGCCTTGTTGCGCATCGTCATGGGCGTGCTGGTCGACCAGATCAAACCGAAAATGGCCGGCGTCGTCGGCCAGTTGATCGTGATGGCGGGGCTGGCCACCGCCTGGCTGGGCGGCATCCATAGTTTCCAGCAGGTGCTGTTGCTGGGCATCGTCCTCGGCTTCGCCGGCGCCTCCTTCGCGGTGGCGTTGCCGCTGGCCTCGCGCTGGTATCCGCCGCAGCATCAGGGCGCGGCGCTGGGCATCGCCGGCGCCGGCAACTCCGGCACGGTATTGGCGGCGTTGTTCGCGCCCGGCCTGGCGCTGGCCTTCGGCTGGGGCAACGTGTTCGGCCTGGTGCTGATTCCGCTGGCCATCGTGTTCGTGATTTTCCTGGTGTTCGCCAAGGATGCGCCGGATTGCCCGCCGCCCAAGACCTATGCCGAATACGCCAACATCCTGAAAGACAAGGATGCCTGGTGGTTCATGTTCTTCTACTCGGTCACCTTCGGCGGCTTCGTCGGCATGGCTTCCAGCCTGACCATTTATTTCAACGACCAGTACGGCCTGCCGCCGGTGACCGCGGGCTACTTCACCGCCGCCTGCGTGTTCGCGGGTTCCCTGGTGCGACCGATTGGCGGCGTGGTGGCGGATCGTATCGGCGGCGTGCGCTCACTTACTGTGATGTACGGCCTGGCGGCGATTTTCCTGGCGACGGTGAGCTTCGGCCTGCCCAACCAGTGGCTGGCCCTGGCGGGCTTCGTCGGAGCGATGTTGTCGCTGGGCATGGGCAACGGCGCGGTGTTCCAGTTGGTGCCGCAGCGTTTCCGCAAGGACATCGGCGTGATGACCGGCCTGGTCGGCATGGCCGGCGGCGTCGGCGGCTTCTTCCTGGCCTCCAGCCTCGGCTTCTCCAAGGGCTTGACCGGCGACTATCAGGCCGGCTTCATGATCTTCGCGGGCCTCTGCCTGGTTGCCCTGGTCGGCCTCACCTCGGTGAAGACCCGCTGGCGCACCACCTGGGGCGCGGTGAGCATGGCGCGGGTGTGATTTGCTCTTGAACGTTATGGCTCCCCCCTTTTTCAAAGGGGGGCTGGGGGGGGGATTTCTACAAGGGTTGCACCTGCTCTAACCTCCGCAAAATCCCCCCTAGCCCCCCTTTGAGAAAGGGGGGACAAAGGCTCGCTTCGCTTCGCCCTCGTCACTCTGAATCCCGGTAACTTCCATCCCATGCAACTTTCCTTCGGCTACGCCTCTGAAATCGGTCCGCGTCCTCGCAACGAGGACTTCGGCGGCTTCGTCACGCCGCCGGCCGCCACGGCTGCGCTGAAGGGCTGGCTGGCGGCGCTGGCGGATGGGGTGTCGGGCGGCTCGCATGGGCGCGAGGCGGCGGAGGCCACGGTGCGCAACCTGCTGGCTGATTACTACGCCACGCCGGAAACCTGGGAAGTGACGCACGCGCTGGATACCGTCATCCAGAGTCTGAACCGCTGGCTGTCCGGCCAGGTGGCCTCGCGCCGCGAGTGTGGCAACCGCGGCGGCATGGCCTGCACGCTGTCGGCGCTGGTGTTGCGCGGGCGGCGCTGGGCGCTGGCGCATGTCGGCGACACCCGCATCTATCGTTTGCGCGGCGAGCACCTGGAACAACTCACCCGGGACCACACCTGGGAACAGCCGGGCATGGAGCATGTGTTGAAGCGCGCCGTCGGCCTGGATACCTATTTGCAGGTGGATTACGCCGAGGGCGATCTGGCGGCGGGCGATGTCTTTCTCATCGTCTGCGACGGCGTCTGGCAGCCCCTCGGCCAGATCGAACTGCACCGCCTGCTGCGCCTCTATGACGACGCCGATGCCTGTGCCCGCAATCTGGTGGCCGAGGCGCTGCGCCAGGGTGGTGGCGATAACGCCAGCGCCCTGGTGGTGCGGGTGGCGGATCTGGGCGAGGACGTCGATCAGACCGAATTCCTGGCGCGCCGCCATCTGCCCCTGCCGGGCCGCCTGGCGCCTGGGTCGCGGCTGGATGGCTACGTCATCGACGAAGTCCTGCACGACTCGCGCGAAACGCTGTTGTACCGGGCGCACGCGGCGGATTCCGGGCAACCCTGTGTGCTCAAGACCCTGCAACCGCGCCTGGAGGGCGACGCGGAACTGGCCGACCGCCTGCTTCTGGAGGAATGGCTGGGCAAACGGGTGCGGTCGCACTACTTTCCGGAAATCCTGCCGGCGCCCGAGCGCAACTTCCTTTACTTCGCGATGAGCTGGCATGACGGCCAGACCTTGCAGGCCCGGCTGGACCATGGCCACCACTTTTCCGTGCAGGAGGGGGTGTCGCTGGGGATACGCATCCTCAAGGGGCTGGGCGCGCTGCACCGTCTGGACATCGCGCATCGCGACGTGAAGCCGGCGAATCTGCACCTGGGCGAGGACGGCAAGTTGCGCATACTCGACCTGGGTGTCGCCCATTGCCCAGCCTGCCCGCGCGACCAGGCCGAGGAAAACCCCGGTACGCCCAGTTACATGGCGCCGGAATTGTTCTCCGGCGAGGGGAGTAAAACCGGTGCCGATCTCTACGCCACCGGCGTCACCCTGTATCACCTGCTCACCCGCAAGTACCCCTACGGCGAGATCGAGGCCTTCCAGCACCCCCGCTTCGGCGACCCGGTGCCGCCGACCCGCTACCGGCCGGAAATCCCCGGCTGGCTGGAGAACGCCCTGCTCAAGGCTTGCGCGCGCCAGCCGGAAGATCGCTTCGAAACCGCCGAGGAGTTTCTCCTCGCGCTGGAGCGAGGCGAAGCCAGCCGTCTGGCCCGGCCGCGTCCGACCCCCCTGGCGGCACGCGACCCCGTGCGCTTCTGGCAGACTGTCGCGTTGCTCGCGGTCGTTTTCAATCTGTTGTTTTTCTACCTGCTGTTGGCGGGTTAATAGGCACTTGTAGCGCCGGCATCCTTGCCGGCGTCTTTTAACCCCGCCGGCAAGGATGCCGGCGCTACAGGCGCGAGCTTGTTTCAAGTTAATCCAAGGAGAATTTCATGCTGGTCAAAGACATCATGAGCCGCAGCATCCGCACGGTTCAATCGAATACCCCGTTGCTCGAAGTGTCGTCCCTGATGTGCCTGTACCGGCTCTCCGGCCTGCCGGTGGTGGAAGACGGCCAACTGGTCGGCTTTGTCGCCGAGAAGGACGTGCTCTCGCGCCTGTTCCCCACCCTGTCCGATTTTCGCGACGGCATGATGGGCGTGGACTACGACGCGATGGAGGCGCAATACAAGGAAGTCATGCACCTCAAGACCGGCGACATCATGGCCACGCGGGTCGTCAGCGTGTCGCCCGACATGCATGCCCTGCAAGCCGCCGCCACCATGGTGCGCCACAACTTCCGCCGCATCCCGGTCGCCAGAGATGGCATTCTCGAAGGCATGCTCTCCCTGGGCGACGTGCACAAAGCCCTGTTCCACGGCAACGTGTCCAAGGCGGGGCGCTGACACCGCCCTGCAATTTACCCATGCCGCAGCGCTCCACTGCCACCGCTCCGCCCGAACTACGCGTCATGATCGTGGACGGCGATGCTGAGCGCAGTCGAAACCTGCGCGGCGCGCTCACCCTGGCGGGCTACCACGTGGTGGCGGAACTGAAGGAGTCGTTGGCCCTGCCCGACGCGGTGAAAGGCTTGAAACCCCACATCGTCATCGTCGCCGCCGACTCGCCGGACCGGGACACCCTGGAACACATCAGCGTCACCACCCGCGACGCGCCCCGGCCGGTGGTCATGTTCACCCAGGATGGCGCCGGCGAGAGCATCCGCGCCGCAGTCCGCGCCGGGGTATCCGCCTATGTGGTGGATGGCCTGGCGCCGGAACGCATCCGCTCCATCCTGGATGTGGCCTGCGCCCGTTTCGAGGCGCACCAGGAATTGACCGGACGCCTGGCGGAAAGCGAACACCAATTGGCCGAACGCAAGCGCGTGGAAAAAGCCAAGGGGTTGCTCATGCAGAAGCGGGGCTTGAGCGAAGAGGAAGCCTTCCGCGAAATGCGCGATCTGGCCATGCGCACCGGCAAAAAGCTGGGCGAAGTGGCTGAAACCCTGATCGCGGCCGCGCACCTGCTGTAAAGGTGCTTTTCGCGTTAACGGGTGATGCGACAGAAAGCGCCCGAGAGAGTGGCTTCCCCCTTTTCCAAAGGGGGAATGAGGGGTAGGCGCTTCATCAGATTTAGCGACGTTTGCCTGAGCAGCCGTCTCAGAAATCCCCCCTAGCCCCCCTTTGATAAAGGGGGGAACCACTGCTCCAGCCGCATCACCCGTTAACGCGAAAAGAGCCGCTGTAAAGCGGCCCGAGGCAACGCCTTGAAATGGCGCTTCCCGAGAGTCCGAACGCGATTCCGTGTCCCGGACCTGCATTTCAGACGTCCCTATCCCCAATCACGTGCATGCCGCCCCATACCTGGGCGGGACGGCTGATATTTGCCCTCGGCCAACCCAGGCGATTGGCAACAATCTTATTAATAACAACGTCTTGCATATTAATTAATTGATTGGCACGACTCCTGCTTATAGAGGTGTAACACGATCATTTATCGGGTTCACAGGCATCAAGCACCAAAGTCGGTGCTTACGGACAACGGCGTCCCTCCATGCGCACCCGCGCATCGGTCGGACGCCATTTTTTATTGCAGTGGCCCGGACAGTTTCGTAGTGAATTGCTCAACCCCAGGAGAACCGTGATGAACAGAAGACAAGTTGTAAAAACCGCCCTGCTGACGCCCCTGGCGCTGGCGATGTTGCTGGCTGGCGGCCTCAACGCGGCCAATGCCGCCGTGGGCCCAGCCGAGAAGCCGGATCTGAGATTCGGCTTCATCAAGCTCACCGACATGGCGCCCCTGGCCATCGCCTACGAAAAGCGCTACTTCGAGGATGAAGGTTTGTATGTGACGCTGGAGGCCCAGGCGAACTGGAAGGTGCTGCTCGATCGCGTCATCGACGGCCAGTTGGACGGCGCCCACATGCTCGCCGGCCAGCCCCTGGGCGCCACCATCGGCTTCGGCACCAAGGCGGAGATCATCACCGCGCTGTCCATGGACCTGAACGGCAACGGCATCACCGTTTCCAAGCCGGTCTGGGAAGAAATGAAGAAAAACATTCCCAAGGGCGCCGATGGCAAGCCCGTGCATCCGATCAAGGCGGACGCCCTGAAACCGGTGATCGAGTCCTACAAGAAGGCCGGCAAGCCGTTCAACATGGGCATGGTGTTCCCCGTCTCCACCCACAACTACGAACTGCGCTACTGGCTCGCCGCCGGCGGCATCAATCCCGGCTACTACGCCCCGGACAAGGGCGACAACAGCGGCCAGATCAATGCCGATGTGCTGCTCTCCGTGACCCCGCCCCCGCAAATGCCGGCAACACTCGAAGCCGGCACCATCTCCGGCTACTGCGTCGGCGAACCCTGGAACCAACAGGCGGTGTTCAAGGGCATCGGTGTGCCGGTCATCACCGACTACGAGATCTGGAAGAACAATCCGGAGAAAGTCTTTGGCGTCAGCAAGGCCTGGGCGGACAAGTATCCCAACACCCACATCCGCACGGTGAAGGCGATGATCCGCGCCGCCAAGTGGCTGGATGAAGGCAACAACGCCAACCGTGTGGCGGCGTCGCGAATTCTCGCCAAGCCGAACTACGTCGGCGCCGATGTGGATGTCATCGACAACTCCATGACCGGAACCTTCGAATACGAAAAGGGCGACAAGCGCGCGGTGCCGGACTTCAACGTGTTCTTCCGCTACAACGCCACTTATCCCTACTACTCGGATGCCGTCTGGTACCTGACCCAGATGCGCCGCTGGGGGCAGATCTCCGAGGCCAAGCCGGATAGCTGGTATATGGAGATCGCCAAGAAGGTCTACCGCCCCGACATCTACGCGAGCGCGGCCAGGGAACTCATCGCCGAAGGCAAGCTGAAGGCGAGCGACTTCCCGGACTTCGTCAAGGAAACCGGCTTCAAGCCGCCGCAGAAAGAGTTCATCGATGGCATCACCTACGACGGCAGAAAGCCCAACGCCTATCTGGAGAAGTTCAAGATCGGCCTCAAAGGCAAGGCCAAACCGTAACGGGTTGCATCGCCCTTCCCCCGTAGTGACGTAGGTTGGGCGTCCGCGACAAGCGGATAAGCACGGAATCAACAAGGAAATCACCATGAAAATCGCCACCATTTCGAGCATCGGCCAGAACCCTGGACGCCTGCTGCCTACACCGGACCAGATCATGCAACTTGGCCGCGGTCTGCTGTTGCCCCTGGCCGGCATCCTCGTGTTCCTGTTCCTTTGGTACAACGCCGCCATGATGATCAACACCTCCCTGGGAAAATTCCCGGGGCCGGTGCAGGTGTGGGAGCAAAGCGGCGGTCTGCTGGCCGAACACCGGGCGGAACGCCAGCGGCAAACCGCCTTCATCGAACGCCAGGAAGTCCGCAACGCCGAGATCCTGGCCGCCGACCCGCAGGCCCAAGTCACGATCCGGCCCTACACCGGCAAGCCCACTTTCATCGATCAGATCGGCACCAGCCTGTTCACGGTGTTGTCCGGCTTTGTCCTGGCCTCGCTGATCGCCATTCCCCTGGGCATCCTGATCGGTCTCAACGAATCGGCCTATGCCGCCGTCAATCCTTTGATCCAGTTGTTCAAGCCGGTGTCGCCTCTGGCCTGGCTGCCTCTGGTGACGATGGTGGTGAGCGCGGTGTATGTGAGTGACGATCCCGCCTTCTCGAAATCCTTCCTCACCTCCATGTTCACGGTGCTGCTGTGTTGCCTGTGGCCGACAGTGATCAACACCGCCGTGGGGGTGGCCAATGTCAGCAAGGACTTGCTCAACGTCAGCCAGGTGTTGCGCCTGAACGCGCTGACCCATGTGTTCAAGATCATCGTGCCGGCTGGATTGCCGCTGATGTTCACCGGCCTGCGCCTGTCCCTGGGCATCGCCTGGATGGTGCTGATCGCCGCCGAAATGCTGGCGCAGAACCCGGGCCTGGGCAAATTCGTCTGGGACGAATTCCAGAACGGCAGTTCCAACTCCCTCGGCCGGATCATGGTGGCGGTGCTGGTGATCGGCCTGATCGGTTTCATGCTCGACCGCTCCATGCTGCTTCTCCAGCGCGGCGTGAGCTGGGACAAGAACGCGACCCTTCGCTAACGATCATGGCCCGATGGTCACCTCGGAAACTGAAACCCGCCGTAGGAGCGGCTTTAGCCGCGATGCGGGCGGCAGCCCGCAAAGGCGAAACGGTGTGGTCTTGGCGAGCGTTTGCCCTTTGCGCCGGCCGGCGCATCGCGGCTAAAGCCGCTCCTACGGCAGGGCAGTTGTTTCACGCTAATCGACAATCTGGAGTCCAAATCATGCACAGCTATCTGCAACTCAGCGATGTCAGCATCGACTTTCCCACCCCCAAGGGCCCTTACCGCGCCCTCGACAAGGTCAACCTGAACATCGCCCGCGGCGAGTTCGTCAGCCTCATCGGCCACTCCGGCTGCGGCAAATCCACGGTGCTCAACATCGTCGCCGGCCTGCACCAGGCCACCACCGGCGGCGTGTTGCTGCAAGACAAGGAAGTGAACGCCCCCGGCCCGGAGCGGGCGGTGGTGTTTCAGAACCATTCCCTGCTGCCCTGGCTGACCGCCTACGAAAACGTCGAACTGGCGGTCAAGCAGGTGTTCAAGGGCAAGAAGAGCCGTGCCGAGATGCGCGACTGGATCGTCCATAACCTGGAACTGGTGCACATGACCCACGCGCTGGACAAGCGCCCGGATGAAATTTCCGGCGGCATGAAGCAGCGCGTCGGCATCGCCCGCGCCCTGGCGATGGAGCCGAAAGTCCTGTTGATGGATGAGCCGTTCGGCGCCCTCGACGCCCTCACCCGCGCCCACCTGCAGGATTCCCTGATGGAGATTCACGCCGACCTGGGCAACACGGTCATCATGATTACCCACGACGTGGACGAGGCGGTGTTGTTGTCCGACCGCATCGTCATGATGACCAATGGCCCGGCCGCGACCATCGGCGAGATCCTCAGCATCGATCTGGAGCGGCCGCGCAAGCGCGTGGAGTTGTCCGGCGATGCGCGCTACAACCACTTCCGCCACGAGGTGCTGGCCTTCCTGTACGAACGGCAACGCAAGGTGGAGGACATCAACGTGGCCACGCGCAAACGGCCAGCCGGGCAAGCTGAGGCGCGCGCCGCGGCGGCTGCTTGAGCCGCGAAATGTAGCGCCGGCTTCCAGCCGGCATTTTTTGAGACGCCCTGATATTTCTTGAGCGAGGGATTGCGACATGACAGGCCAGCAACAGCCCATACCCGTTCGAGTGGGTTATATCCCCCTGACCGACTGCGCGCCCCTGGTCATGGCGGCGGCCAAGGGTTTCGACCGCAAGCACGGCATCGAGCTGGTGTTGTCGCGCGAGCCCTCCTGGGCCGCCATCCGCGACCAGCTCCTCAGCGGCGGGCTGGACGCGGCGCATGCCCTCTATGGCCTGGTCTATGGCGTGCAGATGGGCATCGGCGGGCCGCGCCAGGACATGGCGGTGCTGGTACATGCTGAGCAGCCACCCCAACTACCTGGCCGTGGCGCACCAGGTGAACCAGATCGGGTTGTATCGGGAGGCGGCCTGACGGCAAGACCCGACTCGCCGGCATCCCAAAGAAATGCTTGCCCCATGTCCGCGGCAAAGTCGAGAATGCGCCCCGTTGTCGGCTTGATGGCTCAATATCAATCGGCGAATTAACGCCGTTCAAGCCCGGGTGGTGAAACTGGTAGACACAAGGGACTTAAAATCCCTCGACTTCGGTCGTACCGGTTCGATTCCGGTCCCGGGCACCAAATACCAATCCAAAGTAGTCCGAAATAGCAAGGTAGGGCGGAAAAGCGGCTTTATCGCGCCTTCCGCCGCATGTTCGGCATTCGACGGATAACGCCGGCTCATCCGCCCTACGCGTGCTGGCGCTGGGCGAGGGCGTGGCTTCATCGGACAGGGCGGAGGCCGGGGCGGGGGCAAGGCAGAGCAGAAGCAGGATGAAGATTTTGTTGGGCATATTGACCTCGATGCGCCTCCCCCTTTCCCAAAGGGGGAATGAGGTACCGAAGGGTAGAGGCTTTATCAGGGATTCAGCGTCGCTTGCGATTTGTGCAACCGTTGGAGAAATCCCCCCCAGCCCCCCTTTGATAAAGGGGGGAGCCTCAGTGCGCCCGCAGGCGCATTTCTCCGTCGCGGATGGCGATGTCGAAACGCGAGAGAAAACTCATGCCCAGCAGCACTTCATCGGCACCCTCGCTGGCGATGAGGGTGCCGGCCACGTCGCGTGCTTCCAGGCCACCCAGTGAGACGCTGTCGAGGCGGGCGGCGTAGGCGAGGGTGAGGCCAGCGGCGGTTTGCGCCTGGAAAGCCTTGCCGGCGCGCAGGCCCATTGCTCGGGCCAGTTCCAGGGGAATGGCGACCTGGGTGGCGCCGGTATCGACCAGGAAATCGACCGGATGGCCGTTGATGCGGCCGGGCGCGCGGTAATGGCCGTCACGACCACGTTGCAGCACGACTTCACCGACGGGGGTGACGACCTCGGCCAGTCCGGCGTTGGGGTTGTGCCGGCGCTCCAGGGCGCCGCCCATCACCCACCAGATCAGGCCGGCCAGCAGCAGCCAGCCGGCGACGATCATGAAAAATCCGGTGCGGCGCATGGTTTACCTGTAGCGCCGGCTTCCAGCCGGCTTTCTCAAGACGCCGGCAAGGATGCCGGCGCTACAAGAGGCGATCAATGTTTTCCCGTGCTGCCGAAGCCGCTCTCGCCGCGATGGCTGGCGTCGAAATCGTCGACCAGATTAAAGCTGGCCTGCACCACCGGAACGATGACCATCTGGGCGATGCGCTCGAACGGCTGGATGGTGAAAGACTCCTGGCCGCGATTCCACATCGAAACCATCAACTGGCCCTGGTAGTCGGAGTCGATCAGGCCGACCAGGTTGCCGAGGACCACGCCATGCTTATGGCCCAGCCCGGAACGCGGCAGGATCATCGCGGCATAGCCGGCATCGGCCAGGTGGATGGCCAGGCCGGTGGGGATCAATTTGGTCTCGCCGGGGTTGAGGCTGACGGGTGCATCCAGACAGGCGCGCAGATCGAGGCCGGCGCTGCCGGCGGTGGCGTAGTGGGGGAGTTGCTCGCGGACGCGTTCGTCCAGAATTTTCAGATCGACTTGCATGGAAATCTCCGTAGCGCCGGTGTCTCACCGGCGTCTTTAGAACCTGCCGGCGAGGCGCCGGCGCTACTGGTACCGCGTGTTGTAAAGCTCGGCGATATGCGCCACCAGGAGTCGCGCCTGGGTCTGCTTGTCGGCCTTCTCCAGGACATGGCGACCGGCTTCGTCGAGCAGGATCAAGCGCACGCTGTCGCTGCCCACCGCCTCCTTCACGTCGTTGGCGACGATCAAGGGCAGATGCTTGCGGCGGCGTTTCAGTTCCGCGTATTCCTCGATGTTCTCGCTCTCGGCGGCGAAACCGACGCAGAACGGCGGCTTCTCGCGGCTGCTGATGCCGGCGAGGATGTCCGGATTGGGCGCCAGTTCCAGGGTGAGGATGTGGGCGTCCTTCTTGATCTTCTGTTCACTCGGGTTGAGCACGTAATAGTCGGCCACGGCCGCCACGCTGATGAAGATGTCGGCATCGTCGACCACCGATTCCACCACCGTCAGCATGTCCTGGGCACTCACCACCGGCATGAAACGCGCGTCGCGCGGTGGTGGCAGACAGGTGCGGCCGGAGATCAGGGTGACTTCGGCGCCGGCTTCGAGGGCGGCGCGCGCCACGGCGTAGCCCATCTTGCCGGAGCTGGGGTTGGTGAGGCCGCGCACGGCGTCGATGGCCTCGAAAGTGGGGCCGGCGGTAATCACCACCTTGAGGCCGGCGAAGCGCTTCGGCTGGAAACGCGCTTCCAGCGCATCGAGCAGGGCATCCGGCTCCAACATGCGGCCGAAGCCGACTTCGCCGCAGGCCTGCTCGCCACTGTCCGGCCCCAGCACGGTGACGCCGTCACTGCTGAGTTGGGCGACATTGCGCCGGGTGGCCGGCGCTTCCCACATCTGCCGGTTCATCGCCGGCGCAACCAACAACGGGCAGTCGCGCGCCAGGCAGAGGGTGGAGAGGAGATCGTCGGCGCGGCCGTGCACCAGTTTTGCCAGAAAATCGGCGGAAGCCGGCGCCACCAGAATGGCATCGGCGCCACGGGTCAGGTCGATGTGGGCCATGCCGCTCACAAGAAACGCGCCGGGCCGCCCCAAGTGTTTCTTGGCCCCCTCGGGGGGCGATCCGGCCGGGAGGGCGGGATCGGGGGGCGTGTCAACTACCCGCTCGTCCCAAAGATCGCTGAACACCGGGTGGCCGGTGATGGCCTGGAAGGTGGCGGCGCCGACGAAATGCCGCGCCGCCGCGCTCATCACCACCTGCACGTCGATGCCGTCCTTCACCAGCAGACGCGCCAGTTCCGCCGCCTTGTAGGCCGCGACGCCGCCGGTGACGCCCAATACGATGCGTTTCAGTTTCATGTCAGACGTCCTCGAAAACCACGTCGGGCGGCGCCGCGAAATCCAGGCTCTTCAGGATCAGACCCTGGTCGCTCTCACTCGCCATCAGCAGCCAGTCGCCCGAAGCTTGGCGGCGGAACACTTCCACGCGGCGCGTGTCGGGGTCGATCAGGACATATTCCTCCAGGCTTTCCAACTGGCGGTACATGGCGAACTTGGCGCCGCGATCATAGGCGGCCGTGCTTTCTGAAAGTACCTCGATGATGACCTTGGGATGCCCCATCGCCAGATCCGCCTTGAGGTCATCCGGGTGGCAGGTGACCAGCACGTCGGGATAGAACACCGCGTCGGCGGTTTGCACCGCGAGTTTCATATCCAGCATGAGCGCCCGGCAGGGGCCGCCACGCAGGTGCTCCTTGAGCTTGGCGGCGATATTCATCGATACGGTGACATGCACCCGGCGGGCGCCGGTCATGGCGAACACCTCGCCGGCCACGAACTCGTGCTTGTCCGGTTGCTGGTTTTCCCAGGCGATGAATTCCTCGGTGGTCATGACGATCTGGTGTTGCTGCAAGCCCATGGCGCGTCCCATCCCTCGAATGTGCGTCGACGCGGCGATTGTAGGGCAGGCGTCGCGGCGATGCCGTCTTCAAGTGCCCAGCCGCGCCACCCACGCTTCCGCCGCCGGCCGGATGATCTCCAGCAGCGGCGCGGGGAACAGGCCGAAGACCAGGATCAGGAGGGCGAAGGCCAGCACCACAACGAGTTCGCGCGGGCGCAGGTCGAGCGCGTTGGCCACGCCCTCATTCGTCACCGGGCCGAGGAAGGCGCGGCGGTAGAGATTGATGAAGTAGCCGGCGCCGACCACCATGGCGAACAGCGCGGCCAGGGCCGCGCCGGTGTGGGTCTGCACGGCGGAGACCAGGATCAGCAATTCCGCCGGAAAGCCGCTGGTGCCGGGCACGCCCATGCCGGCCAGGCCGAAGAACAGGAAGAAACTGGCCATCAGCGGCATGGTTTTCGCGGCGCCGCCGAGGGAAAGCAGGTCGGTGGAGCCGATACGGTGCCGCATGAAGCCGGTAATCAGGAACAGGCCACCCGCGACCAGGGTGAAGTTGAGCAATTGCAGCACCGCGCCCTGCACCCCTTGCAGGTTGAACGAGGCGATGCCGAGCAGCACCAGGCCGACATGGGAGAGGCTGGCGTAGGCCAGCATGGCGCGCAGATTGGTCTGCGCCAGCGCCGCGACCGCGCCGAACAACAGGCCGAAGGTGCCCAGGCCGGCGAGCAGCCAGTGCAGGTGCGGGGCGGCGTCCGGCGCCAGCGGCACGGCGAAGCGGATCAGGCCATAGGCGCCCAGCTTGAGGCCGGTGAGCAAGGCCACCACCGCCACCGGGCCTTCCATCGAGAGCAGCGGCAGCCAGGTATGCAGCGGGAAGACCGGGGTCTTCACCGCGAAGCCGAGGAACAGCAGCAGGAAGACGATCCACTCCAGATGATCGGGCAACGGCGTGTTGAGCAGGGTCACCAGGTCGAAGGAAAGACCGCCTGGCAGGCCGGAGCCGCCGAGCGCGGCGTGATTGAACGCCAGCAGCAGAAAACCGAACAGCAACGGCACGCCGCCGGCGAACATGATCAGGGTGTATTTGGTGGCGGCATAGCCGCGAAGCGGCCCGACACCCCAGAGGCTGACCAGGAAGTAGAACGGCACCAGCGAGAGTTCCCAGAACAGGAAGAACAGGATGGTGTCCACCGCGCAGAACACGCCCAGCGTCGCGCCGGCCTGCAACAGCAGCAGGCTGTGATAGAGGCGCGGCATATTGTTTTTGTCCAGGCGCGCGCTGTTCCAGGAAGCCAGATTCACACCGAGGAAGAGCAGCGCGGTGGCGGGCAGGAACAGGATGGAAATGCCGTCCACCGCGACCGCGTAGTCGATATTCAGGCTGGGTATCCAGGCCGCGCGCTCGACCATCTGGAAGCCGGACTGGGTCGGGTCGAAGGCGGTCAGCAACAGCAGGGCGATCGCCAGGCCGACGCCATTGACCGCCAGGGCGACGCCGCGCGCCATTTCCGCGCGCGGCGTCAGCCACACCAGCAGGGCGCCCACCGGATAGGCCAGGAGCAGGAGGGAAAGCGAATCAAACATGGCCGAACCTCGCCGCCAATGCCTTCATGGGCGCTTCCACCAGATCCAGCAAGGGCGACATATGAAAGCCGAGGGTCAGGATCACCACCAGCAAGACCGTGGCGATGAACCACTCCATGCCATTGGCGCGTTCGATGGCGCCGCCGCGACCTGGCGGGGGGGGTGCCAGAAAGGCGCGTTGAAAGGCCCAGAGCAGGAAGCCGGCCGCCACCACGTTGCCGAGTGCCGCGCCCACCGTGGGCAGGGCGCCGAAACGATGGATGGCGGCTTCCAGCACCAGGTGGGCGGCGTCGAAACCGGGGGTGCCCGGCATGCCGACGATGGCCAGGCCGGCGACGAAATAGGTCAGACCAATCATGGGAATGCGGTCGAACAGGCCGCCGAGTTTTACCAGGCGGGTGGTACGGGTACGGCGGTAGACCAGGCCGGTCATCAGCATCATGGCGGTGGCGGCCAGTCCGAAGTTCACCGTCAGCAGCAAGGCGCCCTGGAGCGCGACATGATCGAGGGCGAACAGGCCGACCAGCACCAGCGAGGTATGGCTGACCACCGCGAAGGCCATGAGACTGCGCAGGTTGGTCTGCTGGAAGGCGAGCAACGCGGCGTAGAACACTCCGGCGGCGGCGAAGCCGACCACATAGGGCGCCCACGCCTCCACCGCCGCCGGCAGCAACGGCAGCACGAAGCGCACCATGCCGTAGATGCCCACCTTCACGCCCAGCAGCAGGGCCGGCGCGATGGCGACATTGCCGTGCCGCGCCACCGTCGGCAGCCAGCCGTGCAAGGGAAAGATCGGGGTGCGCACCCCGAGGCCGTAGAACAGCAGGAAGAAGCACACCGCGCCCAGTTCCATCGGTACCGGTTGGCCGGCGAGGTCGAACAGGTCGAAGGTCCAGGCGCCGCCGGTCAGGTCGTGGTGAGTCCAGCCGAGGATGAGCACACCGCCCAGGAGCATGGCGAGGCCGACACTCTGGAACTGGTAGAAGGTCTCCACCGCGCTATCCTTCTCCGGCGAAACCGACCAGCGCCCGATCAGATAGCCCACCAGCAGCAGCTCCACCCCGCAAGCGAGCACGAACCAGAGCAGGTTGAAGGTGGTCAGGGAGGACATCATCACGCCTTCCACCGCCAGCACCACGGCGATCAGTCGCGATTCCTCGCCGAGGCCTCGCACCATGCTGTAGAGCGTGACCAGGAAGACGATGAACGCGCCCAACAATACAAACAGGACGGTCACGCCGTCGGCGCCGGCGTGGTAGGCGAACGGCCCGATCAGGTCGATGCGCTCGGCGAACTGGAAAGCCGTCTCATGCTCGTCGAACTGGCGATAGAGCAGGATGGCCAGTAGCAGTTCGACGCCGGCGACGAATCGCCCCAGCAAGGTTGCCGTGACACTTTCACCCAGACGCAGCAACAGCAAGGCACCCGCCAGCGGCAGCAATTGCAGCGTCGCCAGCAGTGGCCAGTTCGCGTGTTGGTTCCAGAAAAGTTCGGTCATCGCATCGCGCTACAGGATCGCCACCAGGGTCGCCATCACCATCAGCAGCAGATAGCGGGGTTGCTCCAGCAGGTATTCCACACTGTTCAGCCAGTCGCCCAGGCGCCGCAGGCCGGTACCCAATCGGCCACCGCCGCCTTGCAGGACCAGATGTTGCTCGAAGCGGTCGAAGCGCGTGGCCACCCACATCAGCAGCCCACCCGCGAGGCCGCGCCCTTTCACCACGACTTCGTGGTCGTTCCGCTCATCGAGCAGAACGGCGGCGCGCTGCGATTTCGGCATGCCGAGCAGGCGGCTGACCACGTTGTCGTCGATGGCGCGCATGTCACGCGCCATCGCCAGGGTCGGGCGCGTGAGCAGACGGTCGGCCAGCGGCTCCAGCCAGAAGCGTTGCAGGGCGGCGGTATAGAGACGCGGGCAACGCCGCAACCACCCCGGCGCCGGCGGCGTCGCCGCGCGCAACAGGTGCATGTAGGAAGGCGCGGCGAGAAACTGCCAGGCGCGCCAGGTGGCATGCACCGCCATGTGCCAGGCGGCGAGCTCGAACAGACCGAGGCCGCATGCCAGGAACATCAGGCCGACCTGGGTGAGGGTGGCGAACAGCAGGCCGGATTTCACATCGCTCTGCGCATAGCCGACGATCCAGCCATAGAGCGCGGTGAGCAGGCCGATGAAGGCGATAAGCGCCATCACCCCGGGGGTCTGGACCAGGATGGGCTCCAGGCGGATCACCAGATAGACCCCCGCGTGCACCATCACCGCGCCGTAGAAGATGGCGGAGGACGGCGTCGGCCCTTCCAGGGCGCGCGCGATCCACGGTGAGAACGGCAGTTGCGCCGATTTCGCCAGGGCGGCGGTGACGAAACCCAGCGCCATCAGGCCGATATACAACGTCGGCAGATTTTTGGCGCCACGGGCCATTTCCGCCCAATCCAGGCTGCCCAGCCAGAGGA
The DNA here is from genome assembly GCA_030684775.1 of Pseudomonadota bacterium. Classification (GTDB taxonomy): domain Bacteria; phylum Pseudomonadota; class Gammaproteobacteria; order Burkholderiales; family Thiobacillaceae; genus PFJX01. Next base: position 19,271 of record JAUXXW010000121.1, read on the forward strand.
AAGCGAGCGCGATGCCGAGCAGGAAACCGGCGTCGCCGATGCGGTTGGTGATGAAGGCGCGCTGCGCGTTGACGCTGGCCGTATCACGATCGAAGGCGTAGCCGATCAGCATCCAGGAACTCACTCCGGCCAGTTCCCAACCGACAAAGGCCAGCACCGCGTTGCCGGCCAACACGATCAGCAGCATGCCGCCGGCGAACAGGTTCATGCCGATGAAGAAACGGTGGAAGCCCGCCTCGCGGTGCATGTAGTTGACCGAGAACTTCAACGTCACCAGGGCGATGAAGCCGACCAGGGTGCCGAAGCCCAGCGCCAGTCCATCCAGGGTGAACGACAACGGCAGCTTGAGCGCGCCGCTGGCGAACCAGTCGGCGAGGTGCACTTGACCGGGCAGGCCTGCAACCAGGGCGGCGGCATCCAGCCCCAGGAGGGTCAGCAGGCTCAGGCCGCTCGCGGCGAGGGTGATGCGCGCGGTGAGCTTTTCGCCCGCCTCGCCGCGCGCCGGCCCGGCCAGATGCAGCAGGGTAATGAGCAGCGCCGCCAGCAGCGGCAGGGCGGGTGCCAGGGCGATCAGGGAGAAAGCGGTCATGCGCGCACACTCGACATCGAAGCGAGGGGCTCGACTCCCCTTTTTCTCAAGGCTCTTTTCGCGTTAACCGGTGATGCGGTTGGTGCGGTGGTTCCCCCCTTTATCAAAGGGGGGCTAGGGGGGATTTCTGAGACGGCTGCGCAGGCAAACGTCGTCAAATCCCTGATAAAGCCTCTACCCTTCGGTACCTCAATCCCCCTTTGGAAAAGGGGGAAGGTGCGGCTGCGGGCGTATGCGGTCATAGGGACGTCGCTCCCGTCTCGATCAACGCCGGTGGCAGCGCGTCGCGCTGGTTCCGGAACCAGTCCGCCGAGCGTTGCACGCGGGTAAGGGCCGGGCCTTCCGGCCGCCATTTCACCCAGCCGGCACCCACCACGAAGCGGTGAATTTCGGCCGTATCCGGATCAATGGCGACCAACTGCACCCAGGCGTTGTCGATGAGTCCGCTCACGGCGGGCTGGCGCTGGTAGATGGCGGTGAGCACGTCGAGCGTGTGTTCCACCACCACCAGGATGCGCATCGCCTCGTGCACCTCGATCATCTGTCGGGGCAGGCCGGTGCGCAGGTCGGAGGTGGCGCCTTCCATTACGCCGAACAGGCCGGCGACGTTGTGCATGACCTTGGTGCCGCAGCCGTAGCGCTCGTTGTTGGCGCTGGAGAAGTAGTACTCCAGGCTGATGCCGGCGCCGACCGCGCCATTGATGATGAGATGCCGCTCCAGCACCGAGCCGTCCGGGTCCTGGCTGGGGTCGTAGGAGACCAGGAAGGCGCGGCGGTCGAAAAACGCGCCGCGCGAGATCGAGCGGCGGCCGAAGAAGGCGCTGGCATTGGTGGCGTGGCCGAGTTCCGGGCGCGCCTGGGAATAGTCGCCGGCGCGCCCGGTGACATGGTTCCAGGCCGCTTCCGGCGTCAGGTCGAGCGGCGCCGACATGAAGCGGCGGCAGCGTTCCTGGGCGTGCAGGCGGCAGGCGGCCGCGCAGTCCCGCTTCAGTTTCGCCAGGGCCGGGCGCTGGACTTCGGGCACCCGCGCCTCGTCGTACCAGGCGATGCTGTCGTCGCAGGTGTCGTGTTCCGCGCCGATGAACCAGGTGGTGTCGGGGATGGCGATGCCGCGCTCGCGCAAGCCGGCGCGTACCTCCGGGCGGTTGGCCATCGCCGCCACCAGGCGCGCGTTCGGCCCGGAATTGCGGCCGGCGCAAGCGCCGCAACTGTAGGCGGAGCCGTGCGGGTTGTTCTGGCTGTGCGAGCCGTGTCCCATGATGACCACCAGTGACGAGAAGCCGTAGGTAAGGCCGGTGTTGCGCAGCAAGGCCCACACCCGGTCGATCTGTTCCACATCGGTGAAGCCCGGGTTGCGTGCTTCCGGGCTGGCGGCGGGGCTGTCGTTCGGTACGGTGAAGGCGATCCGGGTTTCCACCGGCCGATCGAACCCGGTACGCAGACGCCGCGTGAAGCGGCCCAGAGCACCCGGCGCGAACGCCTTGCCGGCGAGCACGCCGAGGGTCGGCGGCGCGGCGGCGAAACTCATCAAGGTGGGGGTCAGCAGGCCCAGGCGGGTGCCCTGATACAAAAGCGCCTTCCAGCGCAGACGCAGGCTGTGCCGTTCAACGTGACGGGCATGAATCGCCTCGTTTTCCGCCTGTTCACGCACCTCATGCGCCGGCAACACCACGCTCGGCACCACCGGGCACAGGGCCACGGCATGATCGTCGTCGAGGCCGCGCCAGGCGTGCGGCACATTGAAGTGGGCGGCCGCGCCCAGGGTTTCCACCTCTGGAGAAAGTTCTTCCAGGTGGCGGCGCAGGCCTTCCTCGCGGTCGTCGATGCAGAACATGATTTGCGCGCCGGGCGGCGTCGCCCGCGTCTTCCAGGGGCCGCGCCCGGCGTTGGCGGCGAGCGCGGCGAGCACCTGCTGGCGGTAGTGCCGTTCGTAGGCTTGCAGGAATACCCAGCCCATGACTTGCGGCGTCAGATCGTCCAGACAGGCCAACAGGGCCTGCGCGCCGTCGCCGCCAAGTCGCGTGAGGGAATAGGCATTGATGCCGAGGTGCTGGCACAGGAGGAAAAGCGGCCAGCGCCGTGCCGCGGGTTGTATGGCCCTGGGAGACGGGCGGGTGCTGTCGGCCACACGCGGTTGCACCGTTATCAGGCGCGCGACCGGCAGCCAGTCGGCGTCGTCCTCCTCTCCCGCTCGGTTGATCGCCTCGCGCACCAGGCGGTGGCCCTGGCCTTGCAGCCACTCCGGCACATGGTTGCCACCCTCGCCGCCATACAAAGCCAGGCGCACCAGCAGTTCGGCCGGATGATGATGCAGATAGCCGCGCAGGCTGTGCATGCTGGCTTCGGTCTTGAAGTGGATGCCGGCGAGGCGTTGCGCGTGGAAACGCTCCAGAACCAGACGCACGGCGAGGTAATCCAGCATGCTCACCGGGGTTGTCTCGCCTTCATAGCCGGGATGCAGGTCACGCCACAGAAACATGCCGGACCAGCCCGGCAATTCCAGGGCCAGGGTTTCCAGATAGTCGGCGCGGCATTCATCGGGCAGCCCCAGTATCTGCAATTCCTGGATGATGCAGGCGGTGGCGTCGTCCGGCAGGCGCTCCAGAACCTGGTCGCATCCCGGCAACTCGCTGAAATTGAAGTGCGGGTCCCGGCTCGAACTCTCCAGCCAGGCGGCATAGAAGCCGCGCGCCCGCGCCGGGTTGTGCCAGGCGACCATGCCCAGATCCAGATGCGCGGCAAAATGCCGGATCAGGTAAGGCCGCTGTCCTTCCATGAGGTCACGCCCGGTCAGGCGCAGCAACAGGCCACGCAGGCTGAGCCCATGCGCGAACTGTGACATCAGGCCGGCAAGTTCCCGTTCCGCCTCTTGTTTGATCCTGTGCCGATCCCAGAGCAGGGCGACTTCGTCCGACCGGGATGTGCCCTCGGATTCCACCCCCGTCGCCGCCGTCTCCCCACCCAGTACCCGACCACAGGCATGCCATAACGCCGATACCACTTCCGCCTCGCCGCCGCCTCCGTCCAGCAGCCGCTGTCGCGCCGCCTCCGGCACTTCATCCTGGAAACGGGTCAGCGCGGCGAGTTCGTCGATGCGCCAGTTCAGACTGGCGTCCGGCAACGGCTTGAGGTCGAACCGAAGCGCGGCCAGCAGCGCATCGCGGCGCTGGATACCGCCCGGCAAGGCTTCGTCGGCGCGCAGTTCCGGGGTTTCGTCGAGCGCGGCATCGAGATCGGAGAGGTCGATGCGGCCCTGCTGGAAATAAGCACGGAAGACTTCCGGGGGTTGATAGCCGTGATTGCCGGTGGCCGCTTCCGCCGCCGCCAGGGCATCACGGAAATGCCGCTCCTGGAAACCGTGCAGGGTGTTGTGGTGGACGAAGTCCTTGATCGGCGCCTGCGCCGGCAGGATGTGCTCCAGGTGATGCAGCAGATCGTGGAGCCAGGCGTGCCGGGGCGTCGTTTGAGGACGGGTCATACGGCGAACAAGTGCGCGTAGCGACCGACCGAGGCGGCGATCAGGGACAGCATCGGCGCCGGATAGAAGCCGATGATCAGGCTGCCGGCGGTGAGCACGGCGGCGGCGGTGAATTCGCCGCGGGTGAGGTCGGGCAGATGCTGCATCCGTACCGATACCGGGCCGGTGATCAGGCGCCCGATGGTGCGGATGGCGTAGGCGGCGCTGATCAACACGGTGAGTGAGAGCAGCGCCATCCAGGCGCCCCAGCGTTCGAAGCCGCCGACCAGGACGTGCAATTCGGCGACAAAGCCGGCGGTGCCGGGCATGCCGACGGCGGCGAGGAAGGCCAGCACGGTGAAGAAGGCGAAGCGCGGCATCACTTTCACCAGCGAGGCGTAATCGGCGAGTTCGCGGGTATGGGTGCGTTCGTACAGGAGACCGATGAGCAGGAACAGCGCGCCCGCCACCAGGCCGTGCGCCACCATCTGCATCACCGCGCCGGTAAGGCCGGCGGTATTCAGGGCGGCCAGGCCGAGCAACACCACGCCCATGTGCGAAACCGAGGAATAGGCCACGATCGCTTTCAGGTCGCTCTGTTTCCAGGCCAGTACGCCGCCGTAGACCAGGCTGATCATGCCCAGCGCCATGAGCAGGCCTTGCAGCGCCTCGGCGGCGGCGGGCAGCATCCAGACCGCGCGGATCAATCCATAGGCGCCCATCTTGAGCAGGATGCCGGAAAGCAGGATGGACACCGGGCTGGGCGCCTCGACGTGGGCAAGGGGCAGCCAGCCGTGCAAGGGAAAGATCGGCATCTTGACGCCGAACCCGATCAGGAGACCGAGAAAAATGCCGATCTGGGTGGCTTCCGGCAACAGCCGCGCGCCCTCCCGGATCACGCCCATGTCGAAGGAATGGCCGGGCGCCACGTCGTAGAGCATGAGCAGGGCGATCAGCATGAACACCGAGCCGCCCATGGTGTAGAGCACGAAGTTGAGCGCCGCGTGGCTGCGGTTCTTGCCGCCATAGCGGTCGATCAGGAAGAACAACGGCAGCAGGGTCAGTTCCCAGAACACATAGAACAAGGACCAGTCGCGCGCCATGAACACGCCCAGCATGGCCGCTTCCAGCAGCAACAGCAGGATGTAGTAACCCTTGGGTTTGTCCTTGATGCCGGCGGAGGCGAGCACGGCGATGAAGGCCAGCAGCGTCGCCAGCCAGACCAGCGGCAGGGAAATGCCGTCGACGCCGAGGGTGAAGGCGCTACCCAGGCGCGGGTTCCAGACATGGCTTTCGATCAGTTGCACGCTGGCGACCGTGGGATCGAAGGCGGAGGCCAGCCACAGGCTCCAGCCCAGCGTCACCGCCGCCGCCGCGATCGCGGCGCGGCGGATGAGCGCGCCCGAACGCGAGGGGAGAAAAACGATCAGCAGCGCGCCGAGCAGAGGCAGGAGAAGCAGTGTCCTCAGCACGCCGCGCCCAGGCCGGCGATCAGGCGGCGACTGGAGCCGGCGTCGGCTTCACCACACAGAACAGGTCGTCCTGAGCCACGTCGGCCAGACGCTCGTAGATCGCGGTCAGGGCCTGATCCTCGGTGGCGAAGATGTTGTGCTGGCCGACCAGTTCGAACAGGCCGGTGGAACGCATCACATCGAGTATCTGTTTCTTGAAACCGGAGAACACGATCTCCACATGGCCCTCGCGCAACCGGCTGACCAGGTGGTGCACCACTTCCTCGCCGGACGCGTCCATCTGGTTCACCGCGTCGCCGACGATGAGCACGTACTTGGCGTTGGGGTTGTCCGCCACCGCTTCCAGCACCGCGTCCTCGAAGAAGGAGATGTTGGCGAAGTAGAGGGAACCGTCGAAACGCATGGCCACCACATGTTCGCTGGTGGGCAGGTTCGGGTGCACCTTGATGTCGCGCAGGGTGCCGTCGGGGTAGCGGCCGAGGATGGCCACGCGGGGCCGCATGGTGCGATAGAGGTAGAGCAGGATGGCCAGGCCGGCGCCGACCAGGATGCCGTTGTCGAGGTGCGGCGCATAGATCAGGGTGGCGACGAAGGTGATGCCGGCGGCCACACCGTCATGGCGGCTGGCCTGCCAGGCGTGCTTGATCGCCTCGAAGTTCACCAAGCCGATCACCGCCATGATGATGATGGCCGCCAGCACCGCCTGCGGCAGGTGGAAGAGCAGCGGCGTCAGGAACAGCAGGGTGAGCAGCACGAAGCCGGCGGTGATCACCGAGGCGAGTCCGGTCGCCGCGCCGGCGTTGAAGTTCACCGCCGACCGCGAGAAGGAACCCGAAGAAGGAAAGGCCTGCGTGAAGCTGCCGGCGAGGTTGGCCAGGCCCTGGCCGATCAATTCCTGGTTGGGGTCCACTTTCTGCTTGGCCTTGGCCGCCAGCGCCTTGGCGATGGAGATGGCTTCCATGAAGCCGACCAGGGAAATGACGATGGCGGCGGAGAGCAGGGAGAAGACGGCGTCCAGGTTCAGGCTGGGCATGGACACCGAGGGCAGGCCCTCCGGGATGGCGCCCACCACCTCGCCGCCGCCGACCAGCTTGAAATTGCCGCCGGCCACCTTGCGGACGCGATAGGTGTGGCCATCGGTCTCCAGGCCGCTGGGCAGATCCTCGGCCATGTAGAGGGCCGCGTTGGCGCCCTCGACACCCGGCACCCGAACCACGGCGATCTTGCGCAGCGCCTTCTTCCGCTTGTCCACTTCTTCCGCGGCCGACTTGGCGGCGATGGCGGCCAATTCCATCTGGTATTCCAGTTCCGCCAGGTGCGCGGTGCCGTGGCCCTCCGCTTTTTCCGCGGCCAGGAGCGCCGCGGTCTTGTCGGACTTGTCCACCTCCAGCGCGGCCAGCTTTTGCTGCGACGCCACCAATTGGGTGACCATGGATTTGAGTTGCGGGGAGGCCAGTTCTTCCACCTTGCCATCCAGGTTGCGCTCGAAGCCGATGGCCCAGGACACCACCGTGGCCAGGACCACGGCGATCAATACGCCGGGCCACTTGGGCCGGAAACGCTTCACCGCCCACATCACGACGATGGCGGCCACGCCCATGGCCAATGTCGGCAGATGGGTTTCACCCAACTGCTGCATCACGCCCCAGATGTCTTTCATGAAACTTTCGCTGCGCCCCATGGAGACGCCGAACAGCTTGGACACCTGGGACAGGCCGATGATGATGGCCGCCGCGTTGGTGAAGCCCACGATCACCGGATGCGACAGGAAGTTGACGATCACCCCCAGCTTCAACACCCCCAGGGAAAGCTGGAACAGCCCGACCATCAGGGTCAGCAGGATCGCCAGGGCGATGAACTGGTCCGAGCCGGGCGGCGCCAGCACCGCCAGGGAAGAGGCGGTCAGCAGTGAAACCACCGCCACCGGGCCGGTGCCGAGGAAGTTGGATGAGCCGAACAAGGCCGCCACCGCCACCGGCAGAAAAGCCGCGTAGAGGCCGTAATAGGCCGGCATGCCCGCCAACTGCGCGTAGGCCATGGACTGGGGAATCAGCACCAGCGCCACCGTCACCCCGGCGATGAAGTCCGCCTTGAAAAGATCGCCTTTGAGTGGAAACCAGCGCAGGAAGGGGAGGAAACGGGCTATGGCATTCATGGGCAGTATCGACTAAAGAACATGGCGAATCGGCGGAAAAAATGGCCGGAAATGTCGGCCAGATGGGGGGCCAAACCGAGGTTTCAATCTGAAACGCTCGCGAAACGCTGCAAATTGTAACAGGCAAATCAGCGTTTTCTAAAGTAGCGCCCCCCGCGAGGCGTCCTGAGGGAGCCTCGGGGTGTAGGTTGGGCGTCGCTGCGCGTGCCCAACAT